>JAGAEL010000206.1 GCA_017613085.1 Kiritimatiellia bacterium | reverse complement strand
CGTCGAGGTCAGCCGCCCACTCCGTGACGGCGCCCTTCGGGCCGCGGAGCGGCGTCAGGTCGGAAACGTCCGTGAGCGCCGTCTGCCCGTCCGCGCCCTTCTCGAACCAGGCGACGAACCCGAACCGGGATTTCTTCGCGTACATCACCGGGACCGCCCAACGCCCGCCGTCGCCCACGACGGCCTGCGCCGAGACGGAGACCTTCGTGCCGTCGGGCAGGACGCCCGTGACCTTCGCCTTGCCCTTCGCCGCCACGGCGATCGTGAAGGGCGTGTACCCCTTCGCGGAGGCGAGCGTCGCCGTCCAGGTCTTCTTCGCGACGATGGCGGCGGACGCCTTGTCGCCGGAATCCTTCGACGTGAAGACGTTCTTCGCCGCCTCGACCGTGTAGGCGCCGAACGTGCCGGTAACCGAATCGTCCGAGAGCGTCAAGGCAAGCGGACCGCCCTTGCCGGTCAGGCTGGCGGTTGCAACGCCCACGCCGGCGGTCGCCGTCCCGCTGAAGGTCAGCTTCTTGCCGTCGGCGAGCATGACGACCGTCGCGGTCAGTTTCGACGCCTTCGTCTTCGCGTTCGGCTTCGCCGCCTTGACGGTGACCGTCCCGACGAGGTTGCCGTCCGCGTCGTTCAGCCAGCCCGTGTACTGGGCGTTACCCGCGAAAGTGCCGGTCTGGGCCTCCCCCGACTCGAAGATTTCGGTAGCGTCGGAGCCATTGTTGCTTTTCCCCCAGGCGTCAAGCCACGGCGTATGTCTAAACGCAGACGTTAGATCCATGTTTATCGCGTTCATATTGCCTTTAAAGATGACCGTCTCTAGAGCCTCGCAGACATTGAACGCATACTCCCCGATGAATCGAACCGAACTCGGGATTGTCACGCTCGTCAACATACTGCAACATTCGAACGCACTCTTCCCGATGCTCGCCACGCCGTTGCCGATCGTCACGCTCGTCAGTTCGCTGCAATCGCGGAATGCATACTCCCCGATGCTCGTCACACCGTTTCCAATCGTCACGCTCTTCAAGTGATAGCAATAAGAGAACGCACTAGACCCGATACTCGTCACCGAACCCGGGATCGTCACGCTCGTCAGTCTAATGCAATTACCGAACGCATTATCTCCGATATTCGTCACCGATTCCGGAATCGTCACGCTCGTTAACGCGTCGCAATCATAGAACGCCCCCCTCCGATATTCGTCACCGATTCCGGAATCGTCACGCTCGTTAACGCGTCGCAATCATAGAACGCCCCCCTCCGATACTCGTCACCGAACCCGGAATCGTCACGCTCGTCAGCGAGAGAGACTTGAACGCATGCTCCCCGATGCTCGTCACCGGCTTGCCGCCGAGGGTGTCGGGAATCGTCAACTCGCTCGACGGGGAGGGAGAGGCGGAGACGGGGACGACGCGGTAAATCTCCGCCGTGTCGCCGTTGAGGCGGTATGTCAACATGAAGCCACCGACTATCTCCATGTCAGCCCAGATTGGAAGTGTGTACAAGATACAGCCAAAGACGGTCATCCACAGTTTCTTCATTGCTTTTTCCTTCGCTTTTCCCTGTTTCAGAATCGGAAGCGGCGAGGAAAACACAACACCTCCTCCGATGTCTGTGTCCGAAGGGCTTTCTCAAGTGGACAGAAGGAACGATACCAAACTCCTCCGCGCATGGCAAGCCCCATTTTGCTTTAAACGTTTTCGCGGGCGCATCCGCGAATCGTACAATCGGAAAAAACGGGATCGAAATAAATAAACCACAAATTGACACAAATCGATTGACCGGCCACGTTCCCGTGAACGGTGTTAGCCGCGAACAAATCTGCGTGTTTACAGTTCCCACACGGCGCGTGGGGACACGCGCCCTCCCTCCTTCGGGGCATTTGAAACGGGAGGGCGGTTGTCCTCAACCGCCGCGACTTGCCGCGTACACGGCGCGTGGGGACACGCCCCCTCCCTCCTTCGGGTCATTTGAAACGGGAGGGCGGTTGTCCTCAACCGCCGCGACTGCCGCGTACACGGCGCGTGGGGACACGCGCCCTCCCAGTCCGCCCGCGTTTCCTTGTAAAGGAGACAACCGGGACAACCTTTTTGTTGTCCCTTGTTGTCCATGTTGTCGTTTTTATCTCACGCGGAGACGCGGAGCGTGACGCCCCATACCTTTGTGTTCTTTGTGTCCTTTGTGGCTAAAACAAACGGATGGATTCGCGGCTAACGTCCCTCACGGGAGGGAGTGCCAAGGGACGGGGGTGCCGGTCTTGAGGGAGGCGGGGACGTCTAGAATCCGCTGATTCGAGGAACCGCGGAAACGGAGGGATATGTCTTTTTTCTCCGCCACGAAACGTCCATCCACCAAGACATCGAGGAGGGCGAGCATCGGTTCCGTATCTTCCGTACAACAGCGCGAAGCGCCGGAACACAACTCCTCGAACGTGAAGCCTGAAAAACACCAGACATCCTTCTCCGGGCGTTCGCGCCGGACCCGTTCCAGGAAGGGAAGCAGGACGCGCTGGTTTTCCGGCTCGAACGGTTCGCCGCCCAGCAGGGTCAGCCCGCGTATGTAATCCGGTTCCAGCATCCGCAGGAGGTCGTCCGCCACCGCCTCCGTGAACGGTCTTCCGGCGGCGAAATCCCACGTAGACGGATTGAAACAGCCGGGACAGGCGTTCCGGCATCCCGAAACAAACAGGGAAACGCGGACGCCGAGTCCGTTGGCGATGTCGAAATTTTTGATTTCGGAATAGTTCATGGCGGTTCTACCCGCACGACGCGGCGTTCGTCCAAAACAGACGCCGCGTCGCGCGCGGAAGGAGGCGGTCCGGGGCTACAGGTGCAGGACGCGTTCTTTGATTTCCTGCGTGCGTCCCTGGTTCCAGAACTGGGTGCCGATATACCCGCAGGTGCGGCGGGCGACATTGAGTTTGGAGGTGTCGCGGTTCCCGCACTTCGGGCACTCCCAGTAGAGCTTGCCGTCATCTTCGACGATCTTGATTTCGCCGTCGTACCCGCAATCCTGGCAGTAGTCCGATTTCGTGTTCAGCTCGGCGTACATGATGTGGTCGTAGATGAACTTCATCACGGAGAGGACCGCCTCGATGTTGTCCTGCATATTGGGGACTTCGACGTAGGAGATCGCGCCGCCGGGGGAGAGCTTCTGGAACTTGCTCTCCAGGATGAGCTTGTCGAACGCATCGATCGGCTCGGTCACGTGGACGTGGTAGCTGTTCGTGATGTAGCTCTTGTCGGTGACGCCGGGGATGACGCCGAACCGCTTCTGGAGGGCTTTCGCGAACTTGTAGGTCGTGGATTCCAGCGGGGTGCCGTAGAGCGAGTAGTCCATGTTCTCGGCCTTCTTCCACTTGGCGCAGGCGGCGTTCAACGCCTTCATGATCTCAAGGCCAAGCTCCTCGCCTTCGGGTTCGGTGAGTTTCTTGCCGTTCAACTCGTAGACGCACTCCCAGAGGCCGGCGTAGCCGAGCGAGATGGTGGAGTAGCCGCCGTAGAGGAGCTTGTCGATCTTCTCGCCCTTGGCGAGGCGGGCGAGCGCGCCGTGCTGCCAAAGGATCGGGGCGGCGTCGGAGAGCGTGCCGCGCAGACGTTTGTGGCGGGTCTGGAGGGCGCGGTGGCAGAGTTCCAGTCGCTCGTCCAGGATCTTCCAGAATTCGTCCAGCTTGCCGCGCCCGGCGCTGCAGGCGACATCGACCAGGTTGATCGTCACCACCCCCTGGTTGAAACGCCCGTAATATTTCGGCTTGCCGTTCTCATCGACGTACGGGGTCAGGAAGGAGCGGCATCCCATACAGGTGTAGCAACGACCCTCGCCGGTCTTATCGACCTTCAGCTCCAGCATCATCTTCTCGGAGATGTAATCGGGGACCATGCGCTTGGCCGTACATTTCGCGGCGAGCTTCGTCAGGTAGTAGTAGGGCGAATCCTCGCGGATGTTGTCCTCTTCCAACACGTAGATCAGTTTCGGGAAGGCGGGCGTGACGTAGGCGCCGACCTCGTTCTTGACACCCTCGATACGCTGGTTCAGCATCTCCTCGATCACAAGCGCGAGATCGGCCTTTTCGCGTTCGCTGCGCGCCTCGTTCAGGTACATGAAGATCGTGACGAACGGCGCCTGCCCGTTGGTCGTCAACAACGTCACCAGCTGATACTGGATAGTCTGGATCCCCTTCTTGATCTCTTCGCGAAGGCGCTCTTCGACGATTTTCGAAACCGCCTCGGAATCCGGGTTCCCGCCCAGCATCGCCGCCTCCTTCTCGACCGCCCTGGTGATCTTTTCGCGGGAAACCTGGACGAAAGGCATCAGGTGGGTAAGGCTGATCGACTGGCCGCCGTACTGGTTGGAGGCGACCTGCGCGATAATCTGCGTGGCGATGTTACAGGCGGTGGAGAAGGAATGGGGCTTCTCGATCATCGTACCGCTGATGACGGTCCCGTTCTGCAGCATATCCTCCAGGTTGACGAGGTCGCAGTTGTGCATGTGCTGCGCGAAGTAGTCCGCGTCGTGGAAATGGATCAACCCCTCCTCATGGGCCTGCACAATATCCGCCGGGAGGAACAGCCGGCGCGTCAGGTCCTTGCTCACCTCGCCGGCCATGTAATCGCGCTGGACCGAATTGACCACCGGGTTCTTGTTCGAATTCTCTTGCTTGATCTCTTCGTTGTTGCTTTCAATGAGCGAGAGGATGGACTTGTCCGTGCTGTTCGCCTTGCGCGTCAGGTTCCGCTGATGGCGGTAGCGGATATACCGCTTGGCGACTTCGAACGCGCCGAGTTTCATAATGCCGGACTCGACGAAATCCTGGACTTCCTCAACGTAGATCGCCCGGTTCAGCTTCTGGCAGTCCTTTTCGATCGTCAGCGCCAGCGTGTCGATCCACTCGTCCGAAAGCTCCGGCACCCCCGCCCGGTTCGCCTTGCGGATCGCGTCCGCGATCTTCCGTCTGTCAAAATCCGTCTCCGTCCCGTCTCGTTTGATGATCTTCATCGGTTTAACACCCCTTGTTCTCCCGCGGAACCGCCGTGCGGCCCGCCTTTTTTTCAAATTCCGGTGTCGCGGAGCCCTCCGCGACCACCTTCCCCTAGGGAAATCGGGATTACTCTAGCCGACTTCGCGGGACGATGGAAGATTTTTTTCCGATTATTTTCAAAATCGACGAAAAAGGGGGGCTAAACACCCCATTCTGGTGTTTTTCTACAATTTATCAACACGCTATATATAGCGGTAGCCCTCGTTTCGGCACACAATATATGCGCAAAAATCTCTTTTTCACCTCTTTTTTTACCGTTCCCGCCCCTCCCCTTCCCCGTTCTCCCCCGCCGCCGCCCCGTTTCCCTTATCCGGCGCTTTCCCCGACGCCGGTTTTGCCCCTATTTCCGGGGTATTTTCGACCTAAAACAACCTTGTCTTTTGTCCCGATATGTGTCATACTGCCTTCCGAAAACTTGCGGGGCGTGTCCGGCCTTGGATTGGCGGCGTCACCGTCCGCGTCTGGACCGCCCGCCTGAACCGCTGGGTCGAAGTCACCTCAGGAGACCACCAATGGTAACGCCCGTCTTTTTTGATTCGCACTGCCACTTCCCCCTTTCGGGCGACACCCCCGGCATCCTGGCGCGGGCGCGCGAAGCCGGCGTGGCGCACGTCCTGGCGATCGGGTGCGATCCGGAAACGAACACAGGCGCGGTCGCCGCCTTCCGCGCCGCGCCGCAACAATGTTTTCTTGCGCGCGGATACGACTATTCGACAAGCGGAAGCCTCACCCCGGACAACGCGATCCAGCTCCTGAAGCCGTTCGTGAAGGAAGGCCGGGAAACGCGCCTCTCCTGCGTCGGGGAGATCGGTCTCGACACCCACTGGGAAAACGCGGATATGCCCGCGCAACAGGCGCTTTTCGAAGCCCAGCTGCGGTTCGCGGACAGCTGCGGACTCCCCGTCAGCGTCCACACGCGGGAGGCGGACGCGGAAACGCTGCGTTCGCTCGACGCGGTTCCGCAGAAAACGCGGAAGGGGCTTCGCGGCGTCATCCATTGTTACACGGGCGGGATGGAATTCGCCCGCGAACTGCTCGCACGGAATTTCGCCATCAGCTTCAGCGGCATCGTCACCTTCCGCAACGCAGACCCGCTCCGCGCCGTGGCGGCGGAGATCCCGGAAGACCGCCTCCTGATCGAGACCGACTCCCCCTACCTCGCCCCGGTGCCGATGCGCGGGAAACGGAACGAGCCGGCCTTCGTCCCGCACGTCGCGGCCTGTCTCGCCGCCGTCCGCAACACGGATTGCGCCCGCATCGCCGAAGTGACGACCCGAAACGCCCTTGCCCTGTTCCAGAAGGATCTTGTCGTTTTCTCGAAATTTGCTTCTTGCGCGGAAGGGCTATAAGCCGTAAACTAGTACCCATGAAAGCAAGCAACGAAATGACCATTGACGAGTTCGCCGCAGCCTTCATGCGGATCCGGAACGAGATGACGACATCCGCCGGGAAGAACATGAGCGAGGCGCTGAAGCAGATCGTGCCGCCGGCGGACGTCGTGCAGGAGACGTATTACCGGGCGGCGGCGAATCTGGCGGAGTTTCCCTCCGGCAAGCCGATCCGCGAACGTTTCCTCTCCATGATGCTGGACGACATCCTCGCCCTCGAGAAGAAACACCACACCGACCAGATCGCCGCCTCTTCGGAGCAAAAAGTCGATATCGACATGTCCGGCATGAAGGACGAAAGCCACATCCGCATGGTGCGTTCCGATCCGTACGCCGCCATCCACAAAATCATCGACGAGCTTTCCGAGCAGGACCGCCAGATTCTGGACCTCCGTCTCTTCAAGGGCATGAACAACATCGCCTGCGCGAAGGCGTTGAAAATCACCCCCCGCGAGGCAGAAACCCGTTACGCAAGGGCGTTGGCGAACGTGAAATCCCGTTATTCGGGCGGTCTGCGTTTCTGATGCCCATGACGGATTACGCCAAACTGCTGAACCCGGAACAGTGCGCGGCAGCCACGGCGGGGGACGGCCCCCTGCTTGTCCTTGCCGCCGCCGGCACGGGGAAGACGCGCACCCTCGTCTACCGGGTCTCCTACTTGACGGAAAGCGGGGTGGATCCGGAGAATATCCTTCTCCTGACGTTCACGAACCGCGCCGCGAGGGAGATGATCGAGCGCGCGCGGGAGCAGGTCGGCGACGCGGTCGGCACACTCTGGAACGGCACCTTCCACCACATCTGCAACCGTTTCCTTCGGCATTTCGCCAAACGGCTCGGCTATGCGAACGATTTCACCATCCTCGACCAGGACGATTCCCGTTCCCTGATCGACCAGTGCATCCGCGCCGTCGTCACGCAGAAACGCGATTTCCCGAAACGCGAAGTCATCGCCTCGCTCATCAGTTCCGCCGCGAACCGGGCGATCCCCCTCGCCGACGTCCTCGCCGAGAGTTCCGAGGAGGTGCTGTTCCACGGAAACAAGATCCACGACATCGCGCACCGGTACGAGGAGAAGAAACGCGAACTGGACGCGATGGATTTCGACGACCTTCTGGTCAACGGTCTGCGCCTTCTGCGCGAACATCCCGACGTCTGCGAATTCTACCAGCGGAAATTCCGCTACATCCTTGTCGATGAATACCAGGACACGAACCTGATCCAGGCGCAGATGGTCGATCTCCTCGCCGAAAAGAACCGGAACCTGATGGTCGTCGGCGACGATTTCCAGTGCATCTATTCCTGGCGCGGCGCGAACTTCCGCAACATCATGGACTTCCCCCGCCGCTGGCCCGACGCGAAGATCATCAAGCTGGAGCGGAACTACCGCAGCACACCCGACATCCTGAACGTCGCCAACGCCTGTATCTGCGGAAACCCGGAACAGTTCCAGAAGACCCTCCGCCCCACGCGCCCCGGCCGGCGCAAGCCGCAGGTTTATTTTCTCCGCGACGGCGAAGAACAGGCATACGCCGTCACCAGCCTGGTGCGCCGCTACCTGGATGAAGGGTATTCCCTCGGCGACATGGCGGTCCTTTACCGCGCCCACTACCATTCCATCGAACTCCAGATGATGCTGGGACGGACGCGCCTACCCTTCCGTATCACCTCCGGCGTCGGCGTCTTTGAACAGGCGCACGCGAAAGACGTGATCGCGTTCCTGCGCCTCTGCGAGAATCCACGCGACTATCTGGCTTTTCTCCGTTTCCTCTGCCTCTTCCCGAAAATCGGCGAAAAAAGTGTCGAGAAATACTGGGTGAAACTCGGTTCGCGTTTCGACGCCGCCAGCGAGGAAGCCCGTGCGGCGTTGCTCGCCGCCGCGCCTTCCGCCGCCCGCGATACCCTCCAACCCGTCCTCGCCCTCTTCGCCGACTATCACGCGGCGCGCGGCGCAGACGGGCAGGACGGAGGACGGCTGGGCGCCGAAATTCTCCGCCGATTGTGCGACGTGTTTTACAGCGGCTATTTACAACGCACCTACGACAACGCCGAAGACCGCGAGGAGGACGTGCGCGAACTAGCCCGGCAGATCGAGAAGCACCCGCGCGGCGTTCTCGGATTTTTGGAGGAAGTCTCGCTGTTGACCAACGTCGATGCCGAATACGCGCAGATGCAGGAGGATGAAACGCCGCGACTGTACCTCAGCACGGTGCATCAGGCGAAGGGTCTGGAATGGCCGGTCGTCTTCGTCATCTGGGCCAGCGAGAGCATGTTCCCCTCCTCGAAAGCCGTGGAATCCTCTTCCGACGATTCCGAGGAACGCCGCCTGTTCTATGTCGCGGTGACCCGGGCGAAGGACGAACTTGTGATCGCCTCGCCCTCCATGCGCGTCATGCGCGACGGCAGCACGTTCTTCTGTAAACCCTCGCGTTTCGTCAAGGAAATCCCCCGCTCCCTCCTCAAGGAGCATTACGGTTTTTCACGTTATTAAAAAACCGCACGACAGGCGGTCGCGACGGGGCGCGACCCTCCCCGCCTCCGCGAGAGACCAAAGACGGGGTTTGTCGCGCCGTTCCCATGCGGCGCGTGGGGACACGCGCCCTCCCCGCCGACGGGGGGGAGGGATGCGCCCGTTACCCGGCTAATTCGCCCACCAGGCGGGGGGAACCTGGTTGTTGAGGTATCCCGTGTCGAGGTAGTCCGTCACCTTCATGTCATTCCCGACGAGGCGCAGGGAACGCTGGAAGGAGACGTCGTGCGAGACGGGCGAGCCCCATGCGGCATAAGCCCCAAGCTTGTACATGTTCTCCCAGTCCTTGCCGCGCAAGCGGTGCCAGGTGGTCTCGATGAAACCGAAGCCGTTGATCTTCACAAGATGTTTCGCCATCGGCATCATCGCCTTGTAGTTCATCCACGGACACCCCGCCACAGAGAACCCCTTGTCCGCGAAGTACGTCATCGTGGGCCAGTCCTTGCCATCCTTGTCCTTGGTCTTGTCCCAGTACTGCCAGTCGCAGATGATGATGTCCTTGGAAAGCCCGGCAAGGATACTGGAGGCCTCTTTCCTGCCGAACTTGATGAACCCCGCCCAGCGGGGATCGGACTTCTCCAGCAACATATCGTGCCACATCATCGCCCGCGCACCGCGTGTCTTGAGAAACGCCGAAAGGCCGTTGAAGTGCTTCAGCGCCAGCTCGCCGTGAGGCGTCTTGACGCACGCCGGACAGGATTGCGCGCCGAACGCCTCGTCGCAACCGATGTGGAAGTACGGCGGATTGCCGAAATCCTCGTGCATTTCCGCGATCAGTTCGCGCAGCACGCGCTGCGTCTCGGGGTTGGAGAGGCACCAGCACCATCCATCCGGTTCGTACAGCGGCGCGTACTCCGGATGGATGTCGAGCGCGCTGTGCTTGATGGTGCAGCCGCGTGACGCCGAGGCGTGCCCGTAGCAGTTGATCTGCGGGATGAGCGTGATGCCGATGTCTTTTCCGAGGGCGACGAGGCGTTTCACTTCGGACTTCGTGAGGTTGGCTTGCGGCCACGACCACCACGGATGCTTCTCGCTCTTGTACATCCCCCACGGCTCAATGATCGCGTAGTTGAACTTCAGGAGCGCGGCGAGGCGGATGGCGCGTTCCATCTGCTGCGGACGCACCTCCGGGAACCAGCACAGGTGGACTGCGCGGAACGCGAGGTGCGGACAGTCCTCGATCGTGAGCTTCGGGAGGATATACCCTTCCGTCTTGAACGTGCCGCGCTTCGCGATGGCGAGCTGGCGCAGGGTGTAGGACGCCCAGCGGGTTCCCGCAAGCGTATTGGCAGATATTTTCACGCCCGTTTCGTCGACAATGGCGGCGTAGCCCTCGCTGTTTTCCGGCGGAACGACGAAACTCGGCCCAGTCGTCACCTTCGGCGCATAATCGCCGTACCATTCCTTGTAGTGCGCCTGAAGCCACTTCGCAGCGGCGGGGTCGGGACACGCCAGACTGACGGTCGTGGTCGCGTCGAACGGCACGTACTGGCCCTTCTCGATCTTGAACGTCTGGGTTGGTGCGGCCGAGGCCGCGAAACAGGCCGTGATCACGGCGTAACGGGCAAACCGAACAAACGTCTTCATCTCTGTTTCCTTTCTTTTGTGCGTTACAAACACAGCGTGTACACTCATTGCCGCGTAACGGAGAGGCGCCGGAATTGAAGCCGCCAGACGTTCGGCTCGTCGGCTGCCGGTGTTCCCAGTTCCTCTGCACGGATACGCAAAGACTTCACCTTAGGATACCCGATTACCGTGTAGAAGTCCACCACAAACGGCTTCACGGGATCAGGCGGAGCGGCGTTTCGGAATTCCTTCAGCACGCGCCACGCGCCCGACTCGTCCACCCCCTCCACCGCAAACGACTTCGGGAATCCCGCCACGCCGCCGTCCACCGACCGGGTGTCGTCCCGCGCCCACAGTTCAAGCCGTTCGACGCTTTTCACCGCGCCGAAATCGATCTTGAGCCACGCTTCCGTCTTCGCGCTTCCATGCGCCTTGGTACTCCACCCCTTCGCCCTTCGCGCGTTCATCGGCTTGGTAAGATTCCGCAGACTCCACCCGCCTTCTTCGTGCGAAGACGACGCCGTGATGCGCAGTTCCTTCTCCGATTCGCCGGCCGCATCATCCGTAACGGGATCGGCCAGGGCGGACGGGGACACGTTCTTCGCGACCATCGCGTACTCGCCCGGCGCAAGCGCGTCAAGGCCGACCGCCTCGACACCATTCAACGTCACCCCTTCACACTTCGGAAGCACGACCGATACCGTCGTCCCCTTGGGAACGACGAGCGACACCACAAGATTACCCTCCTCCATCCGCCACGCGGCATCGATTTCACCGTGCGGTGTGGGAACCTTCCCCTTCGCCCAAGAAACACGGCCGCACGGATGCGGGCGGAAGGAAAATTCCGCATACCCCGGCGCAGTCGGCACAACGCCCAGCAGCCCCGCAGAAAGCAGACCCGCGATGGCCGTGTCGGGATGCGATTCGTCGCCCCATCCCTTGCGGATCATCCCCATGCACTCCGTGGTGGTATGCGCCCCTTTCCAGGCGGGATCGAGAAGTTTGAACCAGTTATGCGCGGCAATCGCCTTGAGCCCCCTTTCCGTGAACCCGTACTCCATCAAGCCGCGCGCGGCGAGCGCCTGGAACTTCCCGTGGCCGGTACGCTTCAGGTGCGGCGCAATCCGGAGGGCTTCGTCGTGCGTCGCGAACCGGGCGGCGAGCGCGAGGGCGTTCGCCTCGAAACCGAAACCGCGAATTTTGTCGGAGAGCGCGAAGAACCCCTGTTCCTCTTTCCAGAAACGGGAGCGGATCGCCGACGAAAGTTTCTCCGCCCACGTCTCGAAACGGTTGCGTCCGGCATCATCGCCGAGATCCGCCGCCATCGCCGCCGCGTCCTTGCAGCATTTCCAGAGAAGGATGTCCATGTAGGCGCGGTGCGACGTGTCGCCGAGTTTGAGGTTACAGGCGTGTTTGGACGTCTCGGCGCGTTGGATGAACGTACCGTCCTCTGCCGTGTGCGCGGCAAGGTAGTCCATCAACTTGCACACGTTCGGATAGAGCTTGCGCAGGGTCGCCGCGTCGCCGGAGTAGAGGTAGTAGTCGCGCAGGACGGGCACGAACCACGCGGCGAATTCGTCGGAGGGAAACGGGCCGTATTCGCCGTCCACCGGCGGCGCGGCGCGTTCCGCGTACGGACAGGCGTGGACGTAACCGGCGGGCGTCTGGTTGAAGCCGAGGAGTTCCACCGAGCCGCGCAGATACGGCTCGTCGCCGGGAGGGAATGAATAAAAAAGATTCCGTTCCGCCCACCATAGGTCGCCGCTCCAGATGAGCCTGTCGCGCTTCGCGCCGTCCGCGACGTAGGACACCGTGCGCGGGAAATCCCATTCGTCCAATCCGTCCGCCTCCTCGAAACGGCTCTGCCAACGCACCACGCCGCCGCCGACAATCTGCATCTTGTGGACGACCGGCCACGACTCCTTCTCCAGCGCGAGACCGAACCGTTCCCCCTTGCGGATCGTGACGGATGCCGTCTTGATCTCATTCGTGGAGGTCTGCACGGTTTCGGTACGCCTGTCACCGGCGAGAATATGGAAACGTCCCTGCGGCACGTGCGGGTTGGCATCGAATTCGTATTCCACCGTCAGAACGCCGTCGCACGGGGAGGTCCTGCGGCACCATCCCTCCCCCTGCGCCGCCTCCAGTTTGCGCGGCAGAAGACGCCCGCCCGCGCACTTCCAGGCGTTGTGATCGGGAAACGCGGCGATCTGGCACGTCCACGCACTGATCTGCCAGAGCTTGTCGAGGCGAGGATCGGAGCAGTTGAACGTCCCGGTGAATTTCCCTTCGCGGAACACCTTCGCGTTTTCGATCTTGAAGGAGGAAAGCGTCACCTCCGAACCGGGCGTGTCCAACTGGACGCGCACGTAGCGTTCCTGCCCCTGGATGAGAGGCGCGACGAACCGCCCTGTGCGGCAGATGTGGTAGATTTCGTGACGGTTGATGTTGCCGGGGAGCGCGGGAATGTCGAACGTCGGACCGAGGTAGCGGGCACTCGTCTCGCGGGTGAAGCATCCCTTCTCGCCGAGACCGTCGGGATGGTTCGCGTAGGCGATCCGCAGCACGGGACTGCCTTTCACGGACGCGACGTCGAAGACGGCGTAACCGCCGAAACCCGGTGCGCCGAGATCCAGCCGCAACACCTGCGGCTTGCCGCCGGCGGGATACGCCAGCGTCACCGGGAACGCCACATTGTCGGCATATGCGGCGGCCGCCCCCTCCGTATGCGCCGCGAACGCATGCGACGCAAGAAAAAATACCGCGACCGCCCGGAAAACGAGTTTTTTCATTTCTCGAGTCTCACACAGGAAAGGGAAGCGGGTGTGAGCGTCAGTTCGTAGAATCCACCGACAACCTTGCCGGTTCCCGGCTTGCGTTCAAAGCGGCAGCCGCTCTCCAAGCCGTTCGGGACAAGCGTCTCCGCCGCGACAATCTTCCCTCGCCCGTCCGTCGGGATACGGAACGTGCAGGGCTCCACGGTCGAGAAGTTGTAGAACGTCACGTAGCGCGTGCCGTCCGGCGCATCCGTGACAAAGGCATTGTCCGGGAGGGACGGGCTTTGTCCCGTCCGCGCCGGGACACCGCCCACGTGCCCCTTCCAGAGGCGCATCGCCTCGCCGAGCGACGTAAGGTGGCTCTCGAACGGGCTCACGCAGATCGCCTGCTCGTTGATCGCCTGGAAGTAGCAGACGTACGTGAGCCCCGCGTCCTCCCAGCTGCGCATGAATCCCGTGAGCATCTTCGCCGCATAAAGCCCCTCGACGATGGCCTCCTTGCGATACCACATATACCAGAGATTCCATTCGTCGTAGGATATTCCAATGTTCCACGGAAGGCGCGAACGGAAGGCGCATAGCGTGTCCATCGTCTTGTCAACGCACTGCGACACGGCGGCGAAGAGCCTTTCCGTGCTTTCGGGCGTGGTGTAGTCGTAGATGCAGCCGTTCCAGATGTCGTAGCGGTGGTAGGAGATCACAGGTGCGACGTCGTTGAGCGCCTTGGCGCTGTCCTCGATCCAGTCGTTCCCGCCCCACGGGTACGGACCCGACGCCGTGATCGTGAGCGTCGGATCGACCTTGAGCATCGCCTCCGCGTGAGGACGCACCATGTCCGTGTAGCCCTTCGCGCCCTTAGGCCCCTCCATGTGGCCATAGCCCATTTCGTTTCCGAGCGACCACAGCTTCACGCGCCCCCTGCACGCCTTCACCCAGTCGGCGGAATCCTGCGGTTCCTCCCACGTCGCGTTGAGGGTGAAAAACGGCTGCGCCCCGATCCGCTCGCAGAGTGCGAGGATGTCCTCCATGCCGATGTCGTTCGAGTCGTAGCCGAGGCTATGGGGTTGCGATTCGATCTCGGTGTACGCCTGAAGCGGCGCGCGCTCGTCAGGGTCGGCGATGAGCCCGTCGCGCCAGCGGTACTCGCCCGCGAAGTTGCCGCCCGGCCAGCGGACGATCGAGGTGCCGATGTCGCGCAGGTGCTCGATCACGTCCGCGCGCATCCCGCGGAAGTTGTCCGCCGGCATCACCGAGACGGCGCCCACAATCCCGTACTTCCTCCCCTTCACGCCGATAGAAATCTCCGCCGTGACGTCCTTCTCCACCGTGAAGTCGAACGCGATGCGCGTCCAGTCGTCGCGCTTCTTTGTGTTCACCGTAAACGCGCGTTCGGCGAGGAGCTTTCCGTTCGCGGCGACACGCAGCACGAAGGGCGTATCGACGGGATGGAGCGTGCTGACGACGGCCCTGAAGTTGTGCGCGACTCCGCCGCGCAGTCCGATCCCCTCCTGGCGGATGCCCGCCTCGCCCTTCTCGTCAAGGCACCCGATCACCTGCGAGGCGCGCTCGTTCTTTCGGAACATCCGGCTGCGCTTCGCATGGCGCGTGCAGGAGAGCCCCTCTGCCTGGTGATATAACGCCTTGGAACCGTAGGGCTTCCACATCATCGCGACACCGATGCGCGAGGGCTTGCCGGCGAATTTGCGGTTCTTGACGAGCTGCGCGGAAAGCCCGCCCTGCACCGCCGAGCGCGTATGCTCGATGTTCTGCCCGAAGATGAAAGCGGGGACCGGCTTCGCGCCGCGTTCCGTCGAAACGGAGACTTTCGCGGGCAGGATGTCCGGTCCCGCGATGACGTTCGCCGCAAGCTGCCGGTCGGTCAACACGGCCTTCCATACGCGAACCTCGTCATACTCCGCGCCCGCGTCGCCGTCAGCCGCATACTGCGAACCGCCGAGAAGTAGGTGCGGCTTTTTGATGGACGCAAGCGTCCATCCGCTGTAGAGCTGGCGGTGTTCACGCTCGATTGCGCCGGTCTTCGCATTGCGGCGCATCGCACGCATCGTCGTGGAACCGTTCCCGTTGTTCATGAGCGTCACGGAGATGTGGTACGGCGTTCCGACCTTGTACGGACACAGCGTCTTGAACGCAGAACGCTTCTTTCCGTCGCAGCACATCTCGATGCTGTCCGTGCCAGGCTGGTCGAAGTAACTCCACGCCATCGTAAAGTAGTTCTTGTCGTCCGAACCGTAGTCGAAGATGCGCGCCCATGGATGGACGGACTTGAGCGTCCCCCACACCTCGATCGTGACGTCCGAGCCGTCCGCCGGAAGCAGATCCGTCCCGAGGTCGAGCGCCCCCGAACCTTTTTTGCCGCCGGGCAGGACGAGCGTCGCCGCCGTAAGCTCCGGCTTGCCGATCTGCTTCGCTTCCGTGCCCGTCACGGAATCCGCGACATCCCCATTAAACCGCCAGCGGTGCGCCAGCGCATCCGCAGCGGGTATTTCTGCGGCTGTTATCGTCCCCGCAAGACCAATCACCGCAAGGGCGGCAAGCGTGTTCCTGTACCCTGAAAACCCCGATTTTGCGATTTTCTTCATCCTCTCTCGTCCTTTCCTACATGGGTTTTGACGGAGACCATTATAGCGAATTTCGATACCGCCTACAAGCCCATATTCGCGGCGATGCACCGCGAGTGGTTTGACACGTTGACATTTTTTAACCACGGACGGACACGGACAGGCTTCGCTAACGCTCGCCTTGATTCCGAATGGCGCAAGCGTAAGCGCGTCGCGTCTGTGTCGGTCTGTGGTTCTAGCCGCAAAGAACACAAAGGCCACAAAGGGAGGGAGGCGCCCCGTCGCGTCCGAATGGCGATCTTGTTTGTCTGTCCGATGGGCGTGCGTTACTTCGCGTTGTTTTCCAGACGGACGGAAAGGATGGCGTTGGAAAAGACAATGGAATCTTCAAAAAAACCGACACGCCATTCCGAGTTGTCAAGATGGCGGAATTCCAAGTCGAGCCCCAAGGGATCGCTCCGGCGGATGGCGGGAAGCCCGAAAAAACTCCGGGAAGGCCCGGGAAAGATGGCGCAGACTTCGCGCCGCAAATCCACGGAAAACCAGCGGTAGGTCTTCTGCAACTCGTAGGGAAGCTTGATGTAGTACCGCGTGGGCATCGCGACCGGACGATAGAGGATCGCGTCCTGGCGCGCCTTGCCGAGAAAAGAATACGTCACACGCGGGGAGGAGGAACGGAACAAGGGCGGCTGGAACCAGATGAGCGCCCCCAGAATAATCGCGAGAAGCGAAAAAAACGCGATCGCCGCATCCCCGCCCCATTCACGGAAGGGGTGCCCACGCCGCCGTTTAACCGGCGGGGTTTGCTCCACGTCCGTCCCGGCGGGAACGGGTTCCTCCCTCGCTTCCCCCGCAGGATCCGCCGGGGTCTGAGGGACAGGCTGTTCAAGCGGCTCCGGCACGGTTCCCCTTCCCTTCCAGCAAAATGGTAACAGGACCGTCATTCACCAGTTCGACGCGCATATCCGCGCCGAAACGCCCGGTCCCGACACGGTCCCGCCCCAGTTCCGCACGGAGGTTGTCCACGACCGCACGATACAGCGGCTCGGCCTGTTCGGGACGGGCGGCCGCGACAAAACTGGGACGGTTGCCCTTCACGGCGTCGCCGTAAAGGGTGAACTGCGAGACAACGAGGACGCTTCCGCCCACATCGCGGAGCGAGAGATTCATGTGGTCGTCCTCGTCGTCGAAAACACGCAGCCCGGCAATCTTGCGGGAGATCCACGCGGCATCGTCCACGGTGTCGTCATGCGTCATGCCAAGCAAGACAAGGAACCCCCTGCCGATTTCGGCAAGGCGTTCCTCTCCTACCGTGACGGATGCACGGGCTACCCTCTGCACAACCGCACGCATGGCGTCTCCCGATAGGCGGAATTACCGGGAGAGCCCGATTTCCTTGTAGTAATCCTTCAACTCCAGATCGCTCGCCGCGTCCTCGTCCAAAAAGACGTACGCCGACGCATGCATCTGCAGGAAGGAGGCGGGGCAGAACTGCGAGATGCCGCCTTCGACCATCCCTTTGACCGCCTTCGCCTTGTTCTTGCCGAACGCCAGCAACAGGCAGGTGCGGGCTTCCATCACCGTGCCGATGCCCATCGAGATCGCCTGGCGCGGAACTTCGGACTCGTTCGCGAAGAAGCGGGTGTTATCGACGATGGTCTGACGGGTGAGGGAGACGAGGCGGGTACGCGAAACAGGCGAAGATCCGGGTTCGTTGAACCCGATGTGCCCGTCGCTGCCGATACCGAGCACCTGGATATCCACGCCGCCGGCGGCCTTCATCTCCTCTTCATACGCCTTGCAGAAGGCGGGGACGTCTTTCGCGAGGCCGTCGGGGACGCGCGTGTTCTTGAGATCGATGTTGATCTTCGAGAACAGGTTCTCCTTCATGAAGTAGTGGTAGGACTGCGGATGCTCGGGCGCGAGTCCGTAATACTCGTCCAGGTTGAAGGAACGGACGCGGCTGAAGTCCAGCCCTTCCTTGCAAGCCTTGGCCAATTCGGCATAGAGCGGAAGCGGCGTGCTTCCGGTCGCCAGACCGAGAACCGTGAACGGATTCGTCCGGACCGCGTCTTCAATCAACTTCGCGGCGAGCGCGCTCGCCTCTTCCATCGTGTTGGAAATCGAAATTTGCATGTGTCTCTCCTTTGAAATCGAAACGTGGAAGAAAGTTTACACCACCCCACCCGAACTGTCAATAACCCGAAGAACCCTTTTCTGGACAACCTTTTCAATAAACGCCAAAATCATTTTGACAGGTGATTCTATTTAGAGTAACATTCCGGGCGTTTTGAGGCGCGACCGTTCGCGCCTCCACCCACAGGAACATCACCGCGAGGAAAACCATGTCTGAGATTCCCTACAAAACGTATCTTGCCGAGAATGAACTTCCGGAGTGCTGGTACAATGTCCGCGCCGATATGAAGACGAAGCCGGCGCCGCTTCTCAACCCGGCGACGCGCCAACCGATGACGGCGGCGGAGTTGAGCACGGTATTCTGCGACGAGCTGGTCGCGCAGGAGCTGGACAACGATACGCAGCAGATCCCCATTCCCCGTCCCGTCCGCGAGTTCTACCGGATGTACCGCCCTTCCCCGCTTGTCCGCGCCTATTTCCTGGAAAAGGCGCTCGGGACGCCCGCCCACATCTACTACAAGTTCGAGGGCAACAACACCTCCGGTTCCCACAAGTTGAATTCCGCCATCGCCCAGGCGTACTACGCCAAGAAGCAGGGCTTGAAAGGCGTCACGACGGAAACCGGCGCCGGCCAGTGGGGCACCGCGCTCTCGATGGCCTGTGCGTTCTTCGGGCTTGACTGCCGCGTGTTCATGGTGAAATGTTCCTACGAGCAGAAGCCCTTCCGGCGCGAAGTCATGCGCACCTACGGCGCCCAGGTGACGCCTTCCCCGTCCGACACCACGGCGGTCGGCCGTAAGATCCTCGCCGATTTCCCCGGCACGACCGGTTCGCTCGGCTGCGCGATTTCGGAGGCGGTTGAAGCGGCCTGTACGCACGAGGGGTACCGTTACGTCCTCGGCTCGGTCTTGTCGCAAGTCCTTCTGCACCAGTCGGTGATCGGTCTGGAGACACAGATGGCACTCCGCAAACTCGGCGTCAAGGCGGACGTCATCATCGGCTGCGCGGGCGGCGGCTCGAACCTCGGCGGCCTCATCTCCCCGTTCATGGGCGAGAAGCTTCGCGGCGAGGCGGACTACCGCATCATCGCTGTCGAGCCAGCCTCGTGCCCGAGCTTCACACGCGGACGCTACGCCTACGATTTCTGCGACACGGGCAACATCTGCCCGCTGGCGAAGATGTACACGATCGGAAGCCGTTTCATTCCCTCGCCGAGCCACGCGGGCGGCCTCCGCTTCCACGGCATGAGCAGCATCCTTTCCGAACTCTACGACGAGGGATTGATGGAGGCCGTGAGCGTGGAACAGACCGCCGTATTCAAGGCGGCGGAAATGTTCGCTCGCACGGAAGGCATCCTGCCCGCGCCGGAATCTAGCCACGCGATTCTCGGCGCCGTCAACGAAGCCCTCGCCTGCAAGGAGGCGAACCGCGAAGAGAACATCGTATTCGGCTTGACCGGCACGGGCTATTTCGACTTGACCGCGTACCAGAGTTTCAACGACGGCACGATGGTCGATAAGATCCCGACGGACGAGGAAATCGCGGAAGCCCTCACGAAGTTGCCGTGAAAAATAATCGACGGTTGCCGATGGCGAACAATGGCTATCGGCGGCCGCCGAACGGTCTCAACGGATTTTTTATTTTTACCGCCAGCGGCGGTGCGCCCAAAGGTATTGTTCCGGATAGCGGCGGATGAGCTTGCCGAGGCGTTCGTTGATGCCGGCGAGGATTTCGCGGACGTCCCGGTCGTGGTCGCCCGTCGGCGCGTATTCAAAGGCGTCCCCCGCCGAAATCATGCGGTATTGGAAGGGCGCCTCGCGGATGAACGAACCGACCAGCATCGGTGCGCGGGAGGCCAGGTAGAGCCGCGCCGGCGAGGTGTGCGTAGAGGCGGGACGTCCCAGAAAGTCCACCCGAACGCCCTGCTTTTTCCCCGCGTGCTGATCCATGACCAGCGTCATCGCCGCCTTTTCCGTTTTCCACTGGCGGATGATGGCGGGCGTGAAGCCGTGTTCCTTCCCGATGATGGTGATGTTGCCCCGGAAGTGCTTCTTGGAAAGGAACTGTTCCACCACGCCGTTGTTCATGCGGCGGGCGACGGCGATCATCGGGCGGAAAGCGGAGATGATCGGGACGGCGGCCTCCCACGTTCCGTGATGCCCCGTCAAAATCATCACCGGCCGTTCCGGCGTCTCGGCGAGAATATGCCAGACCTCCTGCGGTCCTTCGTACACCATGTGATCCCGCCAGTTGTCCGGCGTGACGACCTCCCCGATCTTCAACGCCTCACAGATGTGTCCCGCCAAATGGCCGAACGCCTTGCGCCCGATCCGGTCCGCCTCGTCCGGATCGTCCGTGATTCCGGCTTGGCGGATGTTGTCGGAAGAGAGCCTGCGCCGTCCCGGGAAAAGCGGATAAAGCAGTTCGCCCAGCCTCGCCCCCATCCCGTATGCCTTCTGCGCGGGGACTGCGCCGTACAGCCCGTTCAGCAAACGCACAAGCAATAGCGTGATCGTGTTCATGCGCCCGTCCCCTTCTCTTCTTCCTGTTTCTTGGAATGGGAAAGGTTCGCGATCTTCTCGCAGAAGAGTTCCCGCAGGGACTCAATCCGGTGCAGCTGGCGGTCGAGCGCCCAGAGCGCGAACCGCCATTTCTTGCCGAAGCCGTAGACGGGCGGGAGGTGCGGGTCAAAGCCGTCGAACATCTCGCGGGAGGCGGAGTAGAGCCAGTGCATCGCGCGCGTCTTGAACTCGAAACTGTCGAAGAACTGGCCGACCAGCGCGTCCAGCCCGACCGTCTGCCGGTGCCGCGTCCAGAAGGAGAAGAGGACGTCGGCATAGGCGGAAAGATAAAAATCAAAAAATGCCCGCATATTTTCTTCCGTATGCGAAAGATCCGGCCATCCGAGGCTTCCGCGCACGGAACAGATCGCCACGCGCATCGGCATTTCGCGCCGGTAGGCGATGCTGTACCCGAATTCAAAGACCTCTTTGCCGATCCCGAAACGGCACCCTTCGTCCGGCAGATACTTTTTCAACACGAGGTTCTGTGCGGCGGCATCGCCGAGCAGCCCGCCGAGACTCAACACCACGCGGGGATCCTCGCCCGCCTCCGCGCCGCCGAACTCGCCGGAATGGTTGTAGATCCGCGCCGGGATGTCGTCCAGCGTTTCCCCGGGACAACGCGAGCGGATGTAGTAATTCGTGTCGCGTCGCCCGTCTGCGGAACGCAGGACCAGCAGCTTGTATTCGCCGAAATTGACGCCGAGTTCCTTGAACGCCTGGACACGGGTGAGCATGTAGCTGCCGTAACCGGGTTTGCGCTGCGCCAGCCGCTTTTCGATCAACCCCTGGCAGAGCGCGCGGCGGTTGGTCTTGTAGACGACTTCGCGTGTCGCCCCCGTCCCGGCAACCTTGCCGTCGTCCTCTTCCGAACGGATCTCGTAGACGTTCGCGTATTCGATCAGTTCGTCCTGGCTCAACTGCTGCCCGATGTTCTGGAGCAGCACGCGCGTCCGCGCATCCGCGCCGGGATGCCAATCGGGATGTCCGCCCTGGAAAGTCGCGCCGGGAAGCGGCGTCCGGCGGTCGTCGAACGCGGGACTGCCCAGGTCGTTGTGCGTGTAGTAGATCTCGCCCGTCAAGTGCATGTAGAGCGTTTCGACGAAATCCGTGCTGTCCGAATCGGCGAGGGTGGCGCGTTCCAGGAGGGATTTATAGGCGGCGTCGATCGCGGCGAATTTCGCAACCGCCTCTCCCTGCTGAATCAAATGCAGCGTGATGCCCTCCATCAGGCGCTCCATGTCGGGGATGATCCGATCCAAGGCGACGCCGCGCCGCATACCGAAAAGCTCGACCTCGTGGTGCCCCCGGAATTTCGGCATCCGGAGGAAGGAAGAGGATTCCCCTTCGTTGATGGAGACGAGTTCGTGCAGGCATTGCGTGAAGGTCGCAAAATCCGTCCGCGCCAGGGCGTTCAACTTGTGGAATTCGCTGTAGGAGAGGAAATGCACACCTTTCGCGCTGTGGTAATAGAGTAACGGCGTGTTGATGTGGGTCTGGCTGGTACGCAACGCGAAGTCGATCTCCGAACGCGTCCACGCCAAGGGCTTCACGCGCCACTCCTGTCCGAGCTGCCGGTAAAATTCGAGCGTCTTGTCGTTGCGTTCCGCCATGACGATGGCATCGAGCGGAAGACCGAGGCTCTGCAACCAGTCGTCCGCCTCCACGATCTCGCCCGTGGCGACATCGCGCTGCGAAATTTCGAGAATCCCGTTCGCCACGTTCGCGCAGACGATCCGTTCGCTCAACACGGTGCTGCGTTTCGCGGGGGCGACCTGCCCGAAATTCCAGAACTTCCCGGTCAACAGGGGGATCGCCGCCGTCGCGTGGTTACCCGTCGTCAACGTAAGGATGCGGCCGGAAGAACCGCGCGCGAGGTCGGTCTTCCGAACAATCAGCACCGGCGCATGGTTTTCCGTATTCTGCCAGATCCCTTTCTCCAGAATGAACGTGTCGCTCCCCCAGTCGAACGCCACGAAGACGCGCGTCCTTCCCGCCGAAACGGCGGTCATCTGCTGCGGGCGTTTCTTCGCGTCCCGCCGGAGGCGTCCGATAAACTGGAGGAAATCGTTCTTCACCGCGCCCGGCCTCCTTCCCGGTGCGCCCCGCTGTCCGGACGCATCCGTTCCCGTTTCAGCAGGGTTTCGCAAAGCTCATGCAGGGCGGTCAGGCGGAGGGCGAGCGAAAGGTCGTGCAGACGTTCCAGCGCCGGATAGACGTAGCGCGTGAACGTCCCCTGCCCCACGGACGCCAGCCGCCCGTAGGCGCCGAGCGCCTGGGTCAAGCGCTGAACCGCGCCGAAGGGAAGAAGGTCGCCCGCCGAAACCGCCTGTTCCGGGAACGCCTCCGCGTAGACGGCGGCCAGCGACGCCCGGTCGGTCTCGCAAATCTTGACATACGGATCGTACAACAGCGACGCGAGATCGTAGGCCGCCGAACCGAAACGCATCCCCTGAAAATCGATGAACACGAAACGCGCACCCCGCATCAGCACATTGCTGGACTGCATGTCGCGGTGAATCACGACCGGTTCCTGCGCGAGCAACCGCTCCGCGACACCCAGCAGTTCCCGCTCGACCGCATCCGGGATCTGCCCCATTCCAAACCGGTCCGCCAACAGGTGGCGGGCGAAGAGGTCGCGTTCCCATGCGTACAACGCGGCGTCGAACGCGGGTTCGAGTCCGGTGCCGCGTTCCCGGACAAGCCGCGTGCCGTCGCGGTGGAACGCGGCGAGGGCTTGGACGACCGGCGTGTAGAGGCGGACGGCATCGTAGGGTTTCGCGTTGACCCGCGCCTGCAAATTGTCGTCGCCCCAATCCTCCAGCAGCAGGACGCGGCGTTGCGCATCGTCCGCCAGCACCTCCGGCACCGGCACCCCCGCATCGGCGAGAAGCCGGGCGTGTCCGGCGTAACGTTTGTTTTCGGGACGCTCTTCGGAATACGAAATACCGATCGCGCGGCGTTCGCCGTCAAAGAGCCGCCAGAAGGAACGGTTGCTGCCGCGCGCACCGAGCATCTGCACACCGCTCCAGCCCGCCGCAGCCTCGCTGGAAAGTTCGTTGAACGCCCCGTCCGCCGAAAACGCCGCCACATTCTGTTTCGAGAGCGAACCGCCGTAACGCCCGCCTGCCAGGACACAGTCGCGCAGCCGGGTTCCCGGCAGAATTTCCGTGCCGGGCAGGACGACGCTGTCCACGCCCTTCACATCCGCAGGGACCTTGCTCCCCGGACAGACGCAGAAAAAGTGGCGTTCCTGCAAGGGGATCCGGTCGCACGCCCCGACATACGCCTCGCCGCCCGGCTTTTTTGCGAAAGCGAGCGCCTTGACCTCGGCGTGGATTTTCCGGTAGCTCTCCGGCGTGCCGCAATCCGCCCAGTAGGCTTTGGGATCGACCGCACCGACCACGAAACGCCCCTCCGCCATCGCCGCCTCATACGCTTGGATGACGGTGGAGAATCCCGTTTCCGGCAGATACGTGAAAATCTCCGGCGAGAGCAGGTGCAGCCCACAGAAGGTGTAGGTACCGGGCACGCCCGGCGTTTCCGAATGGAAACAGGTGATCCGGCGTTTGCGGTCCGCCTCCACCGTGCGGGGACCGCGCTTGGGGTCGAGCCAGACGGCGGCGAAACCACCGCTCTGCGCGAACGCCTCGCGCAACGGGGCGGGATCGACCGAGGCGACGACATCGGCGTTCATCACCCAGAACGGCGCATCGCCGAAAAACGAACGCAGCGGACGCAGCGCGCCGCCGGTACCGAGGATTTCCCGTTCCTCTGAAACGCGGATCCGCGCCTTCCCCTTACGCCCGCGCAGAAACGACTTCACCTGATCGGCGTGCGCGTGGACGTTGACGGCCACCTCCTCCACGCCCCACGACTCCAGCCGGCGCAACGCCGCTTCCAAGAGAGGGACGCCCCAGAGCGGCATCAAGGCTTTCGGGTAAAGACGGGTGAACGGTTGCAGACGGGTGCCGAGACCGGCGGCGAGGACGAGGGCCTTCTTCATCGGGCATCCTCCGCAGTACGGGTGATCTCGATTACGGCGGCACGGAGTCCGGGAATGACTTCACGTTTCGTGACGCAGACGGTCGCGGCGCGGACGCCCGCCCCGCGAAGGCAGACATCGGCAACGACGTGCGCGGCGCGTTCCAACAGACGGCACTTCTCGGCGCGAAGACGGGTCCGGATCTCTTCGACCAGCGCCGCGTAATCGACGGTGTCGGAAAGCGCGTCCGACTCCGCCGCCTTGCGGAGGTCGAGCGAGAGCGAGACATCGACCGTCAGCACCTGTTCGTGGCGCCGTTCGGCGGGCAGGTCCCCGATGATGCAGGAGACTTCCAGACCTTGTAACCGCAATGTGTCGCCCATGTCCACCACCTTCCCCTCCGTCTACTTCGCCGCCTTCTGCGCGGACTTGCCGCCGCTCAAAATATACTCGCGCATGGCGTCGGGCGTCTCGCACCGGCGCAACCCCTCGCTGACCTCCGGGGCGCGGAGAAGGCGGCTCATGTACGCCATCAACTGCAGATGGGGCGTCGCGCCGGCGTCCGAAGCGATGGTGAGGATCACCAGCGAAACGGGCAGCCCCTCCATCGTCTTGTAGTCGGCAAGCGTCTCGGGCGTCTTGATCACGGCGACCGCGCCGACGAGCCCCGAAACGGCGCCCGTCCGCCCGTGCGGGGCGCCGAGGCCGTGCTTCAACCCCGTCCCCATGGCGGACTCGCGTTCGAAAATCGACTTCCGCGCCTCTTCGAGATTCTGGATCAACCCATCCTCCGCCATCTTCGCGGTGATCGTTTCCACCAGTTCCTTGAAGGAGGAAACCTCAAGCGCGGGGAACATCTCGAACCGACGGAGGTACTTGGTGATTTCGCGCGTCCGCTCGTCCTCCGCCACGTGTTCGGCGTTGGCCTGGACCATCGCATTCAACTGGCGCAGCTGCACGGGATGCGGAAGGTCGCGCGCCATCGCGTTCAACTGGGCGATGACCTCCTGGACGGCGGTTTCGACGACACCCGCGTGTTTCGGGGCGCACTCGAACAGGATCTCGCCCTCGCCGCGCCGGCAGGAAATATCGATGTCGTTCTTCGTCAACCGCCAGATCTCCTCCTCGGGATTCAACAGCGAGGTGAAGAAACCCTCGCGGCGGAAGGCGGTGACGAGATTCCGCAGGATGATGGCGACGGGCGTCCCGTTCGGGAGTTTCACCGAAATCGGCGTCCCCTCCCCACCCGCCTGCGGGTTGCGGACGCCGGGACGCTTCACGTTGAAAAAGGCGACCAGAAGCGGCGGCGCGACGATCGTCGTCACCAGCGTCATCAAAATCCCGATCCCGAATACATCCTTCGTGAGATACCCCGACGAAAGCCCGATGCCGGCGATAATCAAGGCGACCTCGCCACGGGGGATCATGCCCGCGCCGATGCGGAGCGACCCCAGCGAGTTGAACCCGCAGAAGAGGGCGGGGAACGAACAGCCGATGATCTTCGCCAAGATAGCGAGGAGCGTGAAGATGCCGCCGAAGATCAGGACGTTCTTGGAGAGGATCTGGGAACAGTCCACCATCATCCCCATCACGCAGAAGAAGACCGGCACGAGGAAGGTGTAGACGGCCTGCAGGTTCTCCTGGATCAGGTAACGGAGATCCGTGCGCGAAAGGGCCAGTCCCATCACATACGCGCCGATGATCAACGAAAGCCCCATCGCCTCGAACAACCCCGCGACAATCAGGGATAGCCCGAACGCCAGCGTCGCCACGGCGACCGGGGTGCGGAAAAACTTCAGCAGCAGGGAAATCCAGCGGGCGAACAGGATTCCGAGGATCGTCCCGCCGAGCCAGATCCCGAACGCCTGGATCGCGATCCGGCTAATCGTTCCCCAGTTAACCCCGCCGGTGGAACCGGCCTTCTCAGTCCCGATAATCCCCATGCCGACCGCCAGGACGATGATGCCCAGCACATCGTCGATCACCGCGCCGGCCATGATCGTCACGCCTTCCGCCGAATCCATCGCCTTGCGTTCGGAGAGGATACGCGCCGTGATGCCGACCGAGGTGGCCGTACACATGATCCCCATGAAGAGCGAGGCCGGATGCAGGAAACCGATCCCCGCGAAATGCGGCAGGAAATGCGGCATCAGGTAGACGGCGCAAAAGTCGCCGAAAAGGAACGAAGCCACGACGCCGCCCACGCCGATGAACGAACCCGCGACCGAGTAGCGAAGGAAGAGCTTCAGGTCCGTCTCCAGGCCGGAGAGGAACAACAGGATGACCGACGCGATCGTGCAGATGCCGTATAGCTCCGGCGTGACGGGGATCGAAGCATCGGCGGGGAGCGGGAAAATCCCGTTCTTCAAAAGCCCCTGCCCGATCGGGAAACCACCGAGGGCATAGGGGCCGATCAAGACACCGGAGGCCAGTTCCCCCAGTACGCTGGGCAATTTGCAGCGGGACGCGAGCATCCCGCCGAGTTTCGCGACAAACAGGATCACGCCGATCTGGAAGACGAGGAACATCATCTGATGCGTCAACTTATCCCCTGCGGAGACCGCCTCTTCGGCGGCAACGGCAGGGAGGGCGGCAAGCAGGGTTGCCAACAGGAAAACCCACCACCTGCGCAGTAAACCGCCGCGCTGAAACACCCCCGGGCATCCCGCCGGAAGCTCTCGACCCAAAAGACTCATGACTGAACCCCGTGTACAAACGAAAAACGCGACGTATTTTCCCCCAACCTCCCGCAAAACGCAAGCGTAAAAGTTGAAAAGCGAAAACATAAGCTTTTCAAACAGGGGAAAAGCAAGTATACTGGCGTTTCCTTTTTTCGATACGTGGAGACACATTATGAACCTGGAAGCTTGGAATGAAGTAGCCGCCGAAATCGCGGAAATCAAGAAGACCAACCTGCGCGAACTGTTCGCGGAAGACCCCGCCCGCGCAGGACGGTTCACCGTTGAAGCAGCGGGCTGGACGCTGGACTATTCGAAGAACCTCATCACGCCGAAGCTGATGAAGCTCCTGATCGCGTTCGCAGAGGCGAGCGATTTGAAGAAGTGGATCGACGCGATGTTTGCGGGCGAGAAGATCAACGAGACCGAAAACCGCGCCGTGCTGCACACCGCACTCCGCAACAAGCCGGAGCGGTCCGTGCTGGTCGACGGGAAAGATGTGATGCCCGGCGTGAAAGAGGTGCTGGACCGGATGGCGGTTTTCGCCGACAAGGTGCGGGCGGGCAAGTGGCTCGGACATACCGGCAAGCGGATCAAGTACATCGTGAACATCGGGATCGGCGGCTCCGACCTCGGCCCCTGCATGGCGACGATGGCGTTGAAAAACTTTTCCCGCCGCAGCCTCGCGATGCATTTCGTTTCCAACGTCGACTCCACGCACCTTGCGGAGACGCTTCGACAAGTGAAAGCCGAACAGACGCTTTTCATCATCGAATCCAAGACGTTCACCACGCAGGAGACGATGACGAACGCGAAGAGCGCGCGCGACTGGCTCGTGAAGCAACTGGGCGGGGACGCCTCGGCGGTCGCCAAACATTTCGTCGCCGTCTCGACAAACGCGGAGAAGGTGCGCGAATTCGGGATCGACACCGAGAATATGTTCGGTTTCTGGGACTGGGTTGGCGGGCGGTATTCCCTTCCCTCCGCCGTCGGACTGCCGGTGATGATTTCCATCGGGCCGCGCAACTTCCTGAAGATGCTGCGCGGCTATTACAGGATGGACCGCCATTTCCAGACGGCTCCGTTCAACCGCAACCTCCCTGTCATCATGGGCTTGCTGGGAATCCTCTACAACAACGGTTTCGACGCGCAGACCTACGCCGTGCTGCCGTACGACCAGTACCTCGCCCGTCTGCCCGCCTATCTGCAGCAGCTTGACATGGAAAGCAACGGCAAATCCGTCGACCGCGACGGGAACCCCGTCAACTGCCAGACCGGCCCCGTGCTGTGGGGTGAGGCCGGCACGAACGGACAGCACGCCTTCTACCAGCTCATCCACCAGGGCACGAAGATGGTGCCTGCCGACTTCATCGGTTTCTGCAAGACACACAATCCGATCGGCGACCACCATGACAAACTGATGGCGAACTTTTTCGCCCAGACCGAGGCTCTGGCCTTCGGGAAGACCGCCGCCGAATGTCGTCGCGAAAGCGTTCCCGAAAAGCTCGTCCCGCACAAGACCTTCAAGGGGAACCACCCGACGAACACGTTACTCGCGGACGACCTCACGCCGGAGACCTTCGGCGCGTTGATCGCCCTCTACGAACACAAGGTGTTCACACAGGGTATCCTCTGGAATATCTTCTCGTTCGACCAGTGGGGCGTCCAGCTCGGCAAGGTGCTGGCGACGAAGGTGCTGGACGAACTCACCTCGGAGTCCGCACCCGCCCTTGCCCACGACTCCTCCACCAACTCCCTCATCTCCCACTACCGCGCCGTGCTTGGGCGCAAGTAAGCCGAAAGGAATCCCGCCATGAAACTAACCGCTAACGAACTTCGCGAAAAATACCTGCGTTTCTTCGAGTCCAAGGGACACACCATCATCTCCGGCGCGTCCGTCATACCGGAGAACGACCCGACCGTCCTCTTCACCACCGCCGGGATGCACCCGCTGGTCCCGTACCTGCTCGGGCAGAAACACCCGGCCGGGACGCGCCTGACCGACGTGCAGAAGTGCGTCCGCACGGGCGACATCGACGCCGTCGGCGACCCCGCGCACCTCACGTTCTTTGAAATGCTCGGCAACTGGTCGCTCAACGACTACTTCAAGAAAGAGGCGATCACCTGGTCTTTCGAGTTCCTGACGAAGGAACTGGGCTTCTCGCCGGAACAGATCAACGTCACGGTCTTCGCCGGCGAGGAAGGGATTCCCCGCGACGACGAGGCGATCGCGATCTGGAAATCGCTCGGCATCGCCGACGACCACATCTTCCCCTCCCCCCGCGAGGACAACTGGTGGGGGCCGGCCGGGCAGACCGGCCCCTGCGGTCCGGACACGGAGATGTTCATCGACACCGGCAAGGAGAAATGTTCCGAACACTGCCGTCCCGGTTGCCACTGCGGCAAGTACATCGAAATCTGGAACGACGTCTTCATGCAGTACAACAAGACGGAGGACGGCCGTTATGAACCGCTCGGCCGCCACAACGTCGATACCGGCATGGGCGTCGAACGTACCATCTGCATGATGAACGGATACCCGACCGTCTTTGAAACCGAGCTGTTCACCCCGATTATCGCGAAGATCCGTGAGCTGGCCGCCGCCGAGAACCTTGAGGCGGAAGCGAGGACGAAAGCCGAACGCATCATCGCCGACCATCTGCGCACGAGCGTGTTCATTCTCGGCGACCCGAAACAGAGCGTCAAACCCGGAAACCTCGGCGCGAACTACGTCCTGCGCCGCCTCATCCGCCGTTCCGTCCGTTATGCGAAGATGCTTGCTCTCAAGCCCGGTTACTGTGAAGCCATCGCGGAAGTCGTCATCGGCGAATACCGTCACGTCTATCCCGAACTGGAGCAGAACCGGGAGACCGTCCTGCGCGAACTGCGCGACGAGGTCGCCCGTTTCGAGAAGACCCTTGAACAGGGCGAGCGCGAATTCAACAAGATCGCTTCCGTGATGAAGGAACACGGCCAGACGCAGATCAGCGGCAAGACCGCGTTCAAGCTCTACGACACCTACGGATTCCCGCTGGAATTCACCGTCGAGCTGGCGACGGAACAGGGCATGACCGTCGATCGCGAAGGGTACGAGGCGGCTTTCAACAAGCACCAGGAACTCAGCAAGCAGAACGCCGGGACGTTCCACGGCGGACTTGCCGACCACAGCGAAGTCATCACGCGGATGCATACCGCGACGCACCTGCTCCATGCCGCGTTGCACAAGGTACTCGGCCCGACCGCGTTGCAGAAGGGATCGAACATCACGGCAGAGCGTCTGCGTTTCGATTTCACCTGGCCGGAAAAGATGACGCCGGAACAGATCCAGCAGGTTGAAGACCTCGTAAACGAACAGATCAAATTGGCAGTCCCCGTCGTCAAGACGATGACCACGCTGGAGGAGGCGAAGGCGGAAGGCGCGACCGCGCTCTTCACGGCGAAATACGGCGAACAGGTCTCGATGTACACCATCGGCGACTTCTCGAAAGAAGTCTGCGGCGGTCCCCATGTGCAGAACACCTCGGAGTTGGGCGGGTTCAAAATCTTGAAAGAGCAGTCTTCCTCCGCCGGTGTCCGTCGCATCAAAGCCGTCATCGACAACATGAAGTAACCGGCGGACTTGCTGGCGAACAAAATGCGTCCTTCCCGTGTACGCGGGAGGGACGCATTTTCGTATATCCGCTATTCGGATTTTTCCGTCACCCCTTCCCTCAATCCGAAGAGACGGGTATCCGGCGAGGCGAAGGTACAGGTGAAGGCATCGGCGTTCTCCGCCACAATCTTCCCCGAAAGGAGGTCGGTCACGCGGGCATACTTGCGCGGCAGGGAAATGGTAAGCCCGCCCCCCTCCTTCGTATGTACCGCAAGGAAATTCTCGTTCGCAAACACCGTCGCGGGTTTGTCGAGATAGAGATGCACCCCCGCATCCGATGCGATCTTGGTGAGTGATTCAGGAGTAAAGAGCTTGTAGTCGTAGGCATAGACGCTACGCCAGCCGTCCATCTGCGTCGCGTTTATGCCGGGCGTCTTGAACGGAACACCCGCCCACCCCTTCACGCGCGCGGCGTCGAGCGTCTTGCCGTCCGTCACGCCCGGCGCGTAACACCACAAAACCGTACGCCCGCCTGTACATACCTTCTCGCGCAGAAACTTCGCCCGCTCCGGCGTGATGAGAAGCGTGGAGTTGAGGCAGACGAGCTTGTAACGGTTCATGTCGAGCACGGGGAGGTCGTTGAAGGAATAGATGTCGTGGGGGGCGGCGATGCGGGCAAGCTTGTCGCGCAGGTGCCGCCCGAACGCGCGTTCAAGCGGGCACTTCTCGTTCACGTTGTAGAGCGATTCGGGATCGCACACGATGAGGATCTCCGCGACGGACGGCGCGGGCCTAAGGTCGTCTTGTACTTTCTTCAGTGCGGCAATGCGCTCGCGCACCTTTGGATTGCGGTAGAACTGTCCCCACATGTCGAACCACCAGTAGCTGGCGTTGTTCGCCATGGCGAAGGCGGCCTCGCGCGTGTTGCCGGCGAGGTCGTCCTCCAGCGTCTTCCAGAGACCCTTGGCCCACTGTTTCTGGTCGTGCGAACCGAAGTCGATCTCGTGCTGGAAACGCTTGCCGTACCGGAGCGCCGTGCCATGGACGAGCTGGCTGCCGGAACCGCCGCCGATCGCGCGGTCGGAGTAGTTGCCGGGCGCGATGAAAAAGTCGATGTCGGGCGAGGCATAGACCCGTTCGTAGTCAAGGTGGGCGAACGACGTCTGGCTGGTCACGAAGTAATACCCGAAGAAGACGCCGATTTCCTTCGTCTTCGGAATGGCCTTGCGCGCGGCGGATGCAAAATAGAGGATGGCGTTCGCCGTGATGGAGTTGTGGAACTTCCAGTAGGCGATCTTCTCCGGCTCCGTGGCGGGATCGTAGACAAGGTTCTCGAACGCGGCGCGGCCGAGTACCGTCGGAGACGGCGGCTCCTCGCCGTAGGAGAGGTTCCGCGCCTTGCACCATCCCCGCCAGCCCTTGTTCTTCGCGTAGCTCGTGCGGCCACGGTCACGTTCGTACCACTCGCTCGTGCAGCCGCCGGAGAGGATGTACGCGCCGATGCGGTCGCCCCACTTCTTCTCCGCGTAGGCGATGAAGTCGAGCATCCACTCCCGCGTGCGGTTGCGCCATTCGGGCATGACGCCCGCGTGGGTGATGTCGGTGAAGGAGTCGAGGTGGAACTTGTGCGTCGCCCAATAGGGCGTGTTGAGGTCGATCATCACCATGAAGCGGGCGTTCGGGCTCGCCTTCACGAGATCCTCCGCCTGCGCGTCCAGAGCAGACCAGTCGTATTTCTTGAAACCCTTCCAGATGAGCGGGTATTCGCAGTAGGGATTGCAGAGCGCGTTGATCGTGTTCGCCGCGAAGAAACATCTGTTCGTGATACCCATCGCGGCGAACTGCCCGGTGCGCTCCAACTCCTTGTTGAAGCTGCGGTACGTCACCCACAGCTGCTTCCGGCACTGTTCCTTGAATCCGACCGGTACCGATGGGGCAGCGAATGTAATCATCGGCGCAAGCGCGGCAAGCGTGAGGCTCCCTAAGATGTTTTTTCCAAACATGGTTTACTCCACCACATCAAACCCTTTCCTATAGAGACAGAAGGTTATTATCCGACAATCGAGTCTCCAACACGTTGAGTAGTTCACTCAACTCCATTGCCGACTCCGCTTTTAACCCCAAACATTTCCCAACACCATCAGAATCTGTACTCTTACGCGAAGATAAGGAAAGTCTTAACGCGCCATCAACCTCTTTCAATGCATAAGAATGAAAATGGACTGTGTTGCCGATCAGTGCCGACGAAACATGGCTAAAATCAAACGCCTGCTCCATATATCGCATGAGCGGATCTTGAACAATTAGGACAAAATGTTTATTGAGCGTTTCAAAAGTTTGTGCCTTATGATGCATCTGGACAAGTATTGTCTTTGCTGTCATCTTCCAGTTCATCCCAAAGGATCGCATATTTCGTAAATCCTTCTGTAATACGTTGACGCCTTCCTCTGCCAACAATCTTTGACGCTCTGGCCACACAGTGCCGGTTGTATCCATTGTCTGTAACTCAATCCCGACAAAATCCTTTACTTTACCATCTCTCGCAGAGACAAGAAAGTAATCAACGTTACCTCCAGGTATCTTTACTTCGGGGACGAGATGTATTCGATTTCCAGGTTCATGCGCCGTCAACAAATGCAAGCAATCCATGAATATCTGGTTCTTGTCCAACAAACGAAATGGACAAATGATTACACTTGCATCTTGATAGGAAATCGTACAGGTTCCTATTGCTACAGAAGGCTGACTTTTCCTTATCTTTACACATTTTACACCTGTAAAAGGACAACGCTGATTTCGTAGACATTCTTTAAGCGTTGGCATAGGCCGGCAGCAATTCAAACCAAACAGTTCGACAATTTTATTCATGGCAAACCTCCTGCAAGTTCAATTCCAGCTGAAATGCCTTTCCGCAAACACGTTTCCGCGCATCATCAATATATTCATCAGAAATATCAATACCCACTGATTTTCGTCCAAGCGATTGCGCGACAACAGCCGTTGTCCCCGTTCCCGAAAACGGATCCAGAACAATGCCGTTTACGGGACACGTCAACAATAACGGGGTTTTGCAAAGATCTTCTGGATAGGGGGCAAAATGCGCCACTCTTCCCTGGGTGTCCTCCGGGATTATATCCCAAAGATCACTTGGTTTTGCGCCCTTGGGGTTGTATTTCAAAAAATAAAACCCGTTCTCGTGAAGTTCTCTTGCCCGTCCCGATACGCACTCCGAGTCTGAATGTGTTGTTCTTTGTTCACCCTTTATGATCATACGGAAATCAGACACTTCGCCATCTCGAACCTTTACTAACATCTTATTCAGTTCGGCAAATGCATTTGCCTTCTGCTCATCGGTCAGCTCTGTCGACAATTCTATTTTCCGTTTATAACGTATTCCTGATACCCCCGTAGCAGAGACAACGGCACCGTTCACAACCTTTGCCTGATGAGGCTTTCTCCGCACACTGTCCACATCGTAGTAATACCCTCTGGCCGATTTGACAAAATGATAAATCGGCTCGTAGATGTTCCGCAATTTATCTTCCGAATTATCCGGGCATCCTTTGACCTTGTTCCAAATTACGATATTGCGAAGTATCCACCCCTGCTCATCCTGCATTCGGATCGCCAGACGCGACGGTACATTTAGAAGATTTTTCCCAAGATACGAATCTCCTATATTTAGCCAGAAAGAACCTGATGATTTCAAGACTCGTTTTACCTCACCGAAAATTGCCACCAGATTATCGATGTACGTATGATAGTCTGCTTCTAACCCAATACCTCCACCCGCATATTGGCGTTTGTTCCAGTATGGCGGACTGGTCATGCAACAATCAATGCATTCTGACGGCAATTCGCGCAGGACGGAGAGTGCGTCTCCGCAGAAAAACAACGGTGTCGTATCACATCCCAATACGTATCTGCAAAATGATTCTGCATAAATGGATGTACGATACATCAACTCCAGCTGCACCGCTTCTTCGCAGACGCGGAGCTGTTCGGGGCGGAGGCGGGTGAGGATGGACGGAAGCCGCTTCGCGAGGTCGGGGTCGTTGCGATCAGGCGATTCGAGATACGCCTTCAGCTGCTTCGCTATCTTGGGCGAACGCTTGGCGAAGTCTGACGTGCGGATGATGACGCGCTCCGCGTCTTCTGGAACGTCGCCCTTGTTATGGTACAGAGATTCGGTCTTGAAGAGCGCGTAGTGTGTGCCGTGCGGTCGCGACGAAGCGCGCCCCTCCCCCTTTGCGTTCTTTGCGGCAGAATCATCCACCGGATATCCGTAGTCGCGGATCAGTTCCTCGCGTGTCTTGATGCCGATGAATTCCGCCCGGTAATTCTTCTGCACCGCCGTACCCCTGAAGAGCCAAAGTTCGGTGACATCCGAGAATACGGTCGCCGAGGACGGTGTCCCTCCCGGTGCGTCGGCTTGAGGGCAAGCCGCCTTTCCATCTACACGACTAAAATCATCCTCCGAAACGGGATAATTGTACCACCCGCTCCACTTCGTGAGCTGGTCGTCCCTGTACGTACCGACAAGCACGACGCGTCTCTCTTTCTGCTCTTTCATCGCACCATCCATTATATCAAACCCTCTCCATAATCGACGGAATGAACATCGCGTCCATTTTTGAGACGGCGCAATATGACAACCCGCAGATACTCGAAAAAGAGCGAATTGCGAGGGGCTTGACGGTTCTTTGAGCCGATGGTCGGGAATACGGTCTGTCCGTCGCGGCAGACATATAGCCCGTCTTGACCTGAACGTTCTTGTTCGCCTTGAGGTACGGCAACTGCGTATAGCCCTCGGACAGTCCGTCGGCGAACGCGCCAGTAACGATACAAATCGCGGCCAGTGTTACGTATCGTTTCGCTGTTTTCATGTGCGTTACCTCTGCTCGATTGTTGAAGGTTTTGTCGGTGTTTCGATTCCTGTGGCGTTCAAGTCCACCATGTGCTTGAACGGCTGGCATTATACCCTATTTTGTATTTTCCCGTCAAGGGGTCGAAAACTGTTGATCGGCGCGGGCACATCCGCGAATCGTGCCAACCGATAAAAACGAAACCAGGTGAAACAGGGGGAGGGACGCGCCCCGTCGCGTCCGTTCCCATGCGGCGCGTGGGGACACGCGCCCTCCCGGTGCGGACGCGACGAAGCGCGTCCCTCCCG
>JAGAEL010000022.1 GCA_017613085.1 Kiritimatiellia bacterium | reverse complement strand
TGCTAGCAAGATGCTAAGCGGTTTCTCGGCGCATCGGATTTCTCCCCTTTGCGCCACAGTTCCGCACATGGCTTTCGCCATCTACAGAACGCCCCTATCTTAGCAAAAGTACCACCCCCTCGCAAGCCATCATTTTGAGACAAAAGACGGAGGGCGCATCTGAGTTTTCGCCCAAGCACATTGAGGTGGGAAACAACCAGAACAACTTGAAAAACAACTTTGAAGAGGTGCGCAGGCTAACTTGCCCGCGCGCTTTTTTTCATCCGTTTGTTTTTAACCACAGCTACACGTTCTATACTTCTACACGGCTAATCCTTTCGTTTCGGGACTGTTTCGTCCTCGCCTCCTTGTAAAGGAGACAATCAAGACAACCGAATACAACCTTACTTTGTGTTGTCCCTTGTTGTCCTTTGTTGTCGTTTTTATCCCACTCGGAGGCGCGGTGGTACAGAGCGTGACGCCCCATACCTTTGTGGCGAAAACCAAGACCCTGAACGGGCAAGCTGCCCGTTCTACCACGGTGCGGACACGACGAAGCGCGTCCCTTCGTTTCGTCTGTTTTCCGTGGTTACGTGTTTGTACGATTCGCGGATGTGCCCCCATCTTTCGCAAGGCTTCACATGCCGAAGACCGACATCGCGAAACTGATCACCGCCGGCATGGTGAGGATGCTGAGCAGGGTGGTCCCGCTCACCAGACCGACGGAAAGCTCCACGTCCGAACCGTATTTCGCGGCGAGCATCGAGGTCATCGCCGCGACGGGAGCGGAGGCCGAGACCACGAGCGCGAGCATCATCGTCGGGTCAAGCGCAAGGGGATTCCGGAAGACAACGAGCGCGCCGATCATTAAAAGCGGATACGCCACAAGGCGGAACACCGCCGCAACGTATGCATGCGGCAGACGGAACATCGCCCCCGGCTTCGCCCCGGCAAGGTAATAGCCGATCACAATCATCGCCAGCGGCGTATTGAGGTCGGCGAGGCATTTCACCGGCACGTGCAGAACCGTCGGCAGGGTGAAGGAGGAAAAGAACAGGGGCAGTCCAAGCGCGATGCCGACCGTCCCCGGATTGATGAACATCAGTTTCGCCGAACTCCCGGTCAACGTCCGCATCGACACGCCGCGCATCGTGCAGTATCCCCAACTCCAGATGACGAGGTTGAAAATCCCCACGTAGACAACCCCGTAGAACACGCCGACATCCCCCAGAAGAGCCTGTTCCAAGGGAACCCCCATGAATCCCGCGTTCGAGAAAACGGCGGCGACGCGCAGAACGTTCTGTTTCGCCGTGTCGCGGTGCCGGAGGAAAACGGTCACGAACGCAATGGCGGCAAGGTGTCCCGCAAACGCAAACAGGGCGGCGAACCCGAGCCCGCGCAACATCGACGGCGCGAACGGGCGTTCAAATGCGTGCAGCACCAACGCGGGCGTCACGACAAGGACCAGGAGATCGACAATCCCCTTGACGCACACATCGTTCAGCAGACGGCGTTTCCGGCAGACGAACCCGACCGCCATGAGCGCGAAAAGGACGCCCACCTGAACCGCCACAGCAAACAAGTTTTCCATATCGTTCCTCTGAAAGACACACGTTTACACACCGTCCGCAACGGGACGGCGAAGCCAATCCAAAACAGCGGCGAGCGCGATACACGCCGTGTCCGTCCGGAGGATACGGCGGCCAAGGGAAAACGGCTGGAATCCGCGCGCCAAAAACGCCTCCCGCTCGTACTCCGTCCAGCCCCCCTCCGGCCCTACGGCGAGCGTCACCACACACGTCCCGGAAAGTCCCGCCGGGGTACGGACGGAGGGTAGCGGATGCGCGAGAAGGCGCGGCGCCACCGGGAAAAGCCCGTCCAGCCGATCTTCCACGAACGGCTTGAACAACGGACAGATTTCGACCTTGGGCAGACGGGTCAACCCGGTCTGCTGAAGCCCCTCCAGCAGAAGCGGACGGAAGGAGGCCGGATCAAGCCACTGGCTGCTGAAGTAGAACTTCTCCACCTTCGCCGCGTTGAGAAGGAACACACGGCGCACCCCCAGCGAGGCCAACGGCGCCCAGAGACGCTTGAGCACCTTCGGACGGGGAACCGCCAAAATCAGATCCAGCCATGGTTCAGGAGGTTCCTCCGTGTGGGAAGGGCGCAGAGCAACCGAACCTCCTTCAATCGAAAGCACGACGGACGTGCCCGCCAGCCCGTCCACCGTCCCCGTCTTGAGGACCTGCCCCGGACGTCCATGCAGCACGCGTAGAATGTGATCGGCGCGTTCCCCGGAAAGGACGGCCGTACCGTCCTCCCGAATCTCGCCCGCTTCTAAAAGAATCCTGTTCATCGCTGCGGAAAGACTATCCCATTCCCCTCCTTTTCGCAACGAGTTTTTGACAGGATTACCGATAGGGATCGTCCGTGTCCTGTGGTTCATCTACGTAATAACTCTGGAGCCAGGCTTTTCTTTGCGGACGGGCGAACCGCGTTTCCAACGGCGTTCGGAGCGTTATGCCGAGATTCGCCAATAAACGCCCGAAGGCCACGTTCGCACGGCGCTGCTCCAACCGGCACAAGGTGGAATCGTCCCCTCCCAGGCAATCCGGCGGGATTTGCCAGAAGACCATCGTCCCCTTGCCATGGCGGACGAGCGCGATCGTGCCACACACTTTGTCCAGACCGCGAAGCGCCGCGTCCGGCTCTTCGATGCGGGAGACGACCGCATTGGTATAGACGTCCTCCACCGGCACGGGAGACCAACGCCGGATTTCGCTTTCCTCCATCCCCAGACACAGGACGTTCAAACCTTCTTCGACCTGGACATCAAGCGCGGCGGGCGGCGGATCGCCTTTGCCCGCGAGGAGAAGGGATGTCTCCTGTGTAAAAGGTTTCAGGGTCAGACGGAAAGCCCGCAACCATTTTTCACACATCGGATTGCCCAGGCTCGCGACGGACGTTTCCGCTTCCCGCAACCGGGATTGCGTCAAGTAGGCAAGGCAGCGCATGGCGACGAGATCGCCGACCGGATCGGGAAACGTCCTCCCCGTCACATCGAGCTGGCAGAAGAGGTAGAGGTCGTCCCCTTCCCGATGTTCCAGCAAGGGCGAATACTGTAATCCGAAGCCGCCGTCCAGCAACGCAAGCCAATCTCCCTTTGCCGGCTTTTCAATCAGGACGGAGGCGACCGTTCCCCGCGTCGCGGTACGATAACGGGGCGGACGCGGGTATCCACACCAGGAAGGACGCACATGAAGCGTGAGCAAGGTCGAGAGTTCCCGCCAGTCGCGGAAATACCCGTCTGCCATCCCTTCCGTCACCGGATGCGTCGCACGTAGAAAAAAATGTCGCGTACCGCGTTCCTGTACCCGGAACCCCAAGACCTGTTCCAAGATTTCCGCCCGCTGTTCAAAGACCAAGACACGTTTCCCTTTGGGGAGCGAAGCGAACCAGGGGAGGCCGTTTGTACCGACCGCTTCCCGCCCAATCACAAGCACCCCGGTAGGCGGCGGCATCGTCGCAGGATCGTAAGGCCGGTACGGGATACGGTTCCGTTGGAAAAAAGCGGCTGTCAATCCAACCGGGTCATACAGGGAAACGCCCGGATCGGCGTCGATCGCCGGCTGCGTACCATGTATGATACGGAGGTCGAAGGAATCACGCTGTTCCACGCCGTTCGCGAAAACACATCCGGATTCAATCTGCAACCTTCGACAGGTTTTCGCGATGCGATCCGAGAGGCGGAAAACGACAGGTACGAACTGCCGCCCTCCCGAAGGGAGATAGGAGGTTCCACGGCGCCAGGCGACGATTTCCGCGTTTTCACGATCGGGATCGATCACGCGCCAAGCCCAGCGGACGTTCATCGCACGGCGATGGTCATTCAACAACACAATCGACTTCCGGACGTGCCCGCCCGGAACGTAGTGGTGGTCTTTTTCCGTAAAGGACTCCGCCGGACCGGCAAGGAAGGAACATTCCGGCTGATTCCATCGCAGGAGTGTTTGCGCGACGTCCGGACGTTTGAACGCATCTTTCCATCCCGGATCGCAGAGGCAACAAGCGGCACGGTATGTTCGATGTGAACGAAGTTCCTCCGTCAGATACACGGCGTGTAATTTCGACACAACCCCATCGGTATCCCAAGCCCTGTCGCCAAATGCCTGCGCGGCATACTCCGCAAGGCAACTCCCATCCCCGACTGACGGACGCGATAAATCGCGTAACGGCGTTCGCGGACGAGGAATACCGGTTGCCAACATGAAAAGCGGCTTATCCCCTACCACCCAACGTTCACATCCGTCGCTCCGTTCCTGACAGGAAACCCACCCCGGATTCGTATCCACCGTTTCGACCGCATCCTTTGCATACGCAAGTACGGCAGGGTGATTCCGCACGAAATCCTCACGTTTATCGAGAGACGGTACAACGAGCAACATCCCCGTCTCATCGCAGAGCGGCAGCAAGGCGGAAACGCCTCCTGCCCCGTTCCGGGAAACAAATCCGGGATCCGCGAAAAGGGCGTTGAAACCGAACGCGCGTATTTTACGCAGACGTTCCCGCAGGGAAGAAACATCTAACTTCTCCGCTCCCGAAAACAAGGAATCGTCCCGCAACGCCCGCAGATGGATCACGTTACCGTTCAGGAGGATTTCGCGCCCCCGAAAAATAAACTCGCGGAAACCGAACGAAACGGGCGTCAAGGCATCCAGCATCCGTCCGTCGGCATCGGAAAGGATCAGCGTCGCGCGATACCGGTTCTGCGGCGAATCCGTGTCCCACGGCAAGGCATCTCGCCATTTGGATGTGAACCGTAAACGCCCCGCACCATCCGGCCGCAACGCCTCGGAGAGAAAGAGCCTTGATCCTCCCATCCCGCCGACATCGGCACGCAGCCGATACGTGCGGGCGGGATCAAGCCCGCGCGTCTCCGCGACAAACTCGACGGTCGAATTCTGCACGGAGGTATGGATCTCCACCGTCTGCAGCCGTTCGCCGGAAAGCGGCGCCGCGAGGGCGCGCGGCGGGAAAACCGGAGCGAAAAACAGGACAAGGAAGGGAAGCGCCGCCTTCCCGAGCTTTACCATCCATGGCCGTTTCATACACACGGAATCCCCTGCGAGCGGCCGGTTCAAAAACCGAGCGTTTTCCCCAGCACCGCCTTCGCCAGCGTAACGGAGAGCGACGCGGGCGTAACCGGCGCGAAGCAGATCTGGATGTTGAGGCTCCGGTAAAATTCGCTCTCGCCGCGAGGCAGCCTTCCTTCACAGACGAGGAAGACGGGGAGCCGTTTTGTCTGGATTTCCTCCCGAATCCGTAACGCACATTCCCGGCTAGCCCGGTCGCCGCCGCCCAACAGCAGGACGGCGACCGGTTTACGTTCCAGACATTCGCGCAAGACACACTCGCCGCACGTACAGGAAACCGCCTTGTACCCGCATATTTCAGCCGTGCGGCGCAGTTCATCCACCGTCTCCTTTCCTTTCGGCCCGGCGACAATCAGGGAGGGCGTCTCGGCGAGCGGGAGTTCCACGGAAACCTCCGTCCCGCACCCCGTCTCCGGGACGGGGCTTGCGAAGAGGATGCGCCCGCCGTGCAATTCGACCAGCTCCCGCGAGATGGCAAGACCGAGGCCGGATCCCTTGACGAAATTCCCGACACGGAAATAGCGCCGGGAGATTTTCGGCAGCTTGTCCGCCGGGATCCCGATCCCCGTGTCCCGGCAGCGGATGGTCACCACCCCCGGTTTCGGGACACCGGGCAGAAGCGCGACTTCAATGCGTCCCTCCGAAGGCGTGAACTTGACGGCATTGCCCACGATGTTCAAGATCACCCGTTCCATCTTCTGCGCGTCGCAGAAACAGAACGCCTCCGGGATCCCGCCCTCAAACGTCAGCTTCTGCCGTTTGGAATCCGACTGGATACGCAGAGAATCGACGGCGGAACGGATCACCGCGCCGAGCGGCGCAAGCGCTTTGGCGAGGACAAGCGTGTTGTTCTCCGCCTGGCGGAGATCGAGGATATCGTTCACCGTGGTCAACAAACGCCTGCAGTCCAGCCGGAGGCGTTCCAGATAATGAATCGCCTTTTCGGAGAGCGGGCCGACCACGCCGCGCAACATATTGCTGACCCCGTAGATCATCGACGTGAGCGGCGTACGGAGTTCATGCGAGACGTTGGAGACGAACTCCATCCGCGCGCGGTCGTGCTCCTGTAAACGTTCGACCGCGCTTTCCAATTCGGAGAGCGCCCGTTTCCGGATCGTGATGTCGCGTACGAAGAAGCAGAGATGGGCGCGGCGTTTCACCTCCAGGCAGCTGACCGCCACTTCGGCGGGGAACGAAGTCCCGTCCATCCGCAGGCAGAGGCTTTCGAACAGGGCGTACCGCTCCTCCTTCAACCGGACACCGACGGAGGCGACAAATGCCGCATCGGCCGCTTCGACCACGACTCCGATCTTCCGTCCCGTAAGCGATTCGGCGGAGAGGCGGAAGAACTCGCCGGCGCGTTCGTTACATTCGATGATCCTGCCGTCGACGGAATCCACAATCAACACGGCGTCGTACACGCACTCCAGAAAGCGGGCGTAGGGGGAACGGCGCGGAAACTCGTTTTTTTCGTTTTCGTCCATTTTCGCCCGGCTACTCCACCCGAACGGAAAGCGGCTCCCGGCAAGACGCGGCGAAACGTTCGACCATCCACGTCCACGCGCACGGTGTCGTGACGCGCCCCGCGCCCGTCCACGCCGCACCCGCGTACCAGACGAAGGGGCGGCCCGATGTGACGTCGCCCAGCAACAGGAGGTCGCCTTTCCCCGTCTCCGCAAGGCGGGCGCCGCCCGGAAGGTAGACGGCCGTCAGGATACTACCCTTCCCCGCCTGTTCGTCCTCCGCGTTCGCAATCCAGCCCGCGTCGGGACGGAGGGTGAGTGCACCGGCGTGGAGGTTCTTCGCCGCGATGTTCAAACCGGGGCCGCCGGCCAGACGTTCCGCCCCCTTCAGTTCAAACACGCTTTCGTGGCGGGAGAAGGGCTGTCCGCGATCAAGCGTGACGACGCGGCGTTCCGCGATCGTCACCCCTTCGCCGCACGGCCAGGGCGCGTAGGTCACCTCGAAGCGGGTACGGACGGGGCCGTTGCAGAGCGTCCGCTGCGTCTCCCAGTTCCGGCTCGTGTACGCCTTCCCGTCGCGGTAGACGGCAAAACCGCCGCAACCGCATGTCGGGCCGACCTTGTAGTTGTCCATGCCTTCCCCGTGATCGCTGTGATAGTGCTTGGCGGCCGCGAGCCACTTGTTGATGATCGGGTAGGAGACGGCCTTGTTCCAGACATCGACCCCGCTCGAAACAAGCCCTTCTCCCTTGGGCGGCGGCTGGCTGACGGCAGAACCGTAAATGCGGAAGGCGACCTTGTCGTTCTCCCAGAGGTAATCGTCCAGACGGTCCGGCGCATAACGCCCGTAGCAGAGTTCCGCGCCGTCGGCCTCCGGAACGTCGTTCCCGTTGAACACCCAGAACACGGAATCCGTCTTCGCGGGGAGACAGGCGGAGAACAGCAGTTTGTCTCCGTCAAACTGATGCGGGAGAACCGCGCCGTCACGGACGCAGAACACGCGCAGCGATTCTTTCTTCAGTCCGAGTTTCGCGAAGTCCAGTTCAACGGTATACGCGGACTGAACGTGTTTCGGAGCCGCGACGGTGACGGTCTTCCGTTCGGGATGCGCCTTGGACACCACGTATTTTTTGATTTCGACATTCGCCAGCAGATAGGCGCCGACCGCATACACCTCGGTGGAGTCGGGACCGTAGTCGGAAACGGGGCGGTCGCCGATCTGCTGCACCCATCCGAACTTGCCGTTTTCCGTCACGTTGCGGTTCATCGCCTTCCATGCTTGACGCACGACGGGCAGGTACTCCGCTTCGCCGAGAAGGCCGTTATTGATACCCCACATGATGCCGAAGCAGAAAAAGGAAGTCCCGCTCATCTCCTGCATATCGGGATCGAGACTGTCGAGAAGACTCGGCGACCACGCGCCGTCCTCCCGTTGGCAAGCCTTGAGCGCGGCGGCCATCTCCTTGAAAAGCGTCTCGTAGAACGGGCGCGAAGGCCAATCCGTCGGCATATCGCGGAGGATCATCGGCAGACCGCCCAGCACCCAGCCGTCGCCCCGGCTCCAGAAGACCTTGGCGCCGTTTTTCGTTTTGCGCCCCTTGTAGCGGGAATCGCGGTAGAACAGGTGCGCCTGTTTGTCGTACAACTCGTCGTAACACGCCCGGTACTCCTGATCCATGAACGCGCGGTATTTGTCGTCGCCCGTGAACGCCGCCATGCGCCCCCAGGTCGCCGGCGCCATGAACAGCGCGTCGCACCAGCACCAGCGTTCAAAATTCATACGGATCTTCCCGCCCTTGTCCGTTCCGGCCAGAGGCGCAGTGGACGGGGAGGAGAGGATGTAGTCGAAGGTGCGGCGGATGTTCGCCGCAGCCGCCGGATGGTCGTCATGCAGGGCGATCTCCAGCCACGACTGCCCGATGCAATGGTCGTCCGCATGGAATGTGCGGCGGAGAAGCCCCCACTTTTTCGACTTGCCCAACTCGCGCACGGTATCGAGATACGGGAGGGAGGAATCGGAAAGGCCGAACACGGTAAGTCCCGCGTAGAACGCGCCATACGTCCAGTCAAGCGGATTGTGCTGCTTCGGGTGCGCCAGCATCCAGTCGGCGACCTTGCGCCCGTTTTCGCGCAGGACGGGAAGTTCCCACGTATCGTCCGCCGCCGTCAGCGGCGAAACCGCCGCCAAGAGAACGAAAGCGGAGAGGACGGACAAGCGGGGGAAAACGGACGATTCCCCGCGACCAACAGACCTGTACAATGCGAACATAACATATCTCCTTCCTACAGAAAAACCGGGCGCGACCTTCACGCCACGTCAAACGAACGCTCCCATTTTAGCACACTTCCCGGAAAAACGGAATGAAGAAGATTTCGTAAAAATCACATTGGGGTGCCTGTACCTGAATGTACGCTTGCGGAGAGGGGACGGGATGTTGTATACTCTCCCCCATCTGTGCAAAATATGCGATACATCCGGGAGGAGACCATGGAACGGCTTGAAGCCTACACGCGCATGTTGACCATCCGCCTTTTTGAAGAGGCGGTCGAACGACTTTTCCTCGAAGGGAGGATTATGGGTACCGCCCACACCTGTATCGGGCAGGAGGCGGTCGCCGTGGGCGTGGCCGCCGCGCTTGGTCCGCAGGACGCGATGACCTCGACGCACCGGGGACACGGCCACCTGATCGCGCGCGGCGGCGAACCGGGGCGCGTCATGGCAGAACTCTTCGGACGCGAAACCGGTTATTCGCACGGGCGCGGCGGTAGCCAGATGATGATCGTCCCGGAACTCGGTTTCTACGGCGCAAACGGCATCACGGCGGGAAGCACCGCCTTTGCGGCGGGGCTCGCACTCGAAGCGAAACTGCACGGAACCGGCCGCGCCGTCGTCTGCATCCTCGGCGACGGTGCCTCCAACCAAGGGATTTTCTACGAATCCCTGAACCTCGCCGCGCTCTGGAAACTTCCCGTCGTCTACCTCATCGAGAACAACGGCTACGCGATGTCCACTGCGACGGAGCGTGGGCTTGCGGACACCGCCGTGGCGGATCGCGCCAAGGCGTTCAACCTCCCCGGGCGGCAGGTGGACGGGAACGATCCCTTCGCCGTGCGCGATGCGTTGCGCCTATGCCTGGAACGGGCGCGTTCCGGCGAAGGCCCCTGTATCCTGGAATGTCTCACCTATCGTCTTTCCGGCCATTCACGCGGCGATCCGCGTGTCTACCGTTCACGGGAAGAGGAGTCCGCCGCCTGGAAGCGCGACCCGGTTACGCGCATCTGTGAAGGGTTGACGGAGAAACAGATCGCCGAAGGACGCACGGCGGCGGAAAAGGCAATCGCCGACGCCGTCACGTTCGCGGAATCCTCCCCTGCACCGCGCCCCGCCGATCCGGACGCGCTTTTGTTCGCCCCCGTCGTACCGGCATCCAGAGAGGAGGCAAGTCCGACCGCGGCCGCATTACCCGCATCGGAAAGCGGACAGCCCGCGACCTTTACGCAGACCCTGCGCGAGACATTGGACTCCGTGTTGACGAGCCGTCCCGAAGTCTTCGTCATGGGGGAAGATATCGGCGTCTACGGCGGTTCCTTCGGCGTCACACGCGGGTTGTTTGAAAAATACGGCGCGGAACGGATCCGCGACACGCCGATCTCGGAACAGGCGTTGACGGGGTGTGCGATCGGCGCGGCCGTTGCAGGGCTTCGTCCCGTCATCGAATTCATGTTCATGGATTTTATGACCCTCGCTGTAGACCAGCTGGTGAATTTCGCCGCCAAGCTGCACGCGGTCTACGGGTTGAACTGCCCGCTTGTCGCCCGTACCGCGACCGGTGCGGGACGCGGTTACGGGGCCACACATTCACAGACGCTGGAACGGATTTTCTTCGGCGTTCCCGGTATCAAGATCGCCGCGCCGTCGAACCCGGGCGACGCCGCATCGCTGTTGCGCGAAGCGATACGCGACAACAATCCTGTCCTGTTTATCGAACACAAGCTGCTCTACCCGATGCGCTTCCCGCTGGAAAACGGGGCACAGCCGCTTCCCTTCGGTAAAGCCCGCGTCGCCGTGGAAGGTTCGGACGCGACGCTTGTCGCCTGGAGTTACATGGTCGTCCAGGCGAAACGGGCGGCGGAGCAACTGAAGTCCGAGGGTATCTCCGTCGAAGTGATCGACCTCCGGACGCTCGCCCCGCTCGACACCGCGACGGCCATCGAATCGGCAAAAAAGACCGGCCGCGTCCTGATTATTGAAGAAGGGCCACGTACCGGCGGCGTGGGCGCGGAAATCGCCGCCCGGATCGCGGAAGGCGCCTTCGAGTATCTGGAGAAACCGGTACGGCGGATCGCCTCGCCGGATCTACCCGTCCCCGCCGCGAAAAGTCTGGAGGCGTTGTGCGTCCCGACACCGGAAAGCATCGCCGCGACCGTCCGGGAGATGATGTCGTGAAGTACTCCGTCATCGTCCTCTCGTTCAACAAACTCGCCTGTACGCAACGTTGCCTCACGCGCCTGATGGAGGACACGGAATGTCCGGAACCGTGGGAACTCATCGTCGTGGACAACGGTTCGACCGACGGGAGCGCGGAATGGTGCGCAGGGGAACTGGTCGGGAAAGGCAACGCCAAGGGGGTTCCCGTCCGCCTAATCCGGCTTCCCGAAAACATCGGCTGCTCCAACGCGCGCAACCTCGGCATTAAAACCGCCTCCGGCGAGATGCTGGCCTTCGTCGACAACGACGTCTTCCCTTGCACGAGGCGCTGGTTGCCGATGCTGAACGAACGTTTGGCGGCCACGGAGGGATGCGGCATGGTCGGACCGAAACTGCTCTACCCCCCGCCCTCCAACTGCATCCAATGCGCGGGGGTCGGAATTTCCAGGCGGGGGCACGTCTGTTTCCGAGGGAGAGGTGAGCCGGCCGACGCGCCGGCCTACAACGAGGTGCGTGAAGTCCAATGCCTCATCAGCGCGTGTTTGATGATTCCGCATGGGCTGATCCGGAAACACGGCGGGTTCGATCCCGCGTTCCACCCGGTTCAATTCGAGGATTTCGATCTTGTCTACCGACTCCGCGAACAAGGGTACCGGGCGGTCTACGACCCCGCCGTGTCGATGTATCACGACGAAAGTACGACGACAGCGGGAAGCGCCGGTTTGAACAACGCCGCCAATGTAGTCCGTAACGGGCTTCTCTTTCAGAAACGCTGGCGCCACCTCTTCGCCGAAGAAGACGGTCCCTCCGAGGAAGAATGTCGCTGGAAGAAAATTCCCCGCATGAGGTGATGTCGTGTTTTCAAAAATCGGCACATCGATATTGCTCTTCCTTACATGGCTGTGCTTCTGTGCATGGCTGGTTCTCGTGTGCCGGGAGAAAGACTTACACCCGTTTCGCGACTTCGCGAGTCTCGTCAAGAAACAGTCGAATATCGGCCGAATCCTGTTCGGCACCTTCTTCGTCGTGATGTGGGTATTCGCCAGTACAAAGCCCGGCGGGAGTACAAACAACGTTCCGCAGATGTTGCCGTCGCCCGGCACCGGCGCCCTTGTCCCGCCCTCGTCAAGTAACCACCCCACCCCCCTGTACGAAACAACCATAACCTCGACGAACACGTCAAGGACATTGACAGGCGAGGATCTCGAGCGGGGCTTCGTGATGACCCGCATCGGCACAGGCGAGTCGTTCGACTTCTCCGCACCGTCAAATGCGACCGTGTGCGCCAACAGGCGGGCGACCGGCTCTGTAACGGACTGGATATATGTCGCCCTATCCAATTGGGTCTTTCAGGTCGGTACGCACGCGGTTAGCCGTTTACGCGTTTATTCCTTCGGGAAAATCGATCCGTTGATAGACGGGGCCGACGGGGCAATCGCCGTCGGCAACTGGTTCGCGCCTTTCACGGCATCCCTCGGTATCGTGCCGGAAGCCAACTGGCCGCTTCTTGCGGAATCCGCCCGCCCAAGCCAGCTGTGGCATTGCATAACGCCGTCGAACACGCTACAGGTGACATGGCAGAACGCGCTGTACAACCGTGTAACCGATACCCCCGTGAACGTCCAAGTTGAATTCCATACGGACGGCCGATTCTCCTTCCGCTACGACTTCTCGCGGCTTGACTGCGAAACGGTCACGGACTTCCTCGCTGGCGCGTCCTTCGGCGGGAGGGAGTGGACGACGAACGCGCTTCCGACGAGCATCACCTCGATGGCGTTCTATCCGCTCGCGGAGAATGACGCATACGACCAAGACCCCGACCGGGACGGAATTCCCACCATCGACGAACTGTTTTTCCATGGCACAGACCCCAACAATCCCGACACCGACTGCGACGGTCTGACGGACAATGAAGAACTGGTCATCCACGGCAGCGATCCGCTCAACCCCTATTCCGTCAGCGGAATCTACAGCGACGGGTTTGCCGTCAGGCTCGGCGGGCTTGACCCGCTCTCCTATCCCCAAGGTTCGACGAACACCGTCCTTGAGCACCTATTCTACAGCGGTACGACGAATGGCGTGTTCGCCTATCCTCAGTCATCGGAGGACATGGCCGTCCTTGAGGTGTCCGTATCTGGTTCGGGTGTTGGCGACCTGATTGTCGGGGGGAAAATCGTGCCGCTTGTCGCGCCGCCGCAGTCGCGCTCCGCCCCACCTACCCCCATGCCGCCGCTTCTCGTACAGATCGTAAAGGGGGAAACCTACCCCCTCTATCTGCGCGGGAACGAGCTGCCGGTCCTCACGCTTCATTCGGCGGACTTCGCATTCGGTATTTTGCCGACTTTCAACACATTCGGGCACATCAACTTCCCGAACACGGTAGCGACGACACCCTGCATCCACGACTTCAACGCGCGGAGGCGAACAGTCCATCTACCGATGAGCCGCGATGCGCACCTGCTGACGTGTGCGTGGCAAGGCGCGTCCGAAGGCGTGACCGTCTCGAACATCCCGCCCCGTTCCGCCACAATCACGGGGAACTTCCCAGCGAGAAGCACTGGCGGCATCACGTACACGCTTTCACATCCCGATTATCTGTTCGGGCAGACTGCCTACGCCCAGACCGTCCGTTTTTGCCCACAGTTGCCGGATCCCGATCCGGAAGACCCCGCCCCCGATCCGTCGTGGTATTCCGGAGACGGCACTTCCGACGACGGCGACGATGACTTCGACGCGCATTGGTGCTGTTACTGGGGAACGTGCGGAACATGGTGCGGCTGTGGATGTGACTGCGGGAACGGTTCCGGAACGCCCTCTCCGACTGACGCGATGGACTTCGACGAAAACTGCCCGACACATTCCCGTCCCTACCGCGAATGTGCCCAATTCCACGAGACCGACTATACGAATGCCGTTCAGAACGTCGAACACCTCGGCGGCGTCCTGTATATCCGCGAACCACCGTTCTACGAGCAGATCCATCTCGACGTACCGGGGGAACACCACAACTGCTGCCCATGTCCCGACCACTGGACGAATTACGTGGGCGTGGCGTACAAGTCCGGGCGGTTGCGCCTCCTCGACGCCAACGGGCTGGACTTCAACCGGACGGAAAACTCGTGCGATGTCAACCTCGCGGGCATCTATCCGAGTTCAACCGTGGGCGATGCGACGCTTGCCTTCACCAGCAACGGAGACCTCTATCGGCAATACGACATGACCGTGCTCGGTGTCGCCATAAAGGGATGCGGGGGCGATCTGGCGGTCTATAACGCGCTCAACAGCGATTTCGGTTACCCCGTCACGGTCGTCACAAACCTCCTTGCCGCACCGCCGCTGACACTCGTCACGAATGTCAGGTTGCCGGACGGAAACATTCATCTCGAACTTGCGGACGCGACCGGACAGTTCACCGTCTGGTATTTCGACAATGGGACAGAGACCTACCACAAGTTGCTCGACACGGATGCGACGCCTGTGAAAGACCTTTCGATGGACTACTGGAAGGCGTTGATGAGACGTGCCTCGGACGGAACCTCGCCGGAACTCCCGGTTTTCGTAACCTCCTCCACCAACGGGACGGCCGCCCTCGTATTCCGTTACTGGGCGGTCATCGACGGCAAGTTCGTACAAGACCAAGCCGTGCAGCGCATCACCTCCGTCAAGCCGCCGCTACGGCTCGACATCACCCGCGACGGTTCCATCGACGACGGCGATTCCGCCGCATGGCTCGCCGACCGCACATTCTACTACTGGGTGAACCAGGATACCATCCGGGGGGACTGGATTGGACAGGTGAACAATTCGTCACCCAATACCGGTGATCTTCTTGTCAACGGGACATTCGACCTCGTGAATTTCTTCCCCGCCGCATTGGATTTCAAGCCGTTCACAGACGCTTGGGGAAACCGCGTGACGTACACCGTGAAGCCTGAATACAGTGCCGGGAATTCCTTCAACTTCTGTTTCGCCGACATCGCGTGGAACCAAGCCGGTTCAATTCAGACATCGCCCCAAACCACTCTTTCGGGAAATCCGCTCTCCGCCGCTCCGCTGTCCGCCCTGCCCTCCGAAGGCGTGGATCTACCGTACAGCCTCTTGTCGCAGTTCTCCGACAATTCGGGACTTTTGATTTGCGAGGCGAAATCACCGCATGTCTCGTTAGAGGTGTCCATAAAGGTTGACGATATACCGCTCTACACGTATTTCGTACCGATGACGATCCTCCCCGTCAAGCAGATGTATTCGTGGTTGAACTTCCGCCCCTTCTCGGATGAAAACGCGGGGCGCGGGAACGAATACCATGACCTGGAAGGCGAGGAATACACCAAATCCCTGATATTCCTGCACGGCGTGAACGTCACGACCTCCAGTGCGGAACAATGGGGAGACATTCTTTTCAAGCGGCTATGGTTGTCGGGGTCTCGTGCGAGATTCTACAACGTCGATTGGCGTGGCGACATCGGAAGCGACGCCAACTACCACCAGAACGCCTCCAACGCCTTCGTCATCGCCAGCCAGATGGCGTCAACCATAGGCGCGATCCCCGGCGAAAAAGTCGTCATG
>JAGAEL010000205.1 GCA_017613085.1 Kiritimatiellia bacterium | reverse complement strand
CCCGACGGGCGATGTCCCTCCGTGTCGCCCCACCAGAAGTAGAGGCCGGACTCCTCCGGCTTATCCGCGCCGATGTTCGTCTCGGCCCAGTACGGACCTCCCTCCCAAAGCTGAATCCCTTTGTGTCCATTGTCCGTAACCGCCTGTTGCTGTACTCGTTCGCGTTCCGTAGCTTCCCGCCTCGTACTCTTTTTCGTTTTCTTTGTACTCTTTTTCGTTTTCTTTTTCTTTTTGTAGTCCTTGCAGAACTCGATGAAGTCGTCTTCGTCGCTTACGCTGAAGTCCCAAGTGTCGGGATCGAACATATCGTAATCGGTGAAATAGCCGTCTTCGTATTCTTCGATGATTTTGTCCACATCGTAGTCATCGAGGGAGAGGTCGTGGGCATCGAGGATTCGTTCCATTTCAGAACGTTTTCGCTTTGCCACCTTTTCGTCGAACTGTTGGGAAATGCCGCCCAACTCGCCATTTTCCCAATAGCGGTAGTCCATAGCCGCGTACCTGGCGACAAGTTCAATGGAAACATCGGGGAACGCTTCGCAGAGAGCTTTATACCACTCATAGGGGCAATCCCACGGCGAGGTGAACGACACATAGATGCTGTCGGTGTACTCGTTGATGTCGCACTCCTCCGGGTCCACATCCCACTTACAGCCCCACTTGTCATTGTGGAACTGATACCAGTCGAAGATGGTGCCATCCGCACGCACATCATCCGACGGTTCGATACCTGCGTTTTCGGGTTTGACACGGTAGTCAGGATCGTCGTGGTCTTCGGGAACGAGAACCGCATAGGACAAGTATTCACAGCCAATGTCGGTCTTTGCAAAGAGTTTTTCCCTAATAGCCTTAATCCGTTCAGGCTTTTCAGAAGTGATACGCAAGTAGTTCTCTACCCAATTTGGCATAATGCCCTCCATTACGTAAGTTTCGATACATAGTATACCTAATTAAATCCAATTTATAAACAGGTAAATGCAATAAACAGAAATTACAAAACAGGGGGAGGGAGCCGATTTCATGCGGATTTCGGGGCGGGAGGGCGCCTTGAACGGGGGTGCGGAGCGGGTGCGGGGGCGTTTCAAGACAAAACGCCCCCCTCTCCCGGGCGGTCCCCGCCCTCCGCCCAGTCCGCCTGCTGCGACAGCCGCAGGGGGTTCAGGGCGTACGCCGGGTCGTTCCGGTCGCCGTCCATCTTGTTGCGCGTCGTCCGGAGGCAGAGGAGCCTCGGCACGACCGTCCAGAGGAGCGTCGCGTTGTCGTAAAGGGCCTTGGCCTCGCTGCGCGCCTTCAGCGCGAGCGAGAACAGCCCGTTCACCCCGGCCAGGATCGGGTGGATCCAGCAGAAGAACTTCTCCGCCGCGTTCCGCCCGCAGGGGTTCTTCCCCGGTCTCCTGCCCGGGCGCCCCTTCAGGTTGCGCTTCGGCTTCTCCGCCCTGCGGACTTTCCGGCGGTCTTTCGGGCGTCGTCCGACGCGCCTCCGCGTGAGACAAAAACGACAACAAGGACAAGGATTGTCCCGTTTGTCCCTTTGCCCTCCTGAAATTGCGGCTTGCGTCCCACCCGTTTTTCAGGTAGGATGGAAACACAGAATGTGATGGGGGTGTCCTCTCCGTTCAGTGCCTTGGCGCAGGGAAGCGCCGGCGCGGAGAACCGGACGGTCCCGCCAAAGGAGAGCATCAGATGATATTCAGTCGTCGTAAGTTCGTCGAAACGGTGTCCGCTGGCGCAGTCGCGTCAGGTATCGCATGGAGCAAGACCGGCATGGCCGCCATCCTCGCCGATCAGCGCGCCCCGGTCGTCAACAACCGCGTCAGGGGCGCGAACGAGCGCGTCAACGTCGCCTGCGTCGGGTATTCCGACCGTTTCCGCCAGTCCCTGCTGCCTTGTTTCCGCCACCACTGCGAAACCCTGAACTTCGACATCATCGCCGTCGCGGACCTGTGGAAGAAGCGCCTCGTCGAAGCGGCGAAGCCCGGTCTCGAGGCCGCCCTCGGCCATTCGGTCGAAACGTTCCCCAGCGATGTCGCGCTCTACGAGGCGAAGGAACGCCTCGGACTCGACGCGGTCATCATCTCCACCGCCGACTTCCAGCACGCGCAGCACGCCACGCACGCCGTCAACGCCGGCTGCGACGCCTACTGCGAGAAGCCGATGGCCGAGGATATGTACTCCGCCAACATGCTCCTTGACGCGGTGAACGCCAAGCGCAAGGCGGGCTTCGCCCCCGGCGCGGTGCTGCAGATCGGTTCCCAGCGCCGCAGCGGCCCGGCGTACCACGCCGCCAAGGCGTTCCTGGAGAGCGGCCGGTTCGGCAAGCTCACCTACGTCGACCTCTGCTGGAACGTGAACCAGAACCGCCGCTGGCGCCGCGACGAGAAGCTGGTCGCCTCGCTGAAGCAGGAAGACATCGACTGGAACCTCTGGCTGCTCGACCGCGATCCCACGAAGTACGCCTTCGATCCGCGCAAATACCTTGAATTCCGTCTCTTCTGGCCGTTCTCCTCCGGCATCCCCGGCCAGTGGATGTGCCACCAGATCGACACGGTCGGCTGGTTCACCGGGCTTCACCACCCGCTCAGCGCGGTCGCCTCCGGCGGAACCTACGCCTGGAACGACGGGCGCGTGAGTTTCGACACCTTCACCACGATCTTGGAGTACGGTCCGTCCAAGCTGAACGACAGGGGCTTCCAGGCCGTGTTCTCCTCGCGCCAGACGAACAGCGCGCGCGGAAACGTCGAAAAGTACTACGGGCCGGCCGGCACGATCGACCTCTGCCGCGGCCGCTTCACGAACGAGGGCGTCGAACGCCCGAAGAAGAAGATCGACGAGAAGCTCACCGACAACTACCAGGCCGCCGAAACCGCCGCGAACACGGGCGGCGACAAGCTCACCTCCGCGCACATGTACAACTGGATGAAGTGCGTCCGCGACCGCAAGGATCCGAACGCCTCGGTGGACGCCGGCTACGGACACGCCATCGCGCTCATCATGTCCAACGCCGCCTGCCGCACCGGCATGAGGGCGACGTTCGACCCCGTGCAGCGCCAGGTCATCGTCGCCGGCAAGGTGTTCAAGGGATACGACTCGACGAAGTGGTAGGACGGAGGTGGACACCATGATCACACGCCGTTCGTTCGTCGGCGGGCTGGCGGCGGCCGGCGCCGCCGCCGCTCTGGGCGAGGCTTGCCGCAGCAACGGCTGCGGCAAGCCCGGTTCCCCGGTTTTCGGCCTTTGCGCCGGCCCCGAGTCCGCAGCCAAATTCAAAAAGCTCGGATTCCGGTTTATCGAATCCAACGCGCAGTCGATCCTCCAGGCGGAGAAGAGCGATGACGAGTGGCAGCCGATGTTCGCGAAACTGAAAGCGTGTCCGCTGCCGATCCGCTCCTGCACCATCTTCCTGCCCGGCAAATTCCGGATCACCGGGCCGGAGCCGAAGACGGAAGAGGCGCTGAAGCACGCCGTCACCGAATGTCGCCGGGCCGACCTTCTCGGAATCCCCGTGCTGGTCTTCGGGAGCAGCGGCGCGCGCAACGCGCCGAAGGGCTTCTCCGTCGAAAAAGCGAAGGAGCAGTTCGTCGCGTTCTGCCAGAAGCTCGGCGACGCCATCCGCGACTGCAAGGTCACCGTCATCCTCGAACCGCTCCAGAAAAAAGAGGCGAACTACCTCAACCTGGTCGAAGAGGGGATCGACATGGTGGACGCGATCAACCGTCCGCGCATCCAGCTCCACGCCGACCTCTTCCACATGGCGAAAGGCGGCGAGAAGCCGGACATCATCCGCAAGGGCGGCGCCCGCATCCGCCACTGCCACGTCGCATCGTTCAAGACGCGCCAGTACCCCGGCTCCGACAAGGAGGACTACCGTCCCTGGTTCGCGGCTTTCCGCGACATCGGGTACACGGGCGTCTACTCCTGCGAGTGCGGCTGGGGCAAGAAGGAAGAGCGCGAGGCGAACTACGCCAAAGGGCTCGCCTACTTGACGGAACAGGCCGCCGGCTTCTGAGAACCAAAAGGATCCTCGGTATAATGGACCATTCCGCATTTCCTCTCGCCGAGGTCTACGAACGCCTCCTCGCCCCCGTCACGGGCGGCGCGGGGGCGTTCCCTTCTCCGTCGTCCGCCGCCTGTGAACCGCGCGGCCTTTACGGGTTCCCGTGGACGGAACGCCACCTCCAGTGCGTCTGGTTCGACGACCGGTACCGCCCGAAGCGTTTCCAGCTGCCCGGGGGCGAGACCGCCGAGGTTCTGGCGCCGGGCGAGTGGAACCTGGAGGCAGGCCCCGACTTCCTCAACGCGACGCTCTTGATCAATCCCGGCGGCCGCCGGATCCGGGGCGACATCGAAGTCCACGTCCGCCCGTCCGACTGGGACGCGCACGGCCACGCCTCCGACCCCGCCTACGCGCAGGTCGTCGCGCACGTGACCTGGTTCGCCACGCCGCACCCGCGCACCCTTGCGGCGAACGTCCTCGCCCTCCCGCTCGGCGAACAGCTCGCCGCAAGGCCGGACTTCTCGCTCGACGACATCGACCTGAAGGCGTACCCCCACGCGATCCTCCCGGAGACGCCGCCCCCGTGCGAAGTCTTCCTCAAGGACAACCCGAAACGCGCGTTGAGCCTCCTTGCCGCCGCCGGGCAGTACCGCATCCGCCTCAAAGCCGCACGGATCGCCCAGCGGCTGCGCGCAACCGGCGACCGGGAACAGGTCTTCTACGAAGAGACGATGGCCGCCCTCGGTTACAAGTACAACCAGGCTCCCTTCCGCGCCCTGGCGAAACGCCTTCCCTTCCAGCGTATCCGCGACTTGAAACCGGAAGAAGCGCTCGCCCGTTTCCTCGGCTGTGCAAGACTCCTGCCGCAACCGGACACCGCGCCCGACGAAGAGGGACGGCGTTTCCTCCGCGACCTCTGGGACATCTGGTGGAAAAACAGTTGCGACCCGCTCCCGCCCGAACTCGAATGGCACACGGGCAACCTCCGTCCGCAGAACTTCCCTGCGCGGCGCCTCGCCGCCGCCGCGCGTCTCTTCACCGGGACGCCCTCACTCCTGGCGGCGCTGGACGCGCACAACGGGGAACCGGGGCAGCGCTGGCATTCGCTTTGCCTCGACAGCTTCGCGGAACGCTGCCGCTGGCCGTTCTTCAACCAGCGGCTCGCCTTCTCCTCCGCCCCCGCCCCGCAACGGGAGAACGCCCTGCTGGGGACCGGACGCGCCGCCGCGATGGTGACGAACATCCTACTCCCGTTGACGGTCGCGGAAAACCGGCTCGCGCCGCACGCGCTCGACCACATCCCGCCGGAAGATCTCTCCGCGCCGATGCGCCTGACCGCGCTACACCTCTTCGGGCGCGACCACAATCCCGCGCTCTATGCTTCGGACGGGCTTTACCTGCAAGGGCTGTTGCAAATCTACCTCGACTTCTGCCTGAACGCGAAACCGGGATGCGAAGATTGCGGACTCCGAAAAGCACTCTCTCAACATGAAACGTGATTTTCCTCTCGACTCCCTCAAAGAAACCCTCGAATCCGGTTTCGGCGTTTCCATCCGGACGTTCACGCGCCTCGCGGGACACGCCCATTCGCTCAACTACAAAGTCGAAACGACGGAAGGGCTCGTCTTTGCCGCAAAAGTGTTTTCCGCGAAAGAGCCGGCCATGTCCGCGCGCCTCCTCGCGCACACGGCATCCGCACAGACGCCCCTCGCCGTGACGCAGCTCTTCGACGGGAAAATACTCGCGTTCGGAGAGTGGAACATCCTCGCATTGAAATGGATTCCCGGAACGATGCGCTATCCGGACGAACTCGACGAAAACGAGACGGACTCCTTCCTTGCCGCCTACAGGAATTTTCTCGACGGCTTGCGCGATGACGGGAAAATCATGCCGATCCGCGACGGGAAAGTATACAAAAAAAACATTCTAAACCGCCTTCAAGGCGGAACGGCGGGAAAAATTCGCCGCATGGTGGAAGAAATCCCGGACGACGAATTGACCCTCTCCCCTTCCGTCGTGCGCATCATCCACGGCGACCTCCACTGGGAAAATTTCCGTTTCGAGAACGGCAAGGTGACGGGGTTCCTCGACCTGGAGGAATTACGATTCGGGACACCGGCGGAAGACTTCGTCCGTTACCTCGTCTGCCGGGCGGAACATCAACGCTGGTACGACTTCGGGGGACGCCGCCGGCTTCTCAACGTGCTTAAACGTTTTCTTGAAAAGACCTCGTTGACACGCGGGGAATGGCTCTTCGCGATCAACGGCTACCTGTTGCGGAAACTTGAAAAGAAAATAAAATCGAACCGCGTCGCGTTCTACACGCGCATCAACCTGTACGCCCGTCTAAAATTCTACCGCGCCCTCTCTTCCGCCGTCCACGCCTCGTTCGCAAAATAAACGCGAGACGGGTTCTGTCCCGTCCGTTCTCGCGTGGACATACCCCCCTGCACGACAAGCAACACCCGACATCCGCCACTCGGACGCGACCGGGGGACTGTCGGGCGGCGCCCGCCGAATGTCATGGCCGCCGTGTCGCCCGTTGCGTGTCGCTTGTCACAGTCACGTCCGCACGGACAAACTGCCCGTCCCGACACGCGGCTAACGCCGCTCACGGGAACGCGGCCGGTCAATCAATTTGTGGTTTGTTTGTTTTTACTAGTGTTGCGGCACGTTGACATTTTTATTAAATGATAACCACGGACGGACACGGACAGGCTTCGCTAACGCCCGCCTTGATTCTGAATGGCGCAAGCGTAAGCGCGGCGAGTCCGTGTTGGTCTGTGGTTCTATTCACAAAGGTGGCGAAAATCCCCTGGGAGGGACGCGCCCCGTCGCGTCCGCATCGTGGTAGAACGGCAGCTTGCCCGTTCAGGATTTTGATTTTCGCCGCAAGGAGAAACCCAAAATGTCAACGTGTCAAATCACTCGTTCGCCGGGCGGGCGTAACGGAGTTTCACGGAAGGATTCTCTTTGGCTTCTTTCGCGACCTCTTCGGCAAGCGTGTCGATTGCGACTTCCAGCTGGACATCGCGACCGGCGGCCATCGCGTTGAGGTCTTCCGCGACGGGAACGTCCGGCACGGCGCCGTTCCATTCCATGTCGGTGCCGTCGAGGGTGAAATTGCCCCCGAACGGTACACGGAACGACCCTAAATCGAGCAATGAGATGTCCCGTGTCGTGATGACGTTCCCGCCGGTCGTCTCACCGACCAGCTTCCCCCGTTTAAACGTTTTGATCGCGTGGGAGAAAATTTCGCTGTTGCTTCCAGACTGGTTGTTGCAGAGGACGACGACCGGTTTCGTCCAGACCGGTTCCTTCCAGAGCCACGCCGAGTACGCCGCCTTGCCGTCTCTCCCCACCTTGTAGCAATGGAACTTCCGGCAAAGGATATTCAGCAGGGCATCCGCGATATTCCCGCCGGGATTGCCGCGCACGTCGATGATCAGGCCGTCGCGCCCGTACCCTTCGGAGAAGACCTCCTCCTCAAAGCGGTAGTAGGCGGGACGCTTCATCTCTTCGATATTGAGATACCCGAAACGGTCTCCGCTGCGGCTATGCACGGTCTCGCGCATCCGGCGGCACATCGCCTCCCGCGCCTGGGCGCGCGCGGCCTCGAAAGACTGCGAAGCGATCGTGAGGTAACACGTCCCGCCCTTCTGCGTCTTCACGCCGACGCGGAAAAACTTTTTCGCCGGCACGTTCAAGACCTCCGTCGGATCCATCTCCGAATCGAGTTCTCGCCCGTCGAGCGAGAACAGGAGATCGCCGGGATGAAGCTCGTTCGCGAATTTCTCGGCAGGGCTTCCCTTGAAGATTTCTTTGATTTTCCATCCCTTCCCTTTGTATCCGGGATCGAAACGCAAGCCGAGATGCGCGGTCGAAATGTTCCAGGACTGGAACGACTCTTTCCGCTGCCACTCTTTCTTTGACCCCAAAGACGGCTTGAAGCCGAGGTGCGAGGCGTTCAGTTCCCCCAGCATCATCTGGATGACGCGATAAAATACGCTGTGGCTCGGCGCGTTGCGGGCGCGGAGGAGGTATTTCTCGCGGACGGCGTTCCAATCGACGCCGTGACAGGCGGGGTCGTAGAAACGGTCGCGTATACATCCCCACGCCGTCAAGAAGCCGAGTTCTTGATAATCCGCGACATCCGTGTTTTGATACACGTTGAACTTGAGGGGGGTGTCCTTGTGCGCGGGCAACGAGTCGACGATCCAACACAACCTGTCCCCTTTCGGATACCAGGCGCGGAAGTCGCCCTTCGCCTTGGTGAAAAGCGAAGGCTGGAGGGCGTCCGGGATTTTGACCTTGAACGTCCCCGTCTTCCCCTGGAAATAGAGCGTCCGGCTGTCGTGGTGGAAAAACGGATGATTTCCGTAGAAATTCAGTCGCCGGACTCGTTTATCCAATCCCTCGAAGACGATTTTGACGGGTTCGCGCCCCTTCTTCTTTTCTTCTTTTTTCTTTTCAGGTCCCTTGCCCTTTTCCTTCAAGACCGTCTCTCGGGCCTTCTCCTCCTTCGCGGCGCGGCCCGCAGCCTCTTCCTCCGCCGGATCCATCCAGACGTAGAAAAGGTTCTGTTCCGTTGCGTCCGGGCGTTCGCCGCAGAACGCGAGGATTTTGCCGTCGGGCGACCAGGCCGGACAGCCGTCCCAGCGGAAATGGCGGGAGACGTTGTACGGTTCGCGCTTGTTCCCGGCGGAGACGATCCAGACGTCGGTATTCTGATACTCGTCATCTTTCGCGAGGGCGACCCAGTTACCGTCCCCCGACCAGGCGTATCCCCGGCAACCGTTCGAATGTGTCGTCTGAAGCGTCTTCCCTTCGCAGTCCGCGATGGTGAAGTCCGAATACCCCGTCACCCAGGAAAGGCGTTTGCCGTCCGGGCTGATCTGCAGATCCTGTTTCTTCGCGTCGTCCCACGTAAGGCGTGTTTTCTTGAACGCGAAATTCTCCCACCACATCTTCGTTTCATCCGCCCGTTCCGCCTTCCAGAGATCCGTCCCGTCACCCCGGTCGGAGAGGTAGAAGAGCGTCTTGCCCTCGGCCGAAAAACAACACTCGCGTTCATGGGTGAGCGATGAACCTTGGACGAGACGCGGTTCGCGCAGGACGCTGTCCATCACGAACAAATCGCCGCCGGCCGTGAACGCGACCACCAGCCCGTTCTCCGCGAAAGAGGCATCGCCCGACGCATCGTTGTTCCAGAGCGAGGTGTAGTAACGGCGTTTGACAGACGGACGGGGCGTGTAGGCGACGGGGCGCAACTCAATCTTCTGCGGCTGAGGGTCGGGATCCAAGGGATGAATCCGGTAGAAGTCGAAAAGGTGGCGGAAGACGATGGTCTTTCCGTCGCCAGAAAGCGACGGCTGTAAAACCGGATCGTCCTTGAAGAACGTCAGCTGGCGTTCCCGCCCGGACGCGAGGTCGCGTTCCCAGAGGTTGAACGCGCCGTCCTGTTCGGAGGTGTAATAAAAACCCTTCCCGTCCGCTTTCCAGAGCGGGCTGCGCGACCCCGTGTCGCGTTTTACGACCGAGGTGAACGTGCGGGCCTGGATATCGTAAAGCCAGATCTGCGAGACCCCGCTCCCCTTCATCCGTTTCCGGTAGATGCGCGACGTCCCGCGTGTGAAAAGGAGTTTCCTGCCGTCCGGGGAGAGGGCGGGTTCACTGGCCTCCACATCGAACAGGAGTTGTTCCGGCGCACGTTTCTCGACATTAAGCAGCGCGACCCGCGACGATCCGTCCAGCGAGACATAATCGCGATACACGCAGCTGACCAGCTTCTTCCCGTCCGCCGAATAGGCGTAGGGGAAAGTGTTCTCGGAGTGATACGAAACCTGGCGGATGCCCCCCTCCGCGAGATTCCGCTCGAAAACCCTTTCTCCGCCGTCCGAATCACTCAAGAACACAAGCCGCGAACCGTCCGGCGAAAGGACGGGCCAGCGGTACGAGGCCGCCCCCGCAAACACCGGTTGCGCGTCGCCCCCCTCTGTCGAAGCTTTCCAGATGTTGTCCGCCCATTCAAAGACGAACCAGCTTCCATCGGGCGCGACCGCCGGACGCGAACCGAGGTAGATTTCCCCCGCCCCCGCCCAAAAGGCGGGGATCGACAACAAACACGACATGACGAACGTTTTCATGCGCGTCATCATACCAAAACGGCAAGAAAGAATCCACCGTAAAACGGGGGCTTGCCCAAAGGGCGGTTTTTTGCTATCTTCTTGCGCAAACCACATGTGCACGTGGTTTTCACACGAAAGGTATACCAGATGAACATTCTCACTGAGGATAATGCAACGATCGTGGGCATCGTAGCCCGCGAAATCATCGACTCACGCGGCAACCCCACCGTCGAGGTGGACGTGACGCTGGATGACGGTTCTGTCGGCCGTGCGGCTGTCCCTTCGGGCGCCTCCACCGGCGTGAACGAAGCGCTTGAACTGCGCGATGGCGACGCCAAGCGCTATCTCGGCAAGGGCGTGACCAAGGCCGTCAACAACGTCAACAAGATCATCGCCCCGAAATTGATCGGGTACTCCGCTCTCGATCAGCGCGGCATCGACAACTTCATGCTGAAGCTCGACGGCACCCCGACGAAGTCCAAGCTCGGCGCGAACGCGATCCTCGGCGTCTCCCTCGCCGTCGCGAAGGCCGCTGCCGCGTCCCTCGGCATCTCCCTCTACCGCTACATCGGCGGCACCAACGCCTACGTGCTGCCCGTCCCGATGATGAACATCATCAACGGCGGCGCGCACTCCGACGCCCCCATCGCCTTCCAGGAGTTCATGATCCGCCCCGTCGGCGCGAAGACCTTCTCCAAGGCCCTCCAGATGGGCGCCGAGACCTTCCACAACCTCAAGAAGGTGTTGAAGGCCCGCGGGCTCTCCACCGCCGTCGGCGACGAAGGCGGTTTCGCCCCCGCGCTGGACTCCATCGAGGACGCGCTTGACTGCATCATGAAGGCGATCAAGGCCGCCGGCTACAAGCCCGGCAAGGACATCACCATCGCGATGGACTGCGCCTCCTCCGAGTTCTACAAGAACGGCGTGTACGACTACACCTGGAAAGAGGGCAAGAAGGGCGCCAAGCGCACGAGCGACGAACAGGTCGCCTACCTCGAAGGGCTTGTCAAGAAGTACCCGATCGATTCCATCGAAGACGGCATGGCGGAAGGTGACTGGGACGGCTGGGTGAAGCTCACGAAGGCCATCGGCACGGGTCCGAAGAAAGTCCAGCTCGTCGGCGACGACCTCTTCGTCACCAACGTGAAGTACCTCGCCAAGGGCATCCAGCTCGGCGCGGCCAACTCCATCCTCATCAAGGTCAACCAGATCGGCTCGCTCTCCGAGACGCTCGACGCCATCGAGATGGCGCACCGCGCCGGCTACACGACCGTCACCTCGCACCGCTCCGGCGAGACCGAGGACGCGACGATCGCCGACATCGCGGTCGCCACGAACTCCGGGCAGATCAAGACCGGTTCGATGAGCCGCACCGACCGTATCGCCAAGTACAACCAGCTCCTCCGCATCGAAGAGGAACTGGGCGACAAGGCGGTTTACGGCTACAAGGCATAACGCGGGTTCCCGCAAAGGATGCAGAGGCGGGGCGTCGAAGCCCCGCCTCTTTCCTTTCAGGAGAGCAACATGGGCTTTGCCGGTTCTTTAATGGGATGGTTTCTCGGTCGCAACGGCGGATTGCTCTGCGGCATCATCTGCGCCGTACTCGGACACAGCCTCGAAGAGAAGCTGCGCGCCCTCTTCGCGCAGAGGGTATCGGGTGATCCCGGCGACTCCTATTTTTCAGAAGCCGGGAACCAGGAACTGGCGCTGCTCGCCGCGCTCTCCGCGATGCTTGCCAAGATCGCGAAAGCCGACGGACACATCACCCGCGAAGAGATCCTGTACTGTGAAAGCTGGTTCTCCCGTTTCGGACTGGATGCGGAGAAACGGCGTTTCTGTATTAAGATTTTCCGCAAGGCGAAAGACGACGAACATACGCTCCACGAGTACGCGACCTCCTACGCCGCAGTCCAGCGCGACGAGTCGATGCGCGAAGTCGTCTACGACATTCTCTGGGACATGGCGGCCGCCGACCGCGTCGTCTCCCCCGAAGAACTTTCCCTTCTCGCCTCCGTCACAAGCGCGTTACGCATCAACCCCGCCCTCTTCGCCTGGCAATGCACACGCAGAAGGATCAGGCGGGCGGAACGCCGCTCGCAGACGGAAGAGCCGTCCTCCGCCCTGGATCCTTACGAAGTGCTGGGATGCCGCAGGACGGACAGCGACGAAGTCGTCAAAAAGGCGTTTCGCGAGAAAGCAAAAAGCCTCCATCCCGATATCCTCCGGGGCAAAGGATTGTCGGAGGAACTCATAAAGAAAGCCTCCGACCAGATGGCGCGCGTCAACGAGGCATGGTCCGAAATCCGCAAAGAACGCGGCCTCTGACCGGGCGCATCCGCAAATCGCGTAAAAGCGGAGGAAAGAGCGGGAGGGACGGGCTTCGTCCCGTCCGACTTATTCGACGCGAAGAAGTTGGGGGCGCGTGGCAATGACGGTGCCGTTGGTCGTCTCCGCCTCCGCCCAAAGCTGATACGTCCCGGACGGAAGGCGGGATTGCGGCGGGCCGCTTTCCACGGGCGCGGCGCAACTCGTCCCGTGCCGGGCAAGCAATCCCTTCTGCCCCAGATAGAGGGTGATACGCGAAACCCCCGTCGTGGCATCGCTTTCCGCACGGGCCGAAACAAATGCCGGGCCTTTGATCGGCACGTCACGGACGGGCTCCACCAGACGGAGATCCGGAAGGACGCCCTCCGGTTTCCACAACTTGAACGTCTGCGCGATCTTCCGTCCGTTGAACCGGAGGTCGGTCGAAGAAAGGTACACGTCGATCTGGATTTCGCCACGCCGGTAATCCTCTTCCGTAGGGTGCAGGCGGAACATCGCGCCGTCGGCGTATTCCGGCACAAGGTACCGTTCCTGCGCGACAAGCCCGTTCTGGCGGATGCGGGCGCACACAATATCGGCAGGGCGGTCACTTGCCGAGATCCGGACGGCGAACCCTGTGGCGGGCGAAACTTCGTCGCGGTCGAAACGAACCGTACAGGCGACCTGTTCGTCGTAATTCAACACGATGGGGCGCACGTCGTTGCGCCCGTCGATGCCGGGATCCTCCGAACGCGCCCCTGCCATAAAGTAGGTAAAGACGGCCGGCGCGTTGGTCACGGGGTCGATGCGCACGGTCTGTTCGATATCATAATTGTCCGGCGTGAACAGGAGTTCCGTCCGCGACAACTCCGCCGCCTCCGGTTTATCCGTCGCGCAATAGACCGTCACATCCGCAGCGGGCTTGTCCAGAAGCCTGACGCTCGCGAACGCGGGCGCCCCCCGCCCGGCGCGCCCCGCATCGCTACGGAGCAGAAGCGTGTTGGAGACGGTCCGCAGGGAAGCCAGCTGGACAATCGTCGTGTACCCGATGCGGGCGCAGGCTTCATGGAAACCGTACGGATGCGCGAGACTTGCAAGGTGCGGCCCCGCATTTTCCGGCGGGGGTTGGAAACGCTCGGAAATCACCGTGTACAGCATATTCGCCAACATATAGTCGAGCCAGTCGCCCGGTTTCCCCGAAGTCTCCAAAACCGCGAGTTCGGGGCGTTGCTCTCTCGCCCTGGCCCAGGCGAGCGGATACGGGATGTAGACGAGCCCGTTCTCTTTCGCGTAATCGTACCCCTTGAACAGCAGCGTCTCCAGATTCTCCAAAACCACCCGATCCTCCCGCGTCCCCTCCGGAAGGCGGGTGAACACGGCGACGGCGGGCGGCGGCACGTTCGTCGGCTGCGGATCGGGCGAGGTGTAGAGGGAACGGTTCCGGTAGACGTCGATCTGCGGAATATCGCCGAAGACAAAATCGAAACAAGTCGAGTACCGGTCAAACCCGTCCCGGAACCAATCCGCCGGCGTCCGCCAGAACGCCTCCACGCGGGCGGCGTCCAACACGGCCTCGAAGTTCAGCCGGACGGGATCCTCCTCTGCCGTGTTGGGGAGGAAGATTTTCAGCCGGTTGCGGATGCGGGGTTCAACGCGGACGGTCCCCTTGAACGGCCCGGCGAAATGGCTTTTATCGCGTTCCTCGCGGACCGCCTCAAGCGCCGATTCCGTCAACTGGCGCGCCGTCTCCTTAACCGTCCAATCCGTCTGACAGGCGGCGGACGGGGCGCGGTTGTTGGCGATGGACGACCAGACGGAGGCCGCGTACAGGAAGGCGCCGGCGCGGGCCTTGATCGACGAATCGCCGCGCAACCGGTTGCGGGCGAGCGTCTGCGTCCAAGCATACGCCCCCGGGATGACCTCAAGGCCGCACCCTTCCGCAACGCGATAGGTGCAATTCGCGACGGCCGACACGCGCTTGTCGCGGTAGGACGTCCCGGGACGGACGGTCAACAACACCATCGCCTTCGTCTTTTTCGGGTCAAGCCGTCCCGAAATCGCGCGGACCCCTTCAAAGAAGAACTCCGGATACCCCGTCACGACGGAGGCATCCTCCGCCAGCAGCACGAGGTCGATTTCACCGGGGAAAAGCCGCGCGCGGGCTTCCCCCGCGTCCGGATGGTAATACCAGGACATCAGGGACTTCCCCTGCGTGACCGGCTCATGGTTCACCCGGACGGGACGGCTCATCCCCGCCTTCAACATCTTCTCCAGATCCGCGCAAAGGTTCGCGGCGCGGATTCCGCCATCCAGTTCCGGGACGGAAAGGAGGGTCACGCGGACCAGCCCGTCGCCGTTCACATCCCATTCCGAACCGGGGAAAAGAAAGGAGAAAAGGGAAAAGGGTGCCGCCTGCGCTGAACCGAACAACAGCGCAGCCGCCGCAAATACAGAACGAAACCCTGTCAAACGCATATACACCCCGTACCCAGAATAAAGATACGGCGAATATTGTATCAAACCACGGACACCAAGGAAAGCGAAACTTGGTTAAAAAGTCAATTTACCTTCGTTCAAAAATCACGTATACTAACGGCGTGAGTGATCAAAAAGAATGGTTCTTGAAGGACGAGCAGGGTCGCCGTTTCGGCCCCGTCACCTGGGAGACGGTTGTCCAGTGGGCAGCCGACGGCCGGGTAAGTCCGTTGTATTTCCTCTCGCAGGGCGGGCAGCTCTGGAGCCGAGCCATCGATTTCCGGATGCTCGGCATGACTTGGCTTGCCGAACTTTCCCCCGGAAAATTCTATGGCCCCCTCCCCCTTCCCGCGATCAAAGGCCTCATCGCGGACGGCTCGCTGCCCGCAAATGTCCGGCTCTACCAACGCCGGGAAACGGAGGACGTTCCCCGCGAACGCGACGCGGAAACGGAAAAACTCCTTCAGGAACTCCGTCAGAAACACGACGCGGCGAACGCCCGCATCCAGTCGCTTGAACAAGCCCTCGCCGACGCTTCCACCCTTCACCAGCAATTGACCGACGCGCAGGCGCAACGGGCGAGTGAACGGGCGGAACTCGAAACCGCGCTTGCAGCCGCACGGCGGGACGCCGCCGCCCTCGAACAAAAGCTTGCCGACGCGCAGGCGCAACGGGCGGGCGAACGGGCGGAACACGAAGCCGCGCTTGCGACCGCACGGCAGAACGCCGCCGCCCTCGAACAAAAGCTTGCCGACGCGCAGGCGCAACGGGCGAGCGAACGGGCGGAGCACGAAGCCGCGCTTGCGGCCGCACGGCGGAATGCCGCCGCCCTCGAACAAAAGCTTGCCGACGCGCAGAAACGCCTTTCCCAAGGGCAAGCGGAACGCGATGCCCTCGCCGCCACGCTGGATCAACTGAAAGGGACAGCGGATGCCCTTCAAAACGAACGCGACGGCCTAGCCCGTGAAAAGCAGGAGCTGGCTCGCCAGACCGCCACGTTCAACAGCCGCTTCACCGCGCAACAGCAGCGCGCGGCGGCCGCCGAGCAGAAGGCGGCCGCCCTCTCCCTGAACCTGGAGGCGGCGACGCGCGAACGGGACGAGCTACGGAAAAAACTGGACGAACAGACGGCAAAACTGCGGGAGGCACAGGCCGAAGAGGTTGTCGTCGAAGTGCTGCCCCCCGAAGAAGCGGAGGCGCCGGAAGCCCCCGCCGGAGGGAAACAAGCGGCATCCCCCGGAACGCCCCCGTTCGGCGGCAAAGGCGGCAACAAGCTCGCCGCGCTCGAAGCACAAGTCCAGCGGGAACTGGCGGCCCTTCAGGCATCGGGGCAGATGCCCGACTTTCTTAAACGATAACGAGGATTGTTGAAATGGCTACTCGAAACAAAGACGACCAGTGGTATTTACGGACGGGAGGGACGGCCACGTTCGGTCCCGTCTCCCTGGAAGGGTTGATCTTGTGGGCGGAACAGGCGCGCGTGCTTCCGGGACACGAAGTGTCCCACGACAAGGAAACCTGGATGCCCGCCGAACAGGTGCCGGAACTCCGGATGACCACCTACATCGACCTGGGCGACGGCAACATGGGCGGCCCCTTCAACCGGAAGGCGGCGGAGACGTTGATCGAAACCGGGCGCGTTTCCAAAGACGCCAAGCTGATCGACGAAACCGAAGGCGACGGCAACACCGCCGCCGGGGAGAAAGTCTCCGACGACTCCCCCGCCCCGCAGGGAAAATCCCGTTCCTCGAAATCCGGAGAGGACGGGGACGCCGAAGACTGGCGCGAGAAAGCCGGGCAGTTGGAAACGGCGCTCGCCGGGCGCGACCGCGAACTGGCTGCCCGCGATGAACAGATCGCCTCGCTCCAGACGAAACTGGCCGAACAGAAACAGAAATTGGCGGAACTCGCCTCGGCGGGGGAATCCGCCGGCCGTTTCCAGGAGGAAGCCGCCCTTGCCAAACAGGAACAGCAGGCACTGTTGGCGGCATTGGACGACATGAAGGCGGAGAACGCGCGCCTCCGCGAATCGGCAAAGGCCGAAGCGGTGAAAACAAGCGGCGAGAACTCCGACCTTCTGGCGCGGCTCGACGCACTTGAACGGGAGCTTGCCGACGTCCAAGCGCAACGGACGCAGGAACAAGCCGAACGCGACGCCCTGCGCACGCAACTCACAGAAACGGAAAACCTCTGCCGCGAACGGGAAGAGGCCGTAAAAACTTCGCTCGCCGCCGCGAACGCCGAACGCGAACGCCTCGTGGCGGAGCTTGCCGAACGCGAAAAGACGGCGAAGGAGGAAGCCGACGCCGCACTCGCCGCCGCGAACGCCGAGCGCGAACGCCTTGCGGCGGAGCTTGCCGAACGCGAAAAGACGGCGAAGGAGGAAGCCGACGCCCTGGGCGCGAAAGTCGCCCGGCTTGAAAAAATCTGCGCCTTGGGTCCCGACGCGATCGTCAAATTCGAAACGGATCAACGCGCCGTCTACGGCTTGATGAAGGAAGAGGTAGACCAGCTTTCGCAGAAACTTGAAGACGAACGCGGCTATCTGGAGAAATTGAAGGAACTCATCAACGCCCACCAGGAGGAGATGCTGGAGACGCGCCGGAGCCTCTTGCGCAGACTGGGGACAAGCCCCATCGACATGACCCACCAGGCCGTCCGCGACCGCGCGTCGGAATCGCAGCTCGCGACGTTGCGCGGGCAGATCGAGAACTCCAACCTCAACGCCCAGCGCGATATGCGGCTTGCCGAACAGCGGGAAACCGAACTGCTCCAGAAGATCCGCCAGCTGGAAGGCGAAATCGCGCACATGCACGACGCGATCCAGATCGCCGAACGCAAGGCCGCCGATACCGAACGCCTGAAGGAACAGCTTGAACTCCGCGAAAAAGAATTGAACGACGAACGGCGCGAGCGCGCGTTGGAACAGGAACAGATCTCCGCCGTCCGCAAGGCGTTGCTGATCCGTGTCGAAACGCTTGAAGCGCAACGCGGCTCGCAGCCGCCTACGGGGGACAGCCCGACGCCATGAACGTCTGGCTCTGCAACCCTTTCGACAACCTCCCGGAGGAAGGCGGGCGGCAACAACGTTACGCCCTCCTCGGACGGGAACTCGTCATGCGCGGACACACGGTCGTCTGGTGGACGTCCGATTTCTCTCCCGCGACGGAAACGCGCCGTCCGTTCCCGGCCGCCTTCGTAAACACAGACGGCGTGAACATCCGCCTGGTCGCGACGGCGCCGCACCGGGCGAACATTTCGTTCGCACGGAACTGGTTCCGCGACGCCTGTCAGGCCGTGGACGCGGGAACCCTCGCGCGCCCGGATCGAATCGTGGTGAGCCTGCCCCCGCTTGAAACAGCCGGACGTGCGTTCCAGATGCGCACACGCTGGCATTGCCCGGTCGTTGTGGACGTGCAGGACGCCCGGTCGGAAACCCGCCCCCCGTTTTTCAAACACCTCCGCCCGGTGCTTCCGGTGGAACGCCGGACGAAACGTGCGTTGCAAGGCGCGGACGGCGTAAGCGCCGTGAGCGGAAGCCTCCTCGAACGGGCGGTAAAAAACGGAACCGGCGATGCGGAAGGCGCAGCGAAAGCCGGAGAGTTGCCGGAGGATGCCGCCTCGCTCTATCCCGCGTTTGCCGCGTTTGTGGAGGGAGTACGGATTAGAGACAAGGCGCCGGGGTCCGGCCTTTTCGCGAAACGGATGTTCGACCTGATCCTCGTGCTGGCGACCGCCCCGGTCTGGCTTACGCTCATGGCGGGAACCGCGCTCGCCGTACGTATCGCGCTGGGTACGCCCGTGCTCTTCCGTCAGGAACGGGCGGGGTTGGCGGGAAGACCGTTCACGCTCTTCAAATTCCGGACCATGCGGGACGGCGAAGGAACCGACGAGGAACGGTTGACACGCTTCGGGCGTTTCCTGCGTTCGACGAGTCTCGACGAACTTCCCGAACTCTGGAACGTGGTGCGCGGCGAAATGTCGCTCGTCGGCCCGCGCCCCCTGCACACACGCTACCTGCCGCGTTATAACGCCCTCCAGGCGCGACGGCACGAAACCCTCCCCGGCCTTACGGGATGGGCGCAGGTACACGGGCGGAACGCGCTTTCCTGGGAATCGAAATTCGCATACGACCTCTGGTATGTCGAACACCGCTCGACCGCCCTCGATCTCGCCATCCTGTTGCGCACCGTGGCGACGGTTTTCGCGCGGGACGGGATCAACGGGCAGAACGAAGCGACGACATCGGAATTCGAAGGCACGCAGGAGAAGGAAACATGAAACAGATCGTCATTATCGGCGCGGGCGGGTTCGGACGCGAAGCCGCCTGGATCATCAAACGCATCAACGCGGTCGCGCCCACGTTCCAACTGCTCGGTTTCTGCGATGACGCGCCGGAGCGGCAGACGGGAACCTACGACGGCATCCCGCTGCTGGGCGCGGTGGAGCGGGTTCCCGCCGGGACGTTCTGCTTCTGCGCGATCGGGAAAAACGCGACGCGGCTCGACGTCCTGCGCCGCGCAGAGAAAGCGGGACTGCTCGCCGCCACGCTCATCGACCCGACGGCGGTGACGGCGCCGGACGCGGAAATCGGCGCAGGCAGTTTCGTCGGCATCCACGCCGTCGTCTCCGTGGGATGCCGCCTCGGACGCGGGACGATTGTCAACCACGGCGTCTGTATCGGGCACGACGTGACGGCCGGCGACGGCTGCCAGTTCTGCCCCGGCGTCTGCGTCTCCGGCGGATGCACGCTGGGCGGCGGCGTGTTGATGGGAACGCTGGCCGGCATGATCCCGTTAAAAAAAGCGGGGGACGCTTCCGTGATCGGGGCGGGCACCGTCCCATTGCGCGACGTCCCCCCCGGCGAAACCATCGCCCGCATCCGCTAACGGAACGAACGACGACACCCGCACGACAGGCGACAGGCGACATTCGACAGGCGACAGCCGCCACTCGGACGCGACGGGGCGCGTCCCTCCCGCTCTTTCCTCCGCGCCTCTGCGCGAGATAAAAACGGGTTTTGTCGCGCCGCTCCCATGCGGCGCGTGGGGACATCCCCCCCGCCCGACAGCCGCCACGCGGACGCGACGGGGCGCGTCCCTCCCGTAACGGCGCATGAGATAAAAAACATAAGAAAACCGTCATTTTCCCCCTTGAAACCGGCGTGTGGATGTGTTAGCATAACCCCGTTTTCTGTTTGTGCGGACGTGTCTGGGTAGGTGCGTCTGCACAAGCGGATAATGACATCGTCCGGGGATGGGGCGGAAGCGTCAAGCTACCTCGTGAGAGCCGACCTCCCGTTTATCCTCCGTAGCCGCAGGGCGAAGGAGAATCTACCCCGAACTTCAACCTTGTAGCATCGATGCTACACGTCGTTCGTACGAAATACTAGCACTGTTTCACGAGATGAACGGCATGTGAGCGGAGGTGCGCCTACGGGCGCATTTTCTCTTCATGTATTCATCTCGGCCTGTGCTAGGGCTTCGTACGAGTGCATGGGAAGGGAATGCGCTCTTTTCATGCACGGAACGAACCGACGGCGAATACTGCGCAGGAAAGATGACGTGACATGAAAAGGATTCGGATGACGAAGTTGGCAGCTCCTCTCGGCAGCTTGCTGGTATTCACCCTGTTACTCGCCCCACTCTGTGTTTTCGGTAGTGGTTTTCTTGACGATAATTTGAACTACGCATTTGAATCCGGTTCCAAGAAGCGGGTATATGTCTCTGGTTTGAAGAACGAGTCCGCAACCCATATCACCATACCTCCTCTAGTGTGGTATCGCAACACGAAGAATGAATCGAGTCCTTCTGTTAGTATGTGTAAGGTAACGAGCATCGGAGATTCCGCGTTCTACAACTGTAGCAGCCTAACGAGCGTAGTCATTCCCGACAGCGTCACGAGCATCGGAGATTCCGCGTTCTACAACTGTAGCAGCCTAACGAGCGTAGTCATTCCCGACAGCCTCACGAGCATCGGGTATAATACGTTCGCTGGCTGCAGCGGGTTGACGAGCGTAATCATTCCCGACAGCGTTACGAGCATCGGGAACTATGCATTCTCCCGCTGTAGCGGGCTGACGAGCGTAACCATCCCGAACAGCGTCACGAGCATCGGGAGCTATGCGTTCAACGACTGTAGCGGGCTGACGAGCGTGATAATCCCAAACAGCGTCACAAACATCGGAGATTCTGCGTTCTACTTGTGTAGAGGTTTGACGAGCGTAACCATCGGTAACGGTGTAACGAGCATCGGGGCTTCTGCGTTCGCTGGATGCAGAGAATTAACGAGCGTGACGATACCGAACAGCGTGACGAGCATCGGGGCGGGGGCGTTTG
>JAGAEL010000204.1 GCA_017613085.1 Kiritimatiellia bacterium | reverse complement strand
ATGTGCATCCCCTGGCGCAGAAGCCGGTTCACGAACAGCTGCCAGGCGGGCACATCCTGAATCTCGTCCATGAACAGGTGCTTCACAGGACCGTACACAACATATACCGCCTCCAGAAGATCATTCAAGTCCACCGGCTGGACATTGTGCAACGGCTCGTCGTCAAAGTCGATGTAGCCGAACGGGAATCCACTTTTCGCGAGCGCCATGCGACACAATACGGATTTCCCGCAACGGCGGACGCCGACCGCAAAGTACGCAAGAGTCGAATTGACTTCGAACCATCCCAGCTGCGCCCGCTCGATAAGATCGGGCTGCGACATAAGCCACTCAAGTTCACGCTTCTGCGTCTTGAGAATTCCCACATAGTCGTTACGCATACAGCATCTCCTTTTGCGCAACAGTATAGTAAATTTCTCTCCACACAGCAATAGATTTTCGATATTTTCTCAATACAAAGAGAAAATATCCGCGAAATATCTCTTTGCGCGATGATAAATCTGTTCGCCTTTGAAGTTTCAAGGCGCAAAGTTTCCTTTTCGACAGGATTGACAGGATTGGGAGAGGGGGTATCCAGGCACAAGCTTGCTGGGTGTGTTATTCCTCACACCCCGCCACGGGAGGGACGCGCCCCGTCGCGTCCATTTTGGGAGGGCGCGTGTCCTCACGCGCCGCACGGGAACAGACACGGGAGGGGCGCGCCCCGTCGCGACCGTACAGGAACAGACACGGGAGGGACGCGCCCCGTCGCGTCCGATTTCTTCGCCGAATCCTAACCACGCGCAACGGTCGCGACGGAGCGCGACCCTCCCGACGCTTGCTGTAAAGTATTCTCGATGGACACTACGGAGACCTCAAAAGAATTGAAGAATTGGATACGCTCACTTCGTTCGCTATTTGGCAGACCCTTGGACAGAACGGACAGACTGCCCGCGGCTGCGGTAGAGGTTGAAGTCCATGTAGTGGCCGCCCGAATCGAAGTAGAGGTCCCACGAGTAGTTGCTGCCCGAGTACGGGACGGACGACCAGTAGCCGCCGTACGAACCGGCATCGTAGAGCGACGTCCCGTAGCCGCCGCCGACGCAGGGGAGGAAGATGCTATTAGAGGCATAGTCGCCCCTGCCGCAAACAACATAGCCGTTCACGCCGTTCTGCGTCGTCCAAGTCCAGTCGCACTTGTTGTAGCAAAGATCGTACAGTTCCTGGTACGTCGGCATCCGCCAGCCGCCGCCCCACTGCACCTGCGCCGCGTCGTGCTCCGGCGCAAGCACATACGTGCCATCCTGCGACACGACCCAGCCTTGGCTTTGTAGAGTGGAAATGCTTTTGCCGTAGGTCGGCGTGTTATTCGATCCGAATGAGAAGTTCTGCGACGAGCCGTCTGTCGCGACCCAGGCATTGTTCACGCGCTTGTAGCCCACGGTGTCGCCCCACCAGAAATAGTAGCCGTAGTCCTCAGGCTTCTCCGCGCCGATATTGGTCGTCGCCCAGTACGGGCCGTCCTCCCAAAGCTGCACCTTCTCGTGCGCGTCGAACGTAACGCGCACGACCATGTTGGTGTAGCGCACGATGCCGAGGTCTGCGCGGGCATCCCAGAGAAGCCGATAGCTGCCGTTGGTGTGTACTTCGCGGTCGGTGGAGTTCGTCCCTCCCTGCACCACCCAGAAGTGCGACACGTTGCGGGCGTTGCCGGAATCCGGCATCACCGTCGCCACGGCGAACTTGAGTCCGTTCGTCTCGCCGTCGATCCCCGTCACCTTGCAGGTGATATCCACAAGCCCGTTCCATGGATAACGCTGTTTGGCGGTGACATCCGTGACGTCCGCCGCGTAGGCGGTCGCGACGGGGAGCGTCCCTCCCAGCATCGCCGCTATCGCGGCAACCATCATCAACCTTTTCATGCTCATCGTTCGTTCATCCTTTCGGTTTCGCTTCAAATCGCTCTTTCCCCCTTGCGGGGACGGACGCGACGAGGCGCGTCCCTCCCTGGACGGCGATGCTGCCGCCCCCCGGGTAGAACGCGCTGCCAGCGCGTTAAATCCGGCGCGGGAGGCGCCCTGCGGGGCAAGACGCGGACAATTATACCCCATCCCCCTGGCCAAAACAAGCAAATTGAAGTTTGGCACAATTGTGAACAAACCATTTCCTTTTTTCTGGCGATTTGCCTTCGTTTCGCGTAAGATTCAAGAAGTTTTTTCAAACAAGGGGGAGTTATGCGCCGGACAATTCTGATTCTGGGGCTTGTATTTGCTGTTTTTTGTGCATCCGCAGACGTGGTGCTGTTCAAGAGCGGGGACCGGTTGACCGGCACCGTGAAATCCGTCGATGCGGGGAAGATGACGTTTGCCAGCAAGGCGGTGGGTACGGTCACCATCAAACTCGCGGACGTGCGGACGTTTTCCGCCGACGACCCCGTCGAATTCGTCCTGGAGGACGGGAGCGTCACGAAACAAACAGTCTCCACGTCGGATCGGGACGGCACGGCCAAACTCTTCGACGGGACGGAGGTCGAACTCGCGAAAATCGTCCAGATCAACCCGAAACCGACTGAGAAGGTCAAATGGACCGGCAAGGTGACGGCGGGCGTGGACATCGTCCGGGGCAACACGCACACGACGGCGGAAACCCTCGCGTTCGAGGTGGCTAGGCGATCCGAGGAGCTGCGGCTCAGCTCGAACGGGGACTATTACCACAAGGTCACGGAAAACGTTTCAAACGGGACGAAAAGCACCACGGTCGCGAAGTGGTCGCTGAAGGGACAGGCGGACTGGTTCTTCACCGAAAAGAACTACGTCTACGGCAACACCCGCTTCGAGAAAGACCGCGTCGCCAACCTCGACGACCGTATCACTTCCGGCATCGGCTACGGACGCCAGTGGATCGAGCGGAAGGATTTGAACGTCTCGACCGAAGGCGGCCTTACCTGGGTTCACGAACGCTACCAGCACTTGAGCAAAGACCGCCGCTACATGGCGGCTCGTCTCGCCTACCATGCCGACAAGACACTCTGGTCGAAGGTCAAGCTCTACCACAACTTCGAGTGGATCCCCAGCGCCAACGAAAACCACTACTACCTCATCAACTCCGATGTCGGGCTTCAGGCCCCCCTGACGGCGCGGCTCGCGTTCGACGCGAAATTCCAGTACGCCTACAACTCCGATCCGTCCAACCGGATCAAACACGCCGATTTACGCTACCTTTTCGGCCTGAGCTGGATTTTCTGATTTCGACAAGATTACATTTTTCCTTGCCAATCGTACCCTTTCGGGTGAAAATACCTTTTTCGTGACTAACGGAACAGAGGTGTTTTATGGCTTATGAGAAAATTCTGGTGATCAATTCGGGCAGTTCGTCGTTGAAGTTTCAGTTGTTCGACATGACGACGGAAACCATGCTCTGCAAAGGGCTTGTCGAGCGTATCGGGACGGAGAAGGCCCACCTCGTCTTCACCCCGACCGGTAAAGCGAAGTACGAAGAGGACGTCGAGGCGCCTTCGCACAGCGAGGCGATCCGCGTCGTCTGCAACATCCTGGTCGATTCGCGCTTCGGCGTCCTGAAGGACTTCGCCGAAGTCAGCGCGATCGGCCACCGCGTCCTCCACGCGGGCGAGGAGATCAAGCAGCCGATGCGCGTCGACGAGAAGGTCAAGGAGATCATCCGCAAGTACAGCCTGTTCGGGCCGTTGCACAATCCCGCGAACCTGGCCGGGATCGTGGCCTGCGAGGAGATTTTCAAGGGAACCCCCAACGTGGTCGTGCTGGACACGCAGTTCCACCAGACCATGCCGCCGGAAGCGTACATGTACGCGATCCCGATGAAGTTCTACAAGGAAGACCACCTTCGCAAGTACGGTTTCCACGGCACGTCCCACAACTTCGTCGCCCATGCCGCCGCCGAATTCCTGAAGAAGCCCTACGACGAATTGAACGTCGTGATCTGCCATCTCGGCAACGGCTCCTCGATCAGCGCGGTCAAGAACGGGAAATGTTTCGACACGACGATGGGCGTCACCCCGCTCGCCGGTTTGATGATGGGTACGCGCAGCGGCGACGTCGATCCGTTCGTGGTCATGTACATGGCCCGCAAGGGATACACCCCCGACCAGATCGACACGATCCTGAACAAAGAGTCCGGTTTCAAGGCGATGAACGGCATCGGCAGCGCGGATATGCGCGACACGATCGCCGCAGCCGACGCGGGGAACACGGACGCGCAGAATGCGTTGAAGATGTTCGCCCACCGCGTCGCCCTCTACGTCGGCGGCTACTACACGTTGATCGGCGGCGCCGACGCGATTATCTTCACCGGCGGCATCGGCGAGAACAGTTTCGAGGCCCGCAAGATGATCGTGGACCGCCTGAACGCGCTCGGCTGCTTCATCAACGAGGAGGTCAACCTCAAGACGCGCGGCACGGTCGCCGTCGTCTCCACGCCGGAATCCAAACTTCCCGCGATCGTCATCCCGACGAACGAGGAGTTGATGATCGCGCGTGAAACCCTCCGCGTGTTGACGCAGGCATAAGGCATGGATGCAAGGGGAGTCGGAATGTCGGAGACAGTACACATCGCGGGAATCGGCGGCGTCGGCATGAGCGCGCTCGCGCAGGCGCTTCTGGATTCGGGGGTTTCTGTCACCGGTTCCGACCGCCTTCTGGACAAGGGCGACCGGACGGAGACGCTTGTCTGTCTGGAACGCCAGGGCATCCGTCTTTTCCCCCAGGACGGAAGCGGCTTGAACGCGGGTGTCTCCCGGCTGGTCGTGAGTTCCGCCATCGAGCCTGACAACCCCGACCTCTTGGCCGCCGGGCGTTTCGGCGTCCCCTCCGTCCACCGCGCGGCCGAACTTGCCCGCGTCGTCGGCGGCCACCGGCTCTGCGCCGTCACGGGCACCTGCGGGAAAAGCACGGTGACGGCGATGCTGGGACACCTCCTGGCGGAGACGGGCTTCGACCCGCTCGTCGTCAACGGCGCCGCCGTCGCGGGATGGGATGCCGACGGGACGCGCATCGGGTCCGTCCGTCCGGGCAAAGGCGAATGGGCGGTGATCGAGGCGGACGAATCCGACAAATCCCTGATGGTCTTCCAGCCCGACGCCGTGATCGTCACCAACGCCTCGTCCGATCACTTCGCCCGTGAAGAGGCGGACTGCCTTTTCGACACGTTCAGCGAACGTGCGCAGGGACGGCTCGTGGACGGACGGCTCGACACGGCGGACGACCTGTTTCCCGGCGGATTTCTACTGGACGGGGTGCGTTTCACCGTGCCGATGCCCGGACTTCACAACGCGGCGAACGCGCGTCTCGCCGCCCGCATGGCGCGGCTGCTCGGTGCGCCGCTCGATGCCCTCCCCCCTGCCCTGCTCCGTTTCAAGGGCGTTGTCCGCCGGCTCCAGCAGATCGGATTCTGCAACGGGGCGAAAGTGGTGGACGACTACGCGCACAATCCGGAAAAACTTGCCGCCGCCTGGACGACGCTCCAACAGGAAGCCCCGGACGGCGTCGTCGGCGTCTGGCGTCCCCACGGATACGGCCCGCTCCGTAAAATGATGGATGGCCTCGCCGCCATGTTCACCCGCGTCTTGCGCCCGTGCGACACCCTGCTTCTCCTTCCCGTCTACGATGCGGGAGGAACCGCCGACCGGTCTGTCGAAAGCGGAACGCTCGCGGAACAGATTTCGGGGAAGACCTCCGGAACAGTCCTGTGCGTTCCGGATATCGCCTCCGCCGAAACGGAAATGCGCAGCCGGGCGAAACAAGGCCGAGCCTTGGTGACACTCGGTGCGCGCGATCCCGACCTGCCGCGCCTCGCCGCCCGGCTCGCCAAGGGGAAATAATCCCCCTACGGGAGGGACGCGCCCCGTCGCGTCCGTTCTCCGCGTGAATATGCCCCCCTGCACGACAGGCGACACTCGACACCCGACAGGCGCCACTCGGACGGGACGAAGCCCGTCCCTCCCTAAACGGGCTGTAAACATACGGATTTGCTCACAACTACACGTTCTGCACGCTCTACACGGCTAATCCTTTCGTTTCGGGACTGTTCCGTCTGCACCACTTTGTAAAGGAGACAACCAAGACAACCAATGTGCCAAACCACTAGTGGTTTGGCACGTTGACGATTGAACAAACAGAGAATGTTCACAAATCTCAATTGTTCACAACTGTCACCATTGTCAAAAATAAAAATAGCCCCT
>JAGAEL010000203.1 GCA_017613085.1 Kiritimatiellia bacterium | reverse complement strand
GCCCGCCCACGTCGCGCCGGAAGCGGCGTCGATGGTAATGTTGTCCGCGATCGTCAGCGCCTTGCCCCATTCGGGATCGGACGGCGTGATCGTCATGCCACTCGTCGTGAAGCAGCCGGACTGGCTGTTCGTGAGGAACGTGTCGCGCACGGCATCGTAGAGGCCGAGGACGCCGTCCACCGTACGGCGGGCCGGCACGAGGTCACAGCGAAGGTTGCCGCCGGAGTCGCGCAGCTTGAAGGAATAGAGCGCGTAGGAGGCGTAGTTGCCAAGACCCGTATCGGGATCTGTGGTATGCGACGCGAGGAGACAGAGTTCCGAGCCGGGCGTGTAGGTGCCGCTCGCCATCGTGACGCGCACGGCCTCGGTGTTGTCGGCGATGTTCGTGACCACGCCTTCGAGCGTCGCGTAGTCGGCGGCCACGAGGTAGTTCGTCGTGGCGAGGAGCGTGCCCGTGCTCGTGATCTGCCCCACGTTCGCGCCGCCGTCGCCACGGTCGAAGCGTACCTTGGCGGAATTCAGGAGAAATGCTGTGAACTGGGCTGAGGTGGCGCCGCTGCCGGTACGCGAACACCAGAGGGTCTGCACGGTGTTCACGGCGGCGGGACGGAACTGCATCTCCACCTTGTCGGTACAGGCAGGCGTAATGCCGGTCTTGATCTGGCAGTTGCCGTTCGCCTGAAGGAACGGCACCTGCTCGTATCCTGCGGGTACGCCGTCACCCAATGCCGATGAAATCGTCGTCACGCCGAACAACATCAACGACGAAAAGAACACAGATTTCCTAGAAGTCATCTTCATCCTCTACCACCTTTCCAAAACAATCGTAACGGGGAGAAGTATACATGACCCCCTCCCCTTTCGGCAAGGTTATTTTGAAAAATTTTATTTTCGGTCGCGCATCCGCAAATCGTGCAAACACGTAACCACAGAAAACAGGCGAAACGGAGGGAGGGACGGCACGCCCGGGAGGGCGCGTGTCCCCACGCGCCGCACGACAGGCGACAAGCGACAGGCGGACGCGACGGGGTGCGCCCCGCCCCTCGAACCACACTCGGACGCGACGGGGCGCGTCCCTCCCGAAGTCCGAGGACGCTTTAACCGCCGAACCCGACGGGGCTGCTTTCGGGGGTGTCCTTTTTGACGGAGCACTCCTCTTTCAGGGCCGCGATACGGTCGAGGTTCGTCACATCGTCGCCGAGGTAGAACAGCTCCTGGCGCACGGTGCGGAAATCGCCCGGGGCGAGGTTGCGGAGGAGGCGCAACTCGTCAAACTCCGCCTTCGAGAGGGACGTCTTGAACATCCGCTCGAAGAACGACTTCTTCCCGGCGTCGTCCAGATAGCCGAACTCCAGCTTGAAGGTGAACCGGCGCATCGTCGCCGGGTCGAGATTCTTCGAGAAGTTCGTCGCGGCCACCATCACGCCGTCGAAGTTCTCCATCTGCTGAAGGAGTTCGTTGACCTGCGTGATTTCCCAGCTGTGGCTGGCGTTCCCGCGATCCTGCAGAAGGCCGTCCACCTCGTCGAAGAAGAGGATCGCGTGTTCCGACTCCGCACGGCGGAACGCCTGCGCGATGTTCTTCTCGGACTCGCCGACATACTTGTCGAGGAGGTCGCTCCCCTTCACGACAACGACTTTGCGGTCCAGCACCTTGCCGAGGTACTTGACGAACTCCGTCTTCCCGGTTCCGGGGGGGCCGAAGAGGAGGATGTTCATCCGGGGCTTGTCCTCCGCGTCCAGACCGAAGTCGGCGTCGAGGTAGTTGCGGGCCGCCTTCACGACTTTCTCGAGCGTCACCTTCCCCTTGATGTTGAGGCCGGTGAGCGAATAATCCTTCGCCGGGAGGAAGCCCATCCCCGCCTTCACGCCCAGAAGCTTGCAGTACGGCTTCATAAGCGTCAGAATCAGGTCGTTCACCTTGTCGGCGGAGGGGTTCAGGCGCTTCACATTGGCCAGCACGGTGGAAATACCGCCGGCACTCGTCTCGTAACGCATGGCGTATTCCTCGATTTTCGCCTCCGGGATGACCGCCTCAAGCCCGAGCTGCGCAATCTGGTTGCGCCAGATTGCGATGCGCTGGGTATGGTTCAGCCGCTCGAAGCAGATGGAGTAGTCGAAACGGCGGCGGACCGATTCGTCCATCTGCCCCGGATACGTATTCGTGATCCACACGGCGGGGATTTTCATCTCGTCGAGAATCGTGTTCATCACGCCCTTCTCGGTGGTTTTTCCGCCCCCGACCTCGATGCCGAAGAGGCTGAACCCGCACGAACTTCCGCGAAGGAGTTCGTCCGCCTCGTCCACAATCATCAGGCAATCCGACGCGGATTCCTGGCTGTTGCAGACCTGGATGCCGACCATCCGCGCCTCGGACTCCATGTTCCGTCCGTCCTCGTCGCCCTGGCGGATTTCGCAGACGGCGCGGTCCAGCTCCTTCGCAAGGCTGTGCGCGAACGAGGTCTTGCCCGTTCCCGGCGCACCGTAGAGGAGGATGTTGCATTTCCCGCCGCTCGCGGCGATCATCCGTTTCAGCATCTCGCCGTCCTTCGACGCGAGTTCGCCGAAGAATTCCCAGGGAAGGGTCTCCTTCTCCTTGCTCCGCGTGTAGAAACGGTGCGCAATCGCCTCGTCCGACGTGCCGTCCATGAAACCGCCGAGCGTGCTGTTGCTGAAATCATAGTCGCTGTCAAGGAGGCTGAATTTCAGGAGCCGGCTCTGGGGGGACATCGCCCGCGACACCTCGTCGAAGGAACGGTCGAGCGCCATCGCGTAATAGAGGGGCTTGTCACGGTCACGGATGTGCAGGGGCCAGCTGAAGCAGGTCTGGTCGCGCACATACGCGAACAGGAGAAGTTCCGCTTCGAGTTCATTCAACTTGAGAATCCGAACCAGCTCGGAGAAACGACGCTCGACGAAATCCTCGTCGGACACCTCGCAATCGGCTTCCAGATACTCCCGGATGGCGTCGAGGACGGCACGGCACTTGTCCCGTCCCTCTTCGTTGTTCCAGAGCGCGCAGAACACGTCGTCAAGGGTATCTGCGAAGTCCAGACGGCGATTCCGGCACTTCACGTTCCGCATCTTGTCGAGTTCTTTTTCCGTATAGGCGACCTCGATCAGTTCAACCGCCTTGTCGTGGTCGAAGTTGTTGTAGACCACGTCGAAAAAGTCGTTGTCGCAGCAGTCATAATCAAAGTTCTTCACCATGTTACCCCAGAATTTCAGGAGTTGATGGTAGAGGAACGTCTGCCGAACCTGTTTAAACGTTGCCATTTCTGTTTCCTTCCTTGCTTTCTCAGTCTTTCTCAGTCCTTGTCGCCGAAAACCCCTTGGCAGAGATGAACTTGAAGTCCCCCGTATCGATATGCGAGGCCGCCTCGTGCCGCTCGGCACGTTTGCCGCGCTTTGAACTCTTGGGGTGAACCTTTTCTTCTTCCAAGAAGTCGAAGATATCCAAATCTTCGCCGTCTGATAGCAGTGGATTATTCATACGCAGTTCCTTTTGGTTTGTTTTATCGGGAAACATCCCTATGCAATAACCGTGCCAAGGGCATTTACCGCTACTTTATCATGCGATTGCGCATTTATATACCACTTGTTGTTAAAAATTTGATCCGTGCCGCCCCTTTTTTGCGAACCGACGCCCCCGTTCCGCCTATTTTCAGACTATAAATTTCGATAGGGCTATTCTAATCCTCGATAGGATATCACGCGGGGTTGGCGAAGAAGTCGCGGACTTCACGGAGGAGGGTTTCGCGGTCGGAAACCTTTTCCACGGAACAGGGGAGGCTTTTGCGGAAAATCGCGCCGTACCCCGTACGGATGATGCGCGGGTCTGCGATAACCACAACCCCACGGTCGGATTTGGTGCGGATCAACCGACCGAACCCCTGCCGGAAACGGATCACCGCCTGCGGCAGCGAGAGTTCGCGGAATGAACTCCCCCCCGCCTGTTCGATCTGTTCGCAACGGGCCTCGAAGACGGGATCGCCCAACGCCCCGAAGGGAAGCCGCGCAAGAACGACGCAACTCAACGCCTCCCCCGCGACGTCCACCCCTTCCCAGAAGGAGTGTACGCCGAACAGGACGCTCGCCCCGTTCCCCTCCCGGAACAACCGCGTGATCCGGTCGCGCGTTCCGTCCACGTTGTGTACCAGCAGCCGGATACCCGCCTCCGCCAGCGGCGTCTCGACAAGCCCCGCGACCTGGCGCATCATCTCGTAACTGGTGAACAGCCCCATCGCGCGGCCGTGCGTCAACGGGAACAAGTCCGCCATCAACGCGCTGAGCTGTTCGGAATACATTCCCGCCGCCGAGGCGCCTTTCGGTTCCGGCATGAAGTCGGTCGCAAGGACGCGGCACTGGGCCAGGTAGTTGAACGGGCTTTCCGCAAGGCACGTCGCGATACGTTCCCGCTCGATCAGCCCAAGTCCGAGCCGTTTACCGATGTACGAGAAACTTCCGCCCACCCGCAACGTCGCCGAACATAAGACCACGGAGGATTTCTTTTCGAACAACAGCTCCTTCAGCGATTCCCCGATGCTCAACGGCGCGGCGTTCAAGCGGACGCCCCCGCGTTTTCCGCGTCCGGGCGAACTTTCCCGTTCCGCCCAGAACACGTAATTGTCAACGTTCGCCGCGAACACGAAGGCCACGTTGAACGCGAATTCCTGAAGGGACTTGAGCGCGCCCTCCAACAGCACGGTCTGATCGGCGTACAAGGGCAGTTCCCCCGCCTGGCGCGGCGCGTCGAGGACGGCTGCGACGGCGTTGAGGGCGGCCGCGCACGACGCCACGGCGTCCAGCAGCGCGGCTTTCGCCGCCTCGCCCCCGCGTTCGTCCCACTCCGGCTCCGAAAGGGCGAGGAAGCGTCCCCCCCGGAAACTCTGCCGTTCGTAACCGCCTTCCTC
>JAGAEL010000202.1 GCA_017613085.1 Kiritimatiellia bacterium | reverse complement strand
CCGCGCTCGTTGTAGTGAGGCCGTTGCGCCTCTTCTTCCCGCGCCGCCTTTTCCTTCGCCATCTGCTTCTGCATCTCCTCGTTCTGTTTCTGCATCGCCTCGTTCTGCTTCTGGACGGCGAGCATCTGTTCGCGGAGACGGGCAAGCTCGTCCTCTTTGTCCTTCTTCACCGTCTCCGCCATCGCGGTCAGGCTTTCCAGCTTCCGGCTGACCTCCGGGGGGAGCGTCGCGACCGTAGGCTGCTGCGGCTGCTGGGCAGGCTGCACGACGACGGCGGCGGGCTGGACCGGTTGCGGCGCCGGCTGCGGCTGCGGACGGAGCGCGGCCTCAAGGAGACGCGCCTGCAGCGAGGACATGTTATTGAACATCGAAAGGCCGATCACGAAGAAACCGGCCACGACCAGGATGATCACCAGAGAGAAAATAACCGACAGGTAGGCGATCCTTCTCCGCGCCTGGGCACGTTCGGACTCGATGTAGTCTTGAAACGCCTTCAGGACGGGAAACGGCTCCGCCCCCGCGCTGGACGCCGCATTGTACATGGCGACCACGCCCGTTTCATGGGGCTGCCCGGAAGTGTTCTCGAACGGGACGGGACCCGGTGTGTGTTTGGGAGGTATGTCACTCATAACGTCAAGATTGTAGGGGATAACAGCCGAGATGAAAAGCGTTTTATACGTTCTTTTTTGCCCCCGGAAAACCGCCCTTCATTTTTTTGAACTTTGGACTTGCCAACCCCCTCGGATTCTGGCATACTAATCCGCGTTTTTCACCGAGCGCCCATCGTCTATCGGTTAGGACACCAGGTTTTCATCCTGGGAAGAGGAGTTCGACTCTCCTTGGGCGTGCCACTTCCCCCCATCCTATTTCTTCCGGATGATTTTCAAGAGGGTTTCCTGCAGCAGCAGCATTTCCGGCACGGTACTTCCGCTCACCAGTTTCTCGCGCATATCCATCAACCGATAACGGGCGACACGCAGTTCCATCATCGTCCAATTCCGGACGAACCCCAACAGCCTGGTAAGCTTCCCGCCTTTGATCTTGCCGGGACCGACCGGGAGGACGCCCAGCAGGACCCCCGCTTCGGGCGGGATGTTCGACGCCCAGGCGCCGTTCACGATCCATTTCCGGTCAACGGCCTCGCGCAGGATGATCATGTCGCGGATGTTGTTTTCCAACATCGCCTCAAGCATCATGGTGATCCCCTTCTGCCCTTCGAAGCCCGCCAGCACGCGGAGCGTCTTTCCGCCGTCCCGCGAATCCACCGCGTCGAGCAGGTCCCACGCCATCGTCTCACGCCCCAGCGAGGTGATCGTGTTGACGTCTTCGACGGTGGCCTTCTTGTCCTTCCCGACGTAGAGGGCGAGCTTTTCCAGTTCGCTCACCAGCGTCCGCATGTCCGTTCCGGCGCGCTGCTGGAAAACCATGCGGGCCTCGCCCACGAATTGAATCCCCATTTCGCGGATCAAGTTGTCGAGTTCACGGGCGGCTACCGCCTCCTGCTCCCACGGGGGGAGTCCGGAACCGAAGTCTTCGACCGCCCCCGCCTTCTGGCAAGCCTTGAAAAAGGCGGACGTCTTGGGCACCTTCCGGGCGGAGACGATCAACACCTGTTCATCCGGGATGCCCTCCCGGACGAGGGCGGCGAGTTTTTCGACAGCGAGCGCGACATCGCCGGAAAGCTCTTCCTCGTCGTCCTCCTCCCGGGCCTTCCCTTTCGCGACGAAAAACGCCGCGTCGCGGAGCCAGGTCACCTTGCACCCGCCGAAAAAGCTCGGCGTGCGGACAGAGCCGACGCACTGCTGGACCACGCGAAGGACATCCTCGCCCTTGGTGACGTTCCCGTCGATCACCTCCAGCCCGAACTCGCGCTGGTCCGGCGGAACCCGCGCATCGACATGGCGTTTGGCGGAACGGTTGACGAGGAATTCATCGTCCCCGCAAATCAGGATGACTTTCTTCGCGTCCATGTGTACTACAGGGCCTCTGCGACCAGGTCGCCAACCTGGGTGGTGGTGAATCCCATCTCGTTGGCCAGCTGGCTCTTCATCTTCGGGGTGGTTTTCGCAATCGCCGTTTCAACCGCGCTGCCGGCCTCCTCTTCGCCGAGCGCCTTCAACATCATCGCGCCGGCGCCGATGGCGGCGATCGGGTTGATGGCGTTTTTACCGGTCCACATCGGCGCGGTGCCGCCGATCGGCTCGAACATGCTGACGCCGTCCGGGTTGATGTTCCCGCCGGCGGCGACACCCAGCCCGCCCTGCGTCGCGGCCGCCAAGTCCGTGATGATGTCGCCGAACATGTTCTCCGTAACGATCACGTCGAACATTTCCGGGGAGTTGACCATGTAGAGGCAGGTCGCATCGACATGGTAATACTCGCGCGTCACGTCGGGATAGTCCGCGCCGACATCCTCGAACACCGCGTTCCACAAATCGGCCATGTAGGTCAGGACGTTGGTCTTCAACACCATCGCCAGCGTGTTTCTCGTCCCGACTCCCCTCGCTTTCTTCCCGTACTTGCGGGCATAATCGAACGCATAGCGCATACACCGGGCAACCTGGTCGTAGGTGTAGACCATGCTTTGAACGGCACAGGCGTCCTTCGTCCCCTTGCGCGAAATCCCCCCCATGCCGGTGTAGAGCCCGCCGCAGTTCTCGCGGATAATCGTATAGTCGATATCCTCCGGACGCTTTCCCGCGAGGGGGCTTTTCACGCCGGGGTACAGCTTCGCGGGACGCAGGTTGATGTACTGATCCAGTTCGAAGCGGAGACGGAGCAGGACGCCTTTCTCCAGAATCCCCGGCTTGATCGCGGGATCGCCGATCGCGCCGAGATAAATGGCGTCGAACGCCTTCAGTTCGGCAAGCGTCGCATCGGAAACGGTTTCGCCCGTGCGGAGATAGCGTTTCCCGCCAAGGTCATAAACGTGCCGGTCCAATTTGAAACCGAACTTCTGCGCCGCCGCGTCCAGGACCTTGCATCCCTCCGCAATCACCTCCGGCCCCGTGCCGTCGCCGGGGAGGACCGCAATCTTGTACACCTTCGACATCTTCACCCTCCGTTCTTAAAACGCCCCCAGTATACACCCAAACCACCCCGCCGCGCAACGTGGAAGTAAAAGCGGCTCTTTATCGCGTCCGGGTGGTGGCTGCCGGGGGCGCCCTGTCGTGCGGGAGGGCGCGTGTCCCCACGCGCCGCATGGGAACGGCGCAACAAAACGCGTCCCTACCGATCTCCGCGCCTCCTTGTGAAGGAGACCACGGACGTACACGGACGGCGTTCACTAACGTTCGCGCTGATTCAGATTGACGCAAGCATGAACGCGGCGCGTCCGTGTTGGTCTGCGGTTCGCTTGTCAACCGAAGACAACCTTCGTGTTGTCCTTGTTGTCGTTTTCACGTCCCGTACGCGACCGCTACCGCACACTCACGCTCCACGTCGAAGCGGGATTGGCGAGCTTCGCGACACCCGCGCCCTCGCCGTCCACGACCACGCCCGTGATTTTCACCGTGAGCTTTTTGAGCTTGCCGCCCTGAAGGGCGTAGAGCTTGAAACTTCCCTTGAAGAGGCCTGTCTTCGGCGTATAGGTCAACTTCATCGCGGAGAGGTTCGGCTTCCCCGAATCGTTGAAACCGCTCAATACGCCTTTCGCGTACTTGATGGAGGCCGCCTTGTCGAACACCCACTTCCCGCCCCTGACACGAACAGGTTCGCCATCTGGAAGAAGCTCCTCAAGCGTCCCGGCGGGAACGCCCGTGACATCGACATATACCTTCGCGTCCGCCCGCGTCCAACCGCCGCCGACCTTCGCGCTGGCGACCGTGTACCCGGCGACCGAACCTTCAAAGCCGTTCGCGCCGATGTCAAGGGAGAGCGTACCAAGCCCCTTCACGCTCAGATTCGCCGAGATCGGTCTGTCCGCCGGAACGTTGAACGCCGCAGCCTTGAGCGTCCGTTTCTTTCCGTCCAACAGCGTGACGCTTCCGGAAATCTTGGCGTTGCGTTTCTTCGCATTCGGCTTCGCGACCTTCAGCTGGATTATCCCCGCGACCTTTCCCGCCGCATCATAGACCGCGCCATCCAGGACGACCGCCTTCTGGGCTGTCCACGGTTGTCCGGCGGACACCCCATCCGAACCACCACCGTTCCAGCCGGAACCACCGCCGGACTGATTCCCCGGCGACCACACCGCATAGAGCGGCAATACCGTACCCACCATGGTCGTAAGGTTCGTCCCGATAAACATGCCTCCAGGGAGATACGTCACCACGCCGTTCGCTGCGGACGAAGGTGACAACGCCCATCCAGCGAGGTTCTGCCCATTGTTGCTGAACGAGACCCCCAGCAGAAAGATAGTCTGTCCGTACGCGAAATAGCGGTCTGTCGTCTCGCCCGTCCCATTATTCGCGTACAAGCGAAGCGTGTAGATGGTGGCATCCCTCGTCCAATGGGCGTAATACGTCACATTGCTCAGAACATGATACGTGGCGTCAATCTGTTCGCCGCCCGTCGGTGTTGTAAACCATCCGACAAACTCATACCCTTGGCGGACGCATGAAGGCAACGCTCCTATCTGCGCAAATTCCGTGAACTCGTAATCTTTTGGCGGTGCGACGGCTTCATCGAAGGGATCGAAATGGACGAAGACCGGATCGTTTACGCTTGGCACATACCCGCCGAAATTCTCCGGAGCCACCCAATCCTCGTAGTCATCTTCGAACTCACGCGGATAGAAAACCCGTGTCTTCTCGCCAATGAGCCTTTCCGTGCCGGGGCCGACGGGGCGGTATCCATGACAGACGATCATTTGAGGCTGGTAAAAAATCGCAGCGGCATTCAAGTGCGGCGCATCCGATTTGAACTCGATCCATTGCAAAACGCCAATCCCGAACTGAATCCCGGACTGAAAGGCGAAACCGTCAATCGCCGTAAGGTTTTCGGGGAACACCACCTCGCGAAGCGAAGTATTCCAGAAAGCAAATTGCCGAATGGCATCCAACGATGACGGGAGATCGATTTCAACAAGATCGCGGCAATTTTGAAACGCATACTCCCCGATGGAGACCAACCCCTCTGGGAAGGTAATCTTCTTGATGGGACAGTAATCGGCTGAACCTTGTTCGCTGTAGAGAAACCGACCAGGGATAGAAGTCACTCCCTCTGGGATCACAATGTGCTCCAGATCGCCCCAGAAAGCCCGAAGTGCATTGTTTCTGCGATTAGGTTCTCAGACAGCCTCACGCTTTCCAAATGCGTGCAGCCGTAAAAGGCCAGGGTCGAAATCGTCTTCACTCCGTTGCCCATCGATACCGAACGAAGCGAAACGCATTTATCGAACGCACTTACCCCAATACTCGTCACCACCCTGCCGCCAAGAGTGGCCGGAATTTCCAGGTCGTCGACCGGTTCGGGCGAAATACCTTGAACAATCTGCGCCCCGGAGTCATTATAGCTTTGTGGCAATTTGCGATTTGCGGAGAAGGACGTTATTTGGATTGTCTAGGTCTGTTTTTTCCGTTATACTAGGCTTCTCTTTCAATGGAGAACGGAATGAAAATGTTGACCACCATCGGGCTGGAAACCCATGTCCAGCTGAAGACCGCCACGAAGATGTTCTGCGGGTGCAACCTCGCGTTCGGCGACGAGCCGAACGTGAATGTCTGCCCCGTCTGCCTCGGCTATCCCGGCGCCTTGCCCGTCATGAACCGGCAGGCCGTCAAGTTCACGGTTCAGGCCGGCATGATGCTCGGCTGCCGCATCAGTTCCTTCAGCACCTTCGACCGCAAGAATTATTTCTATCCGGACATGGCGAAGGACTATCAGATTTCCCAGAACGTCCGCCCGCTCTGCATCGGGGGCGGCGTACTGATCCACGACGCCGACGGGAACGAGAAGTTCATCCGCATCAACCACATCCATCTGGAAGAGGATGCCGCGAAGATCAACCACTACGCGACCTTCTCCGGGGTCGATTTCAATCGCGGCGGCACGCCGCTGATGGAGATCGTCTCCGAACCCGACCTCTCCAGCCCCGACGAGGCGTTGGCGTATTTGACCGCGCTCAAGCAGATCCTCGTCTACGCGGGGGTCAGCGAGTGCAACCTCGAAGAAGGGAATATGCGCTCCGATGTGAACATCAGCGTCCGCCCCGAAGGGCAGGCGGAACTCGGGACGAAGGTCGAAATCAAAAACATGAACACCTTCAAGGGTATCTACGCCGCGCTCGAATACGAGACGCGCCGCCAGCTCGCGGTCATCGCGGCGGGGGGGACCGTCATCCAGGAGACGCGCCGCTGGGACACCTCTTCGTTCGAGACACATTCGATGCGCACCAAGGAGAACGCGCACGATTACCGGTATTTCCCGGAGCCGGATCTGGTACCGGTCGAATTGAGCGAAGAGCTGATCGAATCCTGGCGCCGCGAACTGCCCGAACTCCCTGCCGCCCGCCGCGACCGCATGGTCAAGGAGTACGGGATCACCCCCTACGACGCGGGCGTGCTGGCAGACGCGAAGGCGAACGCCGACTTCTTCGAGGCGGCGGCGCGCGCGGCGGGGGCAAAGCTCGGCAAGCTTGTCTGCAACTGGTTCATGGTCGAAGTGATGGCGCTGCTGACGGCGGAGAAGAAGGAGATCGGCGAGTGCGCCCTCAAGCCGGAGGCGCTGGCCGAACTGGTCACGCTGCTCGACAAGGGGACGATCAACGGCCCGACGGCGAAGGAACTGCTGCCGGAAATTTTCCGCGACGGCACGATGCCGAACGCGCTTGTCGAAGCGCGCGGGCTCGCGCAGGTCAGCGACACCGGCGCGCTGGAGGCGTTTGTCGACCAGGCGATCGCCGCGAACCCGAAGATCGTGCAGGACTTCAGGAACGGGAAGAAAGCGGCCGCCGGCGCGCTCGTGGGACAGGTGATGAAGCTTTCCAAGGGGAAGGCCGATCCGAAACTCGTCAGCCAGCTCATCCTTCAGAAACTTTCGTAAAACGCCGGCAGGGAGGTTCCGATGAAACGTGTCATCGTCACGGGAGGCTCCGGGTTCATCGGTTCCGCCCTCGTCCGCCACCTCGTCAAGAACAAGCTCGCCGAAGTGTTGAATTTCGACAAGCTGACCTACGCGGGTAACTCATCCTCCCTTCGCGAGGTGGAGACCGATCCGCTCTACCACTTCATCTTCGGCGACATTTGCGACGCATCGGTCGTGGAACGCGCCTTCCGCGAGTTCAAGCCGGACGCGGTGATGCACCTCGCCGCAGAATCGCACGTGGACCGCTCCATCGACGGCCCCGGCACGTTCGTGCAGACGAACGTCGTCGGCACCGCGACGCTTCTCTCCGGCGCGCTCGCCTACTGGCGGAAGCTGCCGCAGCAGAAACAGGCGGCGTTCCGCTTCCAGCATATTTCGACCGACGAGGTCTACGGCACACTCGGCGCGGAGGGATTCTTCACGGAGCAGACGCCGTATTCGCCCCACTCCCCCTACTCGGCGAGCAAGGCCGCGTCAGACCACCTGGTCCGCGCCTGGCACGACACGTACGGTCTCCCGACGTTGATCACGAATTGCTCCAACAACTACGGCCCGTACCACTTCCCGGAGAAGCTGATCCCGCTCACCATCTTGAACGCGCTCGACCACAAGCCGCTCCCCGTCTACGGGAAAGGCGCGAACGTCCGCGACTGGCTGTACGTGGAAGACCACGTCTCCGCGCTCTGCCTCGTCAACGAAAAGGGGATCCCCGGCGAAACCTACAACGTCGGCGGACACAACGAACGCACGAACCTCGAAGTCGTGAAGGCCATCTGCGCGACGCTGGACGAGCTTGTTCCGTGGGAGAAGCCCTACGCCTCGCTCATCACCTTCGTGCAGGATCGTCCGGGACACGATCTCCGTTACGCGATCGACCCGACCAAACTCGAAACGCAGCTCGGTTGGAAGCCGGTGGAGAATTTCGAGACGGGTCTACGCAAGACCGTACGCTGGTATCTGGACAACGCATGGTGGTGGAAACCGATCCGCGAAGACAAATACGCCGGCCGTCGTCTCGGCGAATGGAAGAAGTGACGCCAACAAAGACACGCCCCGTCCCGACCACATTTCTGTGAGCGGCGTTAGCCGCGAACAAATCCGTGTGTTTACAGCCCGTTTCCGAAATTCAGTTGCATTTTGCTTTACACGGCCACGCTTTCCGTCTATCCTTCTTCTTGATTGTTATGAACAAACTGGTTTTTACGTTTTCGATTCTCGCGTGTGCGCTGACGGGGTGTTTCGGCGGCGGGTCTGCCGTCCAGGCGAAAGCCGCATCCATGCGGCGTGTGTTCGCGCCGGAAATTCCGTCGAAGCCCGCGCCTCGCGATGCGCGTCCCGTCTGGGGGACCGTGCGCCTCAACGGGTTCCGCGCACTCGCGCCGTTCGACGCCAAGACGTTCCTTTACCGGCGCGGCGAGGGCGAGTTCGCGGCGGACTACTACAACGGCTGGATCGCGCAGCCGGCGGACTTGATCGGCGACCTTTTCGCGCGCTACATGGAAGCGTCCGCCGTGTTCGGGCGTACGGTCGATGCGCGGACCGCGGCGGCGGCCGATGTCGCGGTGCAAGGCATCGTGACCCGGCTCTACCTCGACACGTCGGGAAGCCGCCCGAAGGCGGTCGCCTCGTTGCGGCTCGTCTTCACGGCGCTTCCGCCGCGCACGAAGCTGCTTGCCCTGAAGGAAGCCACCGGCGTGGCGGAATACGAGCCGGGGAAACGCGGCGCAGAGGCCGGCGCGTTCAGCGCGGCTTTGGAGAAGGCGTTCGCCGCCCTCGCCGATTCCATCCGCAAGGCCGCAGAAACAGACGACCTCAATGTTACAGGGGAGACGAGATGAACGAACGGAAAACCCGCGTGATTGCCATCGCCAACCAAAAAGGCGGTGTCGGGAAAACGACGACGGTGGTCAATCTGGCCGCCGCGCTTTCCCTGATGAAGAAAACCGTCCTGGTGATCGACCTCGACCCCCAGGCGAATGCGACGAGCGGTCTCGGACTCCAGCGCCAGCCGGGGTACAGCCTCTACCCGATCCTGACGGGGGCGGCGGACATCGCCGACGTCATCCAGCCGACGCCGTTCGAGAACATCAACATCATCCCGTCGGAACTGGACCTTGCGGGCGCGGAGATCGAAATCGCCCGCCGGGGAAACCACCTGTCCGTCGTGCGGGAGGCGCTCGACCGCGTGCTCGTCTCCGGGGTGTTCGATTACGTGTTGATGGACTGCCCCCCCTCCCTCGGCATCCTGATGACCTCCTCGCTCGCGGCGGCGGACGCGATCATCGTGACGATGCAGTGCGAGTATTACGCGATGGAGGGGTTGAGCGTCATCACCAACATCATCAAGCAGCTGCACGACAGCGGCGTCAACCCCGGTCTGCGGCTTGAAGGTATCCTTATGACGATGTACGACGGGCGGACGCGCCTGGCGATGGATGTCGTCAACGAAGTCCGCGCCCATTTCGGGGAGATCGTCTACGAGACGCTGATTCCCCGGAGCGTCCGTGTAAGCGAGGCCCCGAGCTTCGGCCAGCCGGTCGTCTTCTACGACCCGTCCAACCGGGGCGCCGTCGCCTACAAAGCCTTCGCGAAGGAGTTCGCGAAGCGGTTCTCCTCCGTCCCTGCCGACACCGCGCCGGCGCCGGTCGCGGCGGAACCGCCCGCGCCCCCTTCCAATGAAACGTCCACTGCTGAAACGTCCACCCTTCCATAAAGGAAAACAAACCATGAAAAAATGCCTCTCTGCTTCACTTGTCACCCTGTTGACCGTTTTCACGGTCTCCGCCGCAGTTGAACCGCTTGCCGCCCTGCGTGTATCGAGCGTCGAAAAACTCGGTTCGGCGACCACCCAGCTCTGCGGTGCCATCGGACAGCCCATGTTGGGCGGAATGGCGACGGGGATGCTGCAACAGTACATCCAGACCACGATCGGACCGTTCGACCAGACCAAGCCCGTCGCCATCGTCGCCTACGCCGACCCCGCGAAACTTGAGGACGCGCTTTCCAAGCGCGAGGAGGATAAACCGATCCCGACGGAAGGGTTTAATGAGGTCAAGGCAGGGTTGATCCTGCCGATCACGATGTCCGGCGAAGAATTCGCCCGCAGCAAGCTGCTGAAGTTGAACGCCGAAGGTGTCGCCCAACTTCCGGGAACGCCGATGTTCATCACGTTCAAAGGCCAGACCGCCTTCATCGCATCCGATTCCCAGACGGCCCAGCGACTCAAGATCGAAGCCGCGCATTACCAGGGCACGCCCGCGAACGGCGATGCGCTCTCCATCGAGTTCTTCCCGCCGGCCATCGCGCTGTACGGAAACCTCCTTGCAAAAACAAAAGAGGTTAAAAAAGATGGCGCAGTAACGCCCTTGCAAACGGCGTTTATGGCTTTCTCCTCTTCCTCTGCCGCCTTAGGCAAGAAACAGCTTGCACAATTTGCCTCTGTCACGTTGGGCCTCGGCTTCAACCAGGCGAAGGGGCTCGCGATCGGCTGGGACACCCGTTACAAGCCGGGAACCGAACTCGCGGCCGTCGCGGCGGCTGCGAAGCCGATCAAGGCCGATCTGCTTGCGACCGTTCCCGAGTCGGCGCAGTTCTGCCAGTTGTCTTCCATGAAGACCCCGAACCTCGCGGCAAGCCGGAAAAACTGGTCGAATCTCACCCAGTTCGTACAGTCGCTGCTGGACACGACCATCGCCAAGAAATACCCGGAGCTTTCCAAGGCGATCACGGAAAATCTGGACAACTCGCTTAAACTCGCGGAGAAATGCGAACAGACCCTTACCGCCTTCGGCTATGACAAGGGGTCGAAATTCTGGTTCTACGGCTATGTCACAACCCCTCCCGGAGAGAAGGACGCCATGTTCCAGTCCGTCTTGGACGAGAACCGCAAACTGGCATCCGCCATGGCAACCGCCTTCCCCGGAAAGCAGTTCCTCGCGTTCGATGCGCCCAGCGCGACCCTGACCCTGGATCTGGCGAAACTTCCGTTTAAAGAACTCGCCGAAGCCGGGGAGGACGGCAAAAAAATCGACGAAAAAGACCTGGCGGAGCTTGAGAAAAAATTCCAGTCCGTACATCAGGTTTTGACCGGCGGACAGCCGCTCCGCATGCGCTTCGCGAAGACGGAGGACGGCTACAAAACCATCGCGTCCTGCGACGGTGCCGCAAACCTTCCGAAGTTTACCGGCAACGGGAAAATGGCTGCCCGGGCCGCGAAGGATGCCACGCAATACGCCTACCTCGACCTCTTCACGCTTGCGAAGAACGTGCTGGGAGAGCTTGCGCCGACATTCCCGGAGAATGAAAAGAAAAAGCTGGACGCCATTCTCGCCCTCATCCCCGCCGGCGGCCCGGAGAGCGGACTGACCATCTGCGAGAAAATCCGGGGCGGCGTCTCCCACAACGAATTCATCCTGCCCCCGAGCGCCCTGCAGCACCTCTCCGGCATCATCGCCACCGTCTCGCAGGGCGACGACGATGACGACGACAACAAGTAACCCTTCATTCCCGACCGACGCCCCTTCACGGGGGCGTCTCTTTTTTACCCATGTTTACCGACTATCCCGCAGAACTCCTTGAAGACCTCCAAGCCCGATGGCGCAAGGTCGCCGACGCCTTGTCCGGTCGCTCGTCCGGCGCCGCCCTTCTCGTCACGAGCCGCGTCAATCTATTCTACCTGTCCGGGCGTGTCTACCGGGGGTACGCCTACCTGCCGGCGGAAGGCGAACCGCTCTTCCTCGTTCGCCGGCCGCTCGGGCTGGAGGGGAGGAACGTCCGTTATTTCCACCGTGCCGACGAAATTCCGGCGATCCTCGCCGAAGCAGGGTATCCTCCGCCTTCGGAGCTGTTGCTGGAGGATGCGGAGATCTCCCATCTCGAATACCTCGGAACCGGAAAGGTTTTCGGCGAGGCAACCCTATCCGCCGTCTCTGGCTCCGCGCTTCTACGTGATCTCCGCGCCGTCAAAAGTCCGTATGAAATAAGCCAGATCGAATACAACGGGAGGAAGCAGGCGGAAGGGTTCGCCCATTTCGCGGAACTCTACCGTCCCGGCATGACCGACCAGGACTTCAACATCGCGATTTTCGAGTACATGATGCGGGCGGGAAGCCTCGGGATTATCCGTTCCTACGGCTTGACGATGGAAGGTTTCATCGGGCAGGTCCTCGTCGGCGAAAACGGCGGGGGGATGTCCCCATACGACTATGCCCTCGGCGGAACCGGTTTTTCCCGCGCCCTCCCCGTCGGGCAGTGCGGCGCGGTGATCCAGCCGGGCGACACCGTCCAGTGCGACATTCCCGGAAATTTCAACGGGTATATCTGCGATTCGACGCGCACCTATTATCGCGGGCAACTCTCCGCAAAGGCGCGAGACGCCCACCAGTGTTCCATCGACATCCTTGACGCGGTCGCGGAAGCCGCCGTCCCCGGCGCATCCTGCGAAGCGCTCTACCAGATGAGTCTGCGCATGGCGGAAGCCGCCGGTTTCGTCGATGTGTTCATGGGAGGACGCCAGAAAGCGCGTTTCGTGGGACACGGAACGGGACTTTACGTGAACGAATCGCCCGTGCTGGGCGTAAGGTCGCACGATATTCTTCAGGAAGGCATGGTGATCGCCGTCGAACCGAAATTCGTCATTCCGGGCGCGGGCGCCGTCGGCTGCGAAGACACGTTCGCGGTGACGCCGAAAGGTGCGCGTTGCCTCTCCGAAAGTCCGCGTGGACTGATGCCCCTTCCGGAGTAGACGCGATGCCGCAGATCGTCATCTTTCTTGGTTCTTTTTTATTATTCCTCATCCAGCCGATGCTGGGGCGGACGCTGTTGCCGATGTTCGGCGGCAGCGCGGCGGTCTGGGGCGTCTGCCTCGCCGCCTACCAGACGCTGCTTCTGGCGGGCTATTTCTACGCCCATCGGATGGCGGACAGCGGCATACGCCGCAACCTCAAAATCCACGCGTGGTTGCTGGTGTTCGCCTCGTTCTGGGTTTTCGCCGTCGCGGCGGCACGACCGTTCCTGAACACGTTCTTCGGTCATTCCGCCTGGCCGTGGCTGGAATCGCTCGGGTGTGTGCTGTTCCTTGCGGGAATCCCCTACGTACTCCTCTCCGCCGGAAGCACCCTTGTGCAGGCGGCGTCGGGCGGTTCGCGCAACGTCTACCGGCTGTACGCCTTTTCCAACGCGGGTTCGCTCTCCGGTCTCTTGATCTACCCGTTTGTGTTTGAGCGTTCGCTCGATCTCACCCTGCAATGGTGCATCTTCGGCACCTTGTGCCTCGTCTACGCGATCGCCATGTTGCGCTCGTCCCCCTGCCCTGAAACGTCCCCGACTTCCACCGAAACAGACACGGGGACAGGGACGGGGAATCCCGTTCTCTGGCTCGTCCTGCCGGGCGTGTTTTCGTTTCTGCTCAACGCCGTCGTGTCGCACCTGTTCCTCGATGTCACGCCCCTTCCGTTTGTCTGGAACCTGATGCTTTCCGCCTTCCTCGCCGCCTACATCGCGGGCTTCTCCCGGATCGGCGGCTGGTGTCCCCGCCTCTGGGCCTTGCTGGGAATGGCCTCGATCGTCGCGGCGGTTTCGGCCGCACGACTCTGGGGTCACGGGAGTTTCTATCCCAATGCGTATGCGGCGGTTGCCGTGCTCTTCTTCGTCGGGACGATGTTGACGGGATGGCTGTATCAGTCCCGCCCGGCTACGGAACGGTTGACACGTTTTTATCTTTACACCGCGATCGGCGGCGCGGCGGGCGGACTTTCGGCTTCGTTCATCGCCCCTCTCGTTTTCACCCGTGTAACCGAATTCCCGCTCGCGTTGATTGTCTGCGCCGCGCTCTGCGCCACCCGACTCTTCCCCGTCCGCCATCACGCCAGAACGCGCAAGTTGCTTCCCGGAGTAACGGCGGCCGCGGCCGCCTGTCTCTTGCTTCTGCTGGTACGCCACAGCTCCAACGCCCGCCAACTCTACCGTTCGCGTAATTTTTACGGAAGCCTCGGCGTGACGCAGACACGGGAGGTGGTGGATGGTACGCCGGCCCCGGTTTCCTACCTGTGGTATGGACAGACGACGCACGGGCTTCAAGTCCGGACGCCCGCGCTCCGCGCCAAACCGTTTGGGTACTATATGCGGTTCGCCGCCGGCGTGGGGATCCTCTCGCATCCGAAATACCGGGATGGACGCCCGATGAACGTCGGCGTGGTCGGGCTCGGCGCGGGGATGCTTTTGCCGTACGGGCGCGCGAACGACCTCTACCGTTTCTTTGAAATCAACCCGCACGTCATCCGTGTCGCGCAAGATCCCCGCTACTTCACCTACATGGCGGATGCCGCTTGTAAAATCGACCTCGTCCCCGGCGACGCCCGTAAATCGCTGGAAAAAGAGACGGCGGCAAGCGACCCGCTCTACGACCTTCTCGTCATTGACGCCTACAGCGGCGACGCCGTACCCTACCACCTCATCACGAAAGAAGCCTTCGAACTCTACCTGAGCCGCCTCGCCCCCGACGGAATCCTCGCCGTCCACATCAGCAACTGGCATATCGACCTGGCGCCGGTCTGCAAAGCCGTCGCGGAATCGCTCAACCTCTGTCTGTACGGGGTACGCACACTCGGAGACACACGCCTGATGTCCGGCACGATCTGGACCTTCTTCTCGCGGCAGGGAATCGCCTACGTCCGGGAAGCCCCCGACCTCTCCACGCCGATCGATTGGAAGGAGGTCCGTGCCTACCCCGTCCCGACCGATGACAAAGGAAGCCTCCTCGGTCTACTCCGCTAACCGCCGAAGTTATCGGCAATAATCCCCGATTCCTTTCGTTTGTTAAAAGGAAAGAGGAGAGGAATATGCGTGTTTTCTATTTCATGGCTTTATTCATTTTCGCGGGTACGTGTCTCGCCGAACCGCCTTGCGAACTGCCCGAAGGCAGAGGGGGGCACGAACCGCCGCCGCACCACCGTCCCCATTTCGAGATGGGGAAACGGATGCCGCCGCATTTCCGTTCGATGGGATGGATTGCACGTACCGTCACGTCGAAACGATTTATCGAATCGTCCGGGCTATCCACCGATCAAGTACGCGCGATCGAGAAAGAGGCCCGCACGATCTCGGAATTGAACCAAGCCATGGAGACGAACATTCTCGCCGTTATCCACGAACAAGCCCTGCTGTATCGGAAAGTCCTTCAGGACAAGAAACTTGATCCCGCCCCCCTTTACGAATACGCAGAAAAAATTGCCGCGATGCGCGGTGAACAGGCGAAACTTTCCATCCGTCTGCTCCTTTTCGTGCGGGAGGCGATGAATGAAGAACAGTTCAAACAGTTCGACACGATGTTACGCGAAGAAGGCCGTAAACGGCACCTGGAACGGATGAACATCCGGAATCGCCGTGAAAAAGACGAATCCGTCCCACACCGCAAACCAAACGATTGATCGACGGCTGTCGAAGTTTCCCTCGTCGCTTATTTCCACGTTTCCGGCAAAGCGGAGAGGACGGTTTCAACCACCTGTTAAAGGGTGAGGAAGGTGCTGTCGATTTCGATGACGCCGTCCGCCTTTTTCAGCGGGGCGTATTTCCGCGTGGAATCAATCTGATCGCGGGCCAGAAGCGAGGCTTTGACCTCTTCGGCACTTCCACCGGCAATCCCTTTCTCGACCTCTTCCTTGTGGCGGCGGGCGGCTCTCGCTTCCGCGCTGGCCGTCAAGTAGAAGCGGGCGGGGGTGTCCGGGAAAACCGCCGTCGTGATGTCGCGGCCTTCGACAATCAGGTCGCCGTGTTCCGGCATCTTGCGCAGCCAGGCGGTCACGCGGTCGCGCACGGCCTTGACCGTGGCGACGGGGCTGGCGTGTGCGTTAACCTCCGGCGTCCGGAGTTCGTCGCCCGGACGGATACCGTCCACATAAAAGGCGAGATCCGCGCCTTCCGGGCGACACGTCACCTCGACCGTCCCCGCAAAGGCGGCGACGGCCTTTTCGTCGGATGTGTCGATTCCGTGGCGGAGGCACTGCCACGTCATAATCCGGTAGAGGGCTCCGGAATCCACGTGGAGGAAACCGAGTTTTTCCCCGACCGTACGGGAGACGGAAGACTTCCCCGCACCGGAAGGTCCGTCAATGGCGATGACACGGGAGCGGTGGCCCTGTTCGTTTGACTGCGTCTGATTCCGTTCTTCCATCGTTCCTTCCTCCTTCCGGGATTACTTCGCCTGCTTCAATGCGTGTTCAAGGCAGATCAGGCAGTAGGACGTGACGAGTTCGGGGGTTCCCTCCCACCAACGATTGTTGGCGTTGACCCAATACCCTTCCCTCTTCTGAAGCGAGACAACCTTACGGATAACCTCTGTCCGCCAATCCACCTTCTTGCCGTCGGCACATTCGATCGTATCGATCCGGCTGGCATTCAGCGCGCGTGTCAGAATATCGTAATAGAAGTAGATGCCCTGCATCCCCTGTCCGGGGTTCTCCTCAAGCGTCCAATGGTTCGAACAGTACCGGAGCGCGGAGACCACACGGGGATCTTTCGGCGTGAGCTTGCAGTGCATCAGGGCGAGAAGGCCGTCGTAGGTGATCGAACCGTACGCCTGAAGAAGCGGGCGATGGGAACGTGCCGCCCCCGCCCCGTTCACGTCCAGCGTCGGCGCGCGCGCGATATTCTTCGTATAGACGAACCCGCCTTTGTCGTCGCCCTCTCTCGGCACCTGCATCCCGGAGACGTACTTTAGCGCGGTCTCCCAATTGAGATCGACCTTTGCCTGCCCCGCCGGACGGAACTCCTCCGCCGACTCGGTCATGCGCATGGCGTCGATAGCCATCGCCGTGTTGCTGAGATCCGAATAACGCCGCCCGTTCCTGTCGTAACCGAATCCACCGGTATGGACATCTTCACCCGTCAACTGGGTGTTCGCGGTGAACTCGCGGGCCTTGAGGATAAGGGGTATCACGTCTTTCCGTCCGGTAGCCTGGAGCGCCATCATGCAGACGGACGTATTATAATTTGCAAGTCCCGCCCCGCCGCGACGCGGATCCGGCACGTAGATGCCGCCGTCCGGCTGTGCCTTCCCCTTTAAAAACGCCACCGCCGCCGCGATGTTCGCGGTATACTCCGGGTATTCGGGGGCGACCTCGGCCATCGCCCAGAGGGGCAGCCCGGTCAACGCGGGAAACCGTTCGTTCGACCAGAACCCGTCGTCTTTTTGCCGGGCGACCAGCCAGGCAAGCCCCTTCTGGATCGCGGTTTTCGCGGCCGCCTTCGTATCCTGATCGAGTGCGTTCGCAACTGTTGTAAACAACAAGGCGGTGACGACCGCCGTCCACATTCTCTTCATCTCAAACCTCATGTCCGTACTGACAAACTCCACCCATCTAAAACGTTTCAACGAAGGGAAACGTTCACGCGCTCACCGGTCTTCATTCTGCCGCGCCGGCAGGATTTCGATGGTCGCGTCAATCTCCTCCCCTTTCGCATACCCCACCACGCCGACAACGACACGGAGCGGCGTATGATCCGGCAGGGTAAAACCCCGTTTCTTCTTGGAACCGACCCATTTGATGGTGAGACGGTTGTAAGAATAATGTTTTGCCACGTAGAGTTCCGTCTCCTTTGAAAGCATCGGGACGGTGTAGGAGGCAAGCAGTTTGTTCGACTCTACGTCGTAGACCGCGACACAGCCCGCCGGTCCGCCGGACTCGTTCAAGGCGGGACGCATCGTGCGGAAAAGAATCGAACAGACCAGATCGCGGCTATCCTTCAGCCGCCAGGACACCGCGCGCCCCGTCCAGGCCAGCATCCGGTTTCCACGCGGCTCGGATGCCATCCGCTTGACTCCCCGGACGTACGCCTTCATGTTTTTCGGGTGGGCGAAAATCCCCAGTTCCGCCGGGATTCCGGGAAGGTTGTACAAGTGGTCATCGTGCGAATACGGCCCGGTGCCTTCGTACCGCCAGTTGACAATCTCCGGCGGCCAGGACTTGTCGTATTCCAGCGGTTTCAAGAGAAAGGACTGGACGGCAGGCGGAAGCGTGGTGAGGTCGCCGGTGGCGAGGTTCCCCTTCCCCTGTCCCTGGGAAAAACGGGAGGCGCGGTCTTTGATTTTCGAGACATCGGGCGGCGGCGGCATCGCGGCACACACGCCCCCCGCCTCCTTCAAAGCGCGGAAGGCGAAATCCTTTCGCTGCATGGCCACGCGGATCCGGTTCGCCTCCTTTTTGAACGCGGCGGCATCCTCCCCTCGCCCGCCCGATTGTGCCTTGGAGCGGAGAGCGTCCAAACCGCCCAGCAACTTTTTCGCAAGTTCTTCCACCTGTCCGTCCCGCGCCCGGATCTTCGCCGTCCGGGTGTCGATATACGCCCGCTGGACGATCTTCAGGGCTTCGGAAGTTTTCGCCAGATCCTCCGGCGTAAGTTCCGGAACCGACTCGAACGGATCCGGTTCCGCCGCCAACGCCTTCATATAGCGGGAAGCCTCTTGACGGACGACCTGGAAACCGGCCGCGTCCTGCCGGTCTTTCATCCGTTTCGAAAGGTTACGCAACTCGATGACGTAATCTTCGGCAAGGGCAGCCGTCTCGCGGTTGAATTCCTCCGCGATTTTAACGAGTTCCCGCCGGTAAACATCGGAAAGCCGGGCAAGTTCAGGCGGGCTGGCCGATACAAACGCGGCGGCAAGGACGAGACAGGCTGTCAAACGTTTCATGGCGAGATTCCGGCAAAACACAAAGACACGCGGAAGAGTCGCCTCCTCACCGCGTGCCGAAAACAACGTCCCTTAACGAAACGACTAGGCGTCGGGCTTGGTCTTACGAAGACCGAGACCACGGTCGCCGTCTTTCCACTGACCGCGCTTCTTCAACAGATCCACGCGTTCAAAACGCTTCAAAACATTCCGTTTCACGGTGATCTTGCTCGACCCCTTCAAGCTGCTGTGCTGACTCATTGAAATTCTCCTCTGTTCGCAAAAGAAAGGACTACTATACCACCGAATCAACCCCGACGCAATAAGAAATTTCAACCGAAAAACGGAAAATTACACGACAGGCGACACCCGACATCCGACAGCCGGACACGGGAGGGCGCGTGTCCCCACGCGCCGCATGGGAACGGCGTGACAAAACCCGTCTTTTATCTCACGCGGAGGAAAGATCGGGAGGGTCGCGCCCCGTCGCGACAGACTTGGCTGTCGGCTGTCGTTTGTCGCCTGTCGTGCGGGAGGGCGCGTCCACTCAGCGAAAAAGGGACAGACAAGACAACCGGGACAACCAAAGCAAACGAGACAACTGAAACCAACCTTTATGTTGTCCTTGTTGTCGCGTCCGGGTGGCGGTTGTCGTGCGGGAGGGCGCGTGTCCCCACGCGCCGCATGGGAACGGCGTGACAAAACCCGTTTTTTTATCTCACGCGGAGGAAAGAGCGGGAGGGTCGCGCCCCGTCGCGACCGATCCACTGATTCGTGTCGATTTGTGGTTTATTTTTTCTTGCCGCTTTTGTGCGATTCGCGGATGCGCCCAAACGAAAAGGGAGACGCGCCCCTAGCCCCGCTTGGCGAGTGCTGCCACGGCGTTTGCGGAGAGGGTGCGGATATCCTCGCCGGTGGCGAGGGCGAGTTCGCGGACACTTTCGTATTCGGGATAGAAACGGACTACGCCGTTCCCTTCGCAGCGCTTGACGCGAACCGTGCCTTGCGGCAGGGCGACCTCTACCGTGGAACGGGCGAGACACGAGCGTTCGACCGGATACCGGCGAAGCCCGATGGTGGACGTATAACGGAAAAGCGTCTCTTCAATCACCGGAAGTTCGCGTTCGGCGACAATCACTTTGATGACCTGTCCGGGACGGTTCTTCTTCATCAGGCAGGGAAGGAAATGGACGTCTTTCGCCCCCGCCTTGAACAACGCCTCCATCGCGAATCCCAGCTCTTCGCCGGTGCTGTCATCGACATTGCACTCCACCACGAAGATCCGCTCCCCCTGCGTCTGCGTCTCCTCGCGAAGAAGCATCGCACGTAAAAAGTTTGCGTGGCCGAAATCGCGTTTCCCGAGGCCGACCCCTACCCGTTCGACCGTGTACGCCGCAGGAAGTTCGGTACGTGTACGCAAGGCCGCAGCCAGGGCAATCCCCGTCGGCGTCACTTTCTCCCCTTTGTCAGGCGAAGTACGCAGGGTAATCCCAAAACGACGCGCGATGTTCAACACGGCGGGGACGGGGACCGGTAACTCGCCATGCTGGCAAAGAACCGTACCCTGCCCTTCCGTCAACCCGGTCACGACACATTCCGTAATGCCGAGGTCTTCAATCAAGACGGCAGCGGAAACAATGTCCACGATGGAATCTATCGCGCCGACTTCATGAAAATGCACCTGGTCGATCGGTTTCCCGTGCGCTTCGGCCTCGGCTTCCGCGACAAGGGTGAACGTCCGTTTCGCCAACTCACGCGCCCGCCCGCCGAGCGCGCCCCGGTCGATTACGGCAAAGACATCGGCTAGGTTTCGATGCGCATGGTGCGCGTGACCGTGGCGGGAATCGTGACAGTGCGCTTCTTCATGCGCATGGTGGTGGTCGGCGTGACCGTGTTCCGACTCCAGATGGACATCGAAATCGACCCCGGCGATCCCGTAGGAATCGCGCTCGCACACCGTATACGAAAACCCCTCCAGCGCAAGGCTCTTCAACGCGGCTTCCAGTTTGGCGCGGCTTCCACCGAGTCCGATCAAGGCGGCGACCGTCATATCGCCGGAGATCCCCCCTGCCCCTTCCAGAAAAAGCAAACTCACGATCTTTCCCTTTTCATGCGACTGCGCAACATCCGGCAGACGAACGCGGCGGCCCCGAAGCCATTGTCGATATTCACGACCGTCATGCCCTCCGCGCAGGAGTTCAGCATGGCGAGCAAGGGCGCCAACCCTTTGAACGAGGCGCCGTATCCGACGGATGTCGGGACGGCGACGACCGGCACTTCGACCAAGCCGGCAAGGACACTTCCGAGCGCCCCTTCCATACCGGCGACGGCGATCACGGCATCCGCCTTGCGGATTTCCCCGATCCGTCCAATCAGACGGTGGAGTCCCGCCACGCCGACATCGTACTGACGCTGTACCGTTGCGCCGAAGAAGACGGCCGTACGCGCCGCTTCCTCCGCAACGGGGATATCCGCCGTTCCGCCCGTGCAGACGGCGACCGTCCCTTCAACCGGTTTCGGAGACGCCCAGGCGGAGACCAGCACACGCGAAGTCTCGTCGTATTCCAACGGAAGCCCGGCGGCTTCAGCGGCACGGAACTGGGCGATGGAACACTTCGTGCCGAGGACGGGACGGTTCGACTTGTGGAACGCATCCAGAATCGCGACAAGCTGTGCCTCCGTCTTTCCAGGACAGAAGACCGTTTCGCCGAATCCGGTGCGGGCTTCGCGGGCGAAGTCCAACTTCGCGAACGAAAGTCCCCCGTCCCACAGATTGTCTTCCGGCTTATTCAACCATCCGCCCCTATCCCGTCACTCCGTTCCATCCACGCCTAACGCGGCAAAATCAATCTCATTCGATTCGTCGCACGCGATGTTGCTGGATTTGACGAATTTCGCGATCTGGAACAGGGTTTCCGGCGAAAGGATGTGTTCCATCTTGCACCCGTCTTCTTCCGCCGTCTCCTCCCCGACCCCGAGACAGACCAGGAACTTTTTAAGGAGACGGTGCGTCGCCAGGATTCTCTTCGCCTCCCGCTCACCGGCAGGGGTGAGTTCCACCGAACCGTATCGTTCCTGCACGACAAGGCCGTCCTCCTTCAAGATGGAGATCGCCTTGACGACGGACGGTGTCTTTACGCCCATGTACAGCGCGATGTCGCGGATACGTGCCGGTCTCTCATCGAGGATCAACACGTAGATACACTCGATGTAATCTTCCAGACTCCCCGTCATCAACATGACATCACCTTTCCGTCCCCGCGCCGCGTCCGTTTACGCGGAGAGTTTGTTCCCGTATGAAACGACGCTGAACGCGGCCAGAAGAATCACGATCCCAATCGAGAGCAGGATTTTCGTCCGCTTGCTCACGCCGTTCCATTCACCGATCAAGATGCCGATGAGGGTACTGAAGAAGATGGACGAGCCCATCACGATGGCGAAACTGATGTACGCCAGCGACTTGCCCATCGCAGGCTCGCCGGCCTTCTGGCAGACGAACTGGCACGCCCAGATCACTCCCGCGATTCCCGCGAAGAAGAGGTTGTTGGCTATGTTGACCTTCCCGTTCAGGTAGTCGCCCCCGCTGCGGTTCTTGAGGTTCTGCTGGATGCACCAGGCCAGGTTCACAAAGAAACCGCCCAACAGCACGATCACCAGCACGGGCATTCCCTGCCACTTCTCCGCCGCCCCCGCCTTGAGGGCGAGTTGCTGCATCATGTCGCCACTCTGGAGACCGAAT
>JAGAEL010000201.1 GCA_017613085.1 Kiritimatiellia bacterium | reverse complement strand
GTGCCGCGCCAGCGTGGCGTCCAGATACGCCTCCAGGAAGGCGGCGAGCCGTTCCGCGTCACGCGGGACGCGGCATCCTGCGGCAAGGTCTTCCATCAGGAACGGATCCCGCAAAAGCCCGCGCCCCAGCATCCAGCGCGACACGCCGGGGAAACGGGCCTGGAGACGCCGGTACTCTTCCAGCGAGAAAAGGTCGCCATTGTACACGACCGGATGCCGGCAACGTGCCGCCGCATCGGCGAACGCCTCCAGATCCACCTCTCCAGCATACATCTGTTTCGCCGTCCGTGCGTGGATCGTCACTTCGCAGAGCGGGAATTCGTTGAGCATCGGCATCCACGCGGCCAGCTGGTCCGGCGCGTCATAACCGAGCCGGACCTTGACCGAAAAACCGCCGGGCATCGCGTCGCATCCCGCCTCCAGCATCCGGCGGAATGTATCGGGATTGCGCGGAAGCCCCGCCCCCCTTCCCTTCTTCGCGACCATCGGCCAGGGACATCCCGCGTTGAGGTCGGCACGTGCGTAACCGAGCGCTTTGAAGGCACGGAGCAAGACACGCAGTTCGGCGGGATCCTTTCCCAGCGCCTGCGGGACAAGCGGGATGCGTTGTTCTTTTTCCGGCGAAACATCTTCCAGAAGACGCGGTTTCACCCGTTCCCCCGCAAAGGTGGCGATGAAAGGCGCCACGGCCGCGTCGGGCATCCGGAAATGCGCCGCCATCGCGTTACGCCAGACACGTTCCGTAATGCCGTGCATCGGCGCGACGTAAAAGAAGGGCTTGCCGGCGGTCTCGTTCCCCTCCGGCGGAACCGGAATATCCTCTTTACCAACGGGGCACATCCGCGTTACACCGTCGCCTCGACCGAGATGGGCGCGCCTTTGCGTCCGAAACATTCGAGCGGACGGACCTCGAAACGGTAACGCCCTTTCATCGGCAGATCCGCCGCCGCAAGAACGCAGCGTCCCGCCATCCCTTCTTTTGTTTCGGGCAGATGGAAGTCCGGCGCGAGGACACGGCGTTGGAGCTGCACGAGTTCGACGTCGTCCTCCGTCAAGACGGCCGTGACTTCGTACTCGAACACGCGGCACTTTCCGCTCGTCTTCGCGGCGGGGAAGGTGATCTCGATCAAATCCCCCTTCTTCTCGTCCTTCGTCGTCACCGCCTTCACCTCGGCGCCCGCCGCGAATTCAGGCGCCGTCCGCGTCTTCACGCGCGCGGCATACGCGAACGGTTTCGACTCCGCGCACGGAAGCGGCAGCACCCAATCGTCGCCGAGCGACTTGCCGGTGACGAACTCGCGGCGTTCAATGGCGATCCGGTCGCCGAACACCGAAACCAGCATCCCCTGCTTCCCGTTGGAGGTCGGGATGCTCGGCATCAGATGCTTGCGTTTCTCGCCCCTGTAACCGTGGCCGTTCCCCGGCATATTCTCGCGCAATGCGTAATCGGTGGAGGCATACTTGAGCGAGGCGGTGTTGATGGAGGTGAACGCCCCCTGCCAGACCGTGCGCTCGTCGGTGAGCGTGTAGTGGCTGTGTCCCGAGAAGGCGACGGCGTTCGAGAACGGGGACAACGCGCGCGTGGAACGGCCGTCGTCGCGTCCCCACGCCCACCCGCCGAAACAGGTGTTTCGCGGATGCGCGTGCTGCGTGTAGAAGAACGGGAGCGACGGATCGATCTCCTTGCCGTGCGCCTTCATGAAAGCCTCGATCTGGATGTTACTCCAGTGCGCACCGATGAAGGTGTAGCCCTTGACGCGCTTCATCCAGATGGGCGCGTACTTCTCGTGGAACAACCCCTCCCACACGCGGGCGCGGTTGTTCTCGAAACCGATCGCGTCCACCTTGCGAAGTTCCGGATCTTTCTTGTAACGTTCGGCGTTGGCCTTCCACTTCCAGCCGTCGATGTCATGGTTGCCGTAGACGAAAAGCTGCTCGACGGGACGCCCGTCAGGAGCTTTCCCGTCGGGGAATGTCTTGTACCAGCAGTCGGCGCAGAGCTTCAACTGGGCGGCGCACCCGGTATCCGCGATGTCGCCGGCGATCAAGACGCCGTCCACGTTGTTTTCCCTGAAATAGGCGAGCGCTTTGAGAAAGGCCGCCTCATCGCCTGTTTTTTTCAAGTGGACATCGCTCAAGACGCCGAACTTCACCTTCGCGCCGGAGGCGGAAGCCGCGCCGGCTTCGGCGAACAACCGCCGCGCACCGAACGCCGCGCCGGCCATCCCCCCGATAAACCATCTTCTCGAAATCATGCCCATCGGTTTTCCCTTTTCCATAACCCTGGTTCCAAGGAAGTCTCCGCCGTCAACCGTCTCACACGGAACGGGGGCTGAACGTATGCGTCGCCTGAACCGTGTTGTCGCGGATGTTGTGAACCGTGACCTTCAACAAGCCGTCCGCCACACACCCCTCGATGACCGTCGGGTAACTCGGCGCTTCCGCCTTCGTTATCTTCGGGCCGCCCCCGATAATCTGCGCCCACGGACGTTCCGGCGTCGCCGGATCGAAACGGTAACAATGCTGGTGCGCGGCGATGACCAGCTGGCATCCGTTCCGCGCAAGCACAGGCCCCCACATGTCGGCGCACGACTTCTCCCAGGCGGAAAAGGAGGTGCGATACTTCCCTCCGCCGTTGTCGATAAGGCCGCCCGGATGGGCTTCCGGATCCGGATCGAACAGCGGGATGTGGCAGAACGCGACGACGAAACGCGCGCCGGCGATCTCGGGACGTTTGAACTGATCCTCCAGCCAAGCCGTCTGCGCAACGCGGTACGGCTCGCACCGGACCAGCCCGACAAACTGCGGATGGGCATCCGGCTTGTCTTCGCCGGTGTCAAGCCCGATCATCGCGACATCGCCGAGGCGGACCGCGAAGTTACGTGTCAACGCCCAGTCGCGGGAATCCCGTTCGGACGGGAGGCGCGTCATCACGAAAGACTCCGATTTCCGCGCCCAAAGTCCCCGAAGGTCATGGTTCCCGTTGACCCAGAGAATCGGCGTGTCCGTCGCGTAGCCGGGATGCGGGATCGGCGGTTCAAGGAAAATCTTCACGCCGGTCTCGCGGTCTTCGGTCTGGTTCTGGGCGTCCCCGTTCCAGAGGATCGTCGAAGGACGGATCGACGTGATCTTCTCCGTGACGCGGCAGAAACTCTCCCAGTTCGCGTGGGTGTCGTTCATCACGCAGAAATGCGCCGTGGCGCCGGGACCGAAGGTCGTGAACGAATGGATCTCGCCGACGGCGGTATCGAGCGGATAACGTTTGTAGTTGTGTACGTAGTCGATGTGCCGGGCATGAATACGGTACCAGTATTTCGTCGCGGGCTTCAAGTCCGTGAGCCGGACCTGGAGGATGCGGTCATCAAACCCCGTGACGCCGTAGGAACCGCACACCGCCGTCTTCGCGTCCCTCAACTCCGGGTTCTCGGCATACTCCACCCAGCCGTTCGCCAGGACATTCACCGTCCAGGCCACGCCCATCGTCGTGTCGGAAGGCGCCTGAAGGAACGGCTCGCCGAGAACCAGCTTCTTGGCGGCCTCTTCCGCACGCCCCCCGTTTGCGGGCGGCACCTCGACGAAAGACTTGCCGGATTTTTTGGCGGCGGCGGGCAAGGCCGCAGAAGCCGCCAACACCGCCCCCCCCGAAAGAAAAGATCGTCTCTTCAAGTTCATTTCTCTCCTCCTCATGTTCTACCCCCCTAAAGCGTTACGGATATTCCCTGAACGACAAGGTGCCGAGCGGTTTCAGGTGGATGCAGAAGCGGGTGGAGTAGGTGTTGGCGTCTGGCACCGCCATCTGCCGCCTACAGGGAAGAAGATCGTACAGCGCCGTCTTAACGCCATTCCCACTGGCGCTCTTGATGATTCGATATGTCCCGCCCGACACGCCGACGGGATCAGTGCTGTCAACAGGCAATCCATAATCTGGATATTGGTTGGTCCTGGTGTTCTTCGCCGTGTCAAGCGTCCATTCACCCGCAAGACCGGACACATCATAGATTCCCCACTGGTTTGGATTCTTCGTTCCGACTGCCTTCTGCTCCGTGGAATGTGTGTTGCCGTACCATGCGACAATGGCATTCACATGGTTGCTGATGGTCGAAAGATCTTCGGCAGTCGTACCGCCCGTCGGCCAGAACGTCGTCGTTCCCGCACGGGCGGCAACTTCCCACTGATCCTCCTCGCAGAGATCCACGACGAGTTCCCCTCCTGTTTTCGCCCGTAATTTCGCGACAACTGAATCCGGCGAAACCGCGTAGCCCGTCGTCGGCCAGTCGATATTGGGCGTACCGCCCTTTTCGCCACGCAAGGCATTATACGAGAGGTTCTGCGGCTCGTAGGAGGAACCCTGTGATCCCGAATCAAGGCAGGTGTGCTGGGCTTCGGTGTACTTGTAGATACCCATGTAGAAATCGCTTGTGAATGTCACCGCACGGCGGTTGCAGTTCGTCGTTGTGACAGACCCCGGACTGTAATGCTTCAGATGCGTGAATGTGGACGACTCTTCACCCAGCGTGTACGTTCCCGCCGGAATGCGTCGGAATACCATCTTCGAGGATTTGTGTTCATCCGTCCAGCCCCCCGCCGGCACATCGGGCAGGAACTCATAACCGCCGTTGACAAGATCGACGACAAGGTACGTATGCGCGGACGCGGCGACGTTCGAGACCGACACCGTGAACCCCGTAAGCGTCTGCCCCGCGAACGGCGACCGGGCGGGATCCCATGTGAGGCGGTTGTGTCCAGGCGCGGCGGCGAACAACGTCCCAAGGCGGTACGGTTCCGGATGCGCATCCCACCGGGCCGTCACGTCCACGTCGCTCGCCGCGCCGGAAAGGACGAAATCGACATCGACCTTCTCGCTCCACGGCCACCGCTGGTTGACGACCACGTCCGAAATCGACGTCCCGCTCGCCCACACAGCGTACGCACCGCACAACGCCGCAAGTCCCACACGGAATTTCAATTTGCCATTTGTGCACACTTGCGTCAATTGAGATTTGTGAACATTCAACATGGTTTGCCTCTCTCTGCGAACTCTGCCTCTCTGCGCCTCTGCGTGAGACCGTCCCTACCTCAAAAGCAACTTGAATCCTGTATACAACGGACAGACGATATCGTATCCCGAATCGCCCGTTTCACCGTACCAGACGGGATCAAACGCGAAGACGCGCGGTTCGGGGATGCGATTCCACGCCCGCGTACCGAGCGCGCGGACGGTGATCGGGCCGCCTCCCGCGCCGGAGACGTAGGCGAGC
>JAGAEL010000200.1 GCA_017613085.1 Kiritimatiellia bacterium | reverse complement strand
GTCCTCCGCGACCGGGATTCCGACGAGTGTTCGCTTCTCGCCGCCCTCGCCATCTGCCGCGAACGCGGGTGCGCCCCGACGGAACTTCGCCGCCTCGCCGCGTCCTCCACGTCCCCCCTCGTCCGCCGCCTCGCGGCGGCGATCCTCGCGGAGGAGCCCGGTCCGTCAAAAACCGATTGATGCGACACGGGAGGTCTGGTAAAATGAACCGCGTGATGACGAAAACGAGACACAGACAGACTAACGCCGCGTTCACCGTTTCGAGGGAATACGACGTCCTCGACTGCGTGACGAGCAGCTACGTTTACGACCTCTGCGGCAACCGGATCTCCGTGACCGACCCGCTGGGTAACACGGTCTATACGGAATACGACCTCCGGGGGCGGGCCGTGGCAAGGCGCGGGGCAACCTATCCCGTGGAGTACGGGTACGACGTTTTCGGACAGCGTGTGTCCATGCGGACCTTCCGCGACGAGAACGGCGCCGGGGACGAGACGCGCTGGATCCACGACCCCGCGACGGGGCTCCTCCTCCGCAAGGTGTACGCCGACGGGAAGGGGCCGTCCTACACATATACGAAGGACAATCTTCCTCTTCGCAAGGTGTTCGCGAGTGGACGATGGTCTGAGAATGTGTACAACGCTAGGCGCACACTTTCATCCGTGTTGTATTCCGACGGCGAAGTCGAATCGTTTGTATACGGTACGTCTAAAAACGAGATTGTCGCGTCGAACGGGACAACCTCCGTCCGGTCGCTCTGGAGTAATCGAGGGGACTGTACAAACGAGGAGGCGACCGTCGGGAACGAGTGCCGGTCTTTTACACGCTCCTTCGATACCTTCGGGCGGCTACGGGAAACAGACGGCGCTTTCTATACATACGCTGCAGACGGCCTTCTGGATTCCATCTCCAACGCGGCTGCTGTGGTTGAATACGCATACACGCCTGGACGCCTTGACGCAGGATATTTGCTGACGCTCTCCAACGGTGTTTCATTCTCGTGCAGCCTTGAACGGGACGACCGCCGACCTTCACTTGTCAAGGGGGTGTCGAACTCCGTGAACGATGTCGCGATGGAAACGTTCGCCTATGCCTACGACATACTCGGCCGCCCTGTAAGTCGTAACGGCGACACTTTCGGTTACAATTTCAGGGGCGAGGTCGTATCCGCCGACATCTCCGGGACATCCCGTACATACGGCTACGACGGAATCGGTAATTCGACCTCATACACCGCGAACAACCTAAACCAGTACACGGAGTTCAGTTACGATGCCGATGGCAATCTTATCTTTGACGGCACACGTACATTCACATACGATGCGGCAAACCGTCTCAAGTCCATCTCAACGAACGGGACATTGGTCCTCGAGAATTTCTATGATGCGAAATCCCGACGCGTTAGGAAGGTGACACCAGAGGCGACAACTATTTTCTTCTACGATGGCTGGAACCTCGTTGAGGAGCGTGTCGCCTATAAGGACGGCGTGACCGTGACGATACGGAACTACTGGGGGAAGGACCTCTCCGGAAGGTTGCGGGGAGTGGGTGGCATCGGTGGGCTACTTTACCTTATCGTTAACGGCACGGTTTACGTGCCGTCCTATGACAACAATGGTAACATTACCCGTTATATGGACGCGAACGGTTCCGTCGTCGCCTGTTACACCTACGATGCATTCGGCAACATAATTGCGAAGTCCGGTCGCCTCGCCGACTTCTTCCGCCACCGATTTTCGACGGAATACTTCGATGCCGAGACGGGTCTCTACTATTACGGTTACCGCTTCTATCATCCCGTTCTCATGCGTTGGCTCAACCGCGATACGATAGAGGAGGATGGAGGGGTAAATATATATTCTTTTTGTCGTAATAATCCAATTTATCAAATAGATCGGCTGGGTGCTATTACGTGTTGCAGGTGTACATATTCTGGAAATATATTGCATCCCGGAGAATCTACAGGCTTTAAGGTAATGGGTGGCGAGATGTGCAATTCATCCGTTGTCGGCAAGATTATAACGATATCCCTTCCCTATGCGTGCGTTCCGAGATTTCTTCGGATATTGGGTGGATGTGACTCAAAAACTTGCAATGTTTCTACGACGTATCAATGCAACCAATTTAAACGTAAAAAAAATCCCTGTAGCACGTATTATGCATGGGTCTATCTGTCCGACAGGATGCAGCCATGTTCGTCAAAATGATGAAAAAAGCAACCCTAAATAAGTTGAGTTCCATCCTTGGCCTTGCCCTTGGCTTTATACTGTTATGTACGGTTGGTGTTTATACGAGGAAAATAATCATCCGGGAAACCGTTGTTTCGTTTCTTGGCGACGGGGCGAAGATTGCCCGTATGATCACGCAAACCGGGATGGTCGGCGAACGTGCGGCGGCGGGGGCTGAGTCTTTCGACTCCCTGGAACGGTGGATGGGGGCGTCCCGATTGAATGGGCATATTCAAGATTGGTGCATACTCGTTTCCGACCCCGACGCTTTAGACGCGGCGTGGCCGGTTGTGTTCTCTGCGAACCTGGATCCGGAAGTTTTGCCGGCCTCCTGGGACGGGGTGAAAGACGGGGAGAGAAAGATACCGTTAACCGGCTCAATAACCGAACCGTGGATTCAGAATCATGCGGTCGTTGTCATCCGCAAGGGCGGAGGGATGCAGATTCTCAATGCGGGGCAGTTATGCCTGGACACGTTTTTTATGAAGCGCCCGTTCTCCTCTGAAAAAGGTCGGACGGCAAGGTATCTGACGGCGGACGGACTAAAAGGCCTGGGCGGCGAGACTGCACGGGGACGCGCCAGCCCGGGGTGTGACGGACGACAGGGGGCGAAAATGGGGATTGAATCGCCCTGGGATAGAAGGTAGACCTATTGATGAAAGGCTGTCGAATATTCGCCGAGTGACAACAAACTTGTCTTATGGCAATGCATTATTGAAATCGGCCGTAAGAAAGTGACTTCAGGCTTGCCGCTACACTTGCTTTGTGTTAAACTTTTCATGTTGTTTCTAATTATTCGCAACCCCCATTTTAACAAGGAATGGTTATGATCGGGAAATCATCGATTCTTGGTACGAATAAGGTATTCCTCTCTTGTATTGATCACGCCTACGACGCCGTCGGCAACCGCGTCTCCGCGACGGAGACAACGAACAGCTATTCCTACACCGCGAATGCCCTCAACCAGTACACGTCGATCATCGGAAACAACGACGGGACGTTCATCCCCGAGTACGATGACGACGGGAACCAGACGATGGTGAAGACGGAGACCGGCGTGTGGCGAATCGCGTACAACGGCGAGAACCGTCCCGTCGCGTGGTCGAACGGCACGACCGTCGTCGAAATGGCATACGACGACACGGGGCGGAGGCGGGCGAAGCACGTCGTCGCCCCCGGTGCCGAAGTCCTGCACTCCTTCCTCTACGACGGCTACCTGCTGGTCGCGGAGAGCGCGGTTTCCAACGGCGTCCCCCTGACTCCGATTAACTACGTCTGGGATCCGGCGGAGAGGACCGCAACCCGCGCCCTCTGCACCCTCTCCGGCACGAACCTCTGGTTCCACACCCACGACCTCACCAAGAACGTCTGGGAACTGCTGGACAGGGCGGGGAACATTGTCGCGCCATACGGCTACGCGCCCTTCGGTGTTTCCTCCTTTGATTCTGGCGTGACGGATAACCGCATCGGGTGGTCTTCTGAATACGCCGACCCCGATTCGGGATGCGTCTCGTACCGCTATCGAGATTACAATGTCCGGATCGGCGAATGGATCACGCACGATCCGATGGGGGAAACAACCGCACCCAACCTTTACCGTTATGTAAAAAATTCCCCATTCGCATCGCTGGACATAATGGGGCTTTACGGATGGCGAGACGATAACTGCGAGGAGGCTCTGAAGTCAGCACGGGCGGGAAGCACAAGGGATTCGAGGCTCGGGGCGCTTTTCAACGACTTGGAAGAGAGGAGGTGTCCAATACCGCCCATCTCCTGCGGATGTTGCACGGCAAGAGTCGGCGGATATTACGACCACGGGAAGAATTCGATCATCTTGTGTAAAGCCGGGATTTTTAGCAAGGAAAGGAACGTGTCGGACTACTTGTCCACATTGAAACACGAGCTTGTACACGCCCTGGATGCCTGCGGCGGGGGAGGTGACACGGACTGTTCGAGCAAGGCCGGGCTCGCCCGCAAGGCATGCACCGAGCTGCGCGCGTACAAATATCAGCATCCGGGGTGGAAGGAAGATACCGTAAGGAATAATGCGGCAGACTCCATCGCCGAGGCTTGCTTCGGAAAGGAAATGAAAAGTCAAATTGCCGTACATGGCAAGGGATATCAGTTTAAGGTGGAGATCGCGATCAACGCCGCCGTTGCGGCGGGATGCCTGGGACAGAGGCCCGGAGATCCGTTCCCTGATTTCAACAGAAGAAAGTGAGAGACCTGTATGGAAAACGCCGCCGCGGTTAGACGCTTTTGCACCATCCTGTTTTTTCTCCTCGCTTGCGGTTGCCAGCCGTCTGGCGAGGAGACGCTGCCTTGTTCAATATTCATTCCCCTAGACGGTCCTGCCGACGAGAGCGAGATGTACTGGGATTTTCTCACGACCAGATGGCACTACATTCCGTTTGCGGCCGAATGCGAGTACCCGGTGACAATCTTTTTCTCCGAAAGGGTTGCCTCGGGAACTGCGGCCCATTTTGTCGGGATGCTGAGGTCGGAGGGCGTGAAGGAAATAGCCGTCATTTTCGGACGGGACAATAAGCATGGCGGAAGTGACGAAAATAACGCGGCGGGGAAAAGCGGAATCGATATTTGCCGGACTGCTGATCCGGACATCCGGGAAGATGCCGGGGTGACTGAAGTCGAACGGCAGTCCATTTCTTTGGGGCGGGTGTGTCATTCTGAGCGTTGGGCGGGTCATTTTGTGTATTTGGGACACAGCAGCCTGTCGCCGAGCAGGTTCCTGCCGGCAATTTCCGGGAAACTTCAAGTCGAGTTGTTAGAGCCCGAAACCTGCATTCTCGCGACGGGGAGGTCGCTTGCCTTGAAAAAAGGCCGGTATCAGTGGTATCTGCGGATTGAGGACAACCCGGAGGCGGCGAGGCGCGGCGTGGAGACGTTGACCGTGGCCGAGGCCAGGGAGTTTGTCCGCGACCTTCAGGCGAAAGCCCGCGAAATACGCTGCCGCCATGAAATCCTCGTGAAGGACTCGTGGACCGGGAGGAACCGGTTCCGTATCTCGCCGAAGGGGAAAGAATTGTTCGAGTTCGATATACGGCGGGGAAAATGAAATCTAGCGGTAAAAGGCTTTGGTTGTGCGCCGTGGCGGTTATCGTCCTTTTCATTGGGGCATGGTTCCTGTCCCTGCGAACTGTTTCCGGGCGGGCGGCGAAGCCGCCTCCTCCGCCCCCTCCCGCACCGGCTGGGGACACGGGGTTACAGCGGATGCGCGTGCGGGCGGTCGGGGGGAAGGGAATACGGACGGGAGGGGAGAGTGCGCGGCAGAAGCCGCGCC
>JAGAEL010000199.1 GCA_017613085.1 Kiritimatiellia bacterium | reverse complement strand
TCATCGTCACCACGACCTCGTGGTTGAGCCCCGCGTCGTGGATGCACTGGCCGGACCACTTGAGGTTGTTCACGTCGTTGAGCGCGTCGAAGTTGCGGATGGAGCTCATGCCGTGCTTCTTGAACATCTGCGCGTGGAGCTTGATCATGTCGCTCGACTGCGATTCCAGCCCGACGACGTTCACGCCGCGCGAAAGCGTCTGGAGGTCGGCGTCCGGGCAGATTTCGCGGAACTTGTCCATCACGGCGAATGCATCTTCCTGGCAGTAGAAGTAGCAGCTCTGGAAACGGGCGCCGCCGCCCGCCTCGAACCAGCGGATACCCGCGTCGTACGCTTCCGCGACGGCCGGCATGAAATCTTTGGAGAGGACGCGGGCGCCGATGACGGACTGGAAGCCGTCACGAAACGCCGTACACATGAACTTAACCTGTTTTTTAGCCACAGTTTGATTCCTTCGAATGTGTGAGGATGAATGGGTTGAGAGAAAAGCGGACTAACGGGAGAGGGCCACGGCGATGGCGAGCGCGACGGCCGAGTCGTCGGAGGCTGCGGGCGCCGTCTTCTTCTTGGGTTCCTCGTCGGGGAGGACGTAGTTGAACCTTGGCACGATCTTCGCCATGACCGACATGGAGATCACGAGAACCAAGAGGAACGAAAAAACAATACCCATCCCCGCAACGAGCAAAACCAGACCTTGTGCCAACATAACGCCTCCTTGAGCAAACGAAAAAAGGAGCTAAAAGTATACGCCGAAAAACCGGAAACGTCCAACTTAAATTTTAGGATAATCCGCCAAAATCTTTTTCGCCGTGCCGATACCGAAACGGTCGGCGACCGTGAGAAGGTCGTCCCCCGTTATGCCGGAGAAGCGTCCGTTGACGGACAGGTTATGCGTTCCGGCATACGCACTCCACGGATCGGCAGGGGGGAAGTCCGAACCTGTAAGGTCGTATGCCGGCGCGAGCCGCCATTCCCCGCCTTCCTTCAACATGAACGAAAAGTTCTTCGGATGGTCATCGAACTCCCCGTTCGCGATGTTGAACGCCATGCGCCGGAACAACTCTTCGCGGTCTTCATACGGAAGTCCAAGCGAATCGGCGGCCATAAACAATTGCTCGTAACGGCGATGTTCGGGCGGTGTCTCCGCCGGAAGGTGGATCATCGCGGATAGCGACAGCAGGTGATGCCGCCGTCCGTCCAGACGGTCGAAGCGACGTGTCATAAAGTGCTTGATCCCGTCCACTTCGCACAACCGCGACTCACTCACGCGGATTCCCGCCGCCAACGCCTTTTCGTAACAGGCGAACTCCCGTTCACCCCGCCACGGATATGCGCGCGGCGTGAACTTGACAATCCAATGCTCATACCCCGGGGGAAGTTCACGGTCTCCAAGCAAAAAACGCCCCGTCGCCCTGTTCCAGCCGACAAGCGCCTTGGCCTGCGCACCGCCGGCCGACGATCCCAAGCGGATGATGACACGCAGGGCGTCGTCCTCATCCATTCTCTCCATTTCACCGTTGACCACCCTGTGCGCGGATTCTGCAAGCGTCCGCATCTCGATCACCGTAGGATGTCCGCCGGGGCCCCGGTCGGGTTCATACAACAGCGCCCCCATTCCTCGTCCACCGATGTAGGCGAGTTCATCAAGCGGCGTGATTTCACTTCGCGCGATTCCATGCGCGACCAGCCAACGTTCGACAAGCCCGCGACCAAAGGCATCCGGCAGCGAATCGGCGAATACAGGCGGCAACCCGGAGTAAGCCGAACGAGGCAAATCCGGGAATACGTAAGGTTCACGCCGAAGCGGCATCATCAACGGGGATATTTCGATTCCAGACGCAAGGAAATCGCGTTCAAAACGGAAAGCGTAAACTCCCCGCCGGGGAGCGGCCACAAGCGAACCGACACGACGCCCCCACAACGAGACATTGATTTTCCCGACATGCGTCATGGCGCCCCCCCCTTCCGCGACACGCCCGCACGCAGCCGACGACGACGCTCCGGCGGACGGTCGAAGTACGCATCATCAAGAACCAGCGGGGCAATATCGACAATCCAGTCCATGAGGCGCAGCGTCTTGCAGATCGCCATGAGCGACAACGTAGAGGCGTTTTTTCCCCCCTCGATGTTACGGACGGCCTTCAACGAAATACCGCTCCGATCCGCTACTGCCTGTTGCGAAAGGTTATCCGCGAGCCGCGCCGCCTTCAGTGAACGGCCAAGCGTCTGAAGCATCTCAAGATTTGTCTCGTACAACATAACATTCCCTATAAGGTTTGTTGTTTGCGAATATTCTATACAACATTCCCCGCAAGGTCAATTGTTTCGTGAGCGGTTTTCTAAGCTGGGGTGCAACGACTTTTTTCTGCAAAAAACTCCAAAACGGTGCTTGACTTTCGCGGTATTCTTTAGTATTCTGAAGAACATGAAAACTGAAACACGCCGAAGGGCCGAAATACTTGGGGAACTCGAGAACATCCCGTTCGCAGTTCAGGGGAAAATCTGTGAAAACCGCAAGACGCTCGCGGACGGCACGGTCGCCGTCTACCACAACCTGCAG
>JAGAEL010000198.1 GCA_017613085.1 Kiritimatiellia bacterium | reverse complement strand
TTTCGCGCGTTCCCGGCGGTTCGAGCGGCGGTTCCGCCGCCGCCGTGGCGGGAGGCGAGGCGATCGCCGCGCTCGGCACGGACACCGGCGGCTCGATCCGCCAGCCCGCCGCGTTCTGCGGCTGTGTCGGCGTGAAACCCTCCTACGGGCGTGTCTCGCGTTACGGCGTGACTGCTTACGCCTCTTCGCTCGATCAGGTCGGGCCGATGACGAAGACGGTGGAAGACGCGGCGATCCTGTTGCAAGTCCTCGCGGGGGAAGATCCGCATGACGGCACGACGCAGCGTCTGCCCGTTCCCGACTACCGTGCCGCGCTCGCGGGCGGGTTGCAGGGCATGAAGGTCGGCCTTCCGAAGGAGTACTACATCGACGGGACGGATCCGGACGTGATGGCCGCCGTGCGCCGCGCGGTGGACGCCTGTGCGGCGGCGGGCGCGGAGATCGTGGACGTGAGCCTTCCGCACACGGAGTACGCGATCGCCGTGTACTACATCGTCGCGACGGCGGAGGCGTCCGCCAACCTCGCCCGGTTCGACGGCGTCCGCTTCGGACACCGGGCGAAGGATCCGGAGAGCGTGTTCGACCTGTATGCGCGGAGTCGCGCCGAAGGGTTCGGGACGGAGGTCAAGCGCCGCATCATCCTCGGCACCTACGTGTTGAGCAGCGGGTACTACGACGCCTACTACGGTCGCGCGCAGAAGGTGCGGACGCTGATCCGGCGCGATTTCGACGACGCTTTCCAGAAATGCGACGTGCTGTTGACGCCCGTCGCGCCGACGCCCGCGTACAAGATCGGCGAGGCTTCGGAAGACCCGTTGAAAATGTACCTCGGCGACGTCTTCACCGTACCCGCCAACCTGGCGGGACTCTGCGGCGTTTCCCTGCCGTGCGGGAAGACGGCGGGCGGGTTGCCCCTGGCGTTCCAGTTCCTTGCCGCGCCGTTCCGCGAGGAGACGCTTTTCCGTGCGGCGGCCGGGTACGAACGGCTTTCTTCAAACGAAGGGTAACGACGGTCGCCATGCTTTCGCATCTGCAAGTAAAAAATCTGGCGGTGGTGGAATCGGTCGAAGTCGCCTTTGGCGACGGGCTCAACATCATCACCGGCGAGACGGGGGCGGGGAAGTCCGTCCTGATGGGGGCGCTCACGCTCGTGCTGGGCGGGCGGGGCGACCGTTCCGTCGTGCGCGAAGGGGCGAAAGAGGCATCGGTCGAAGCGGAATTCGCCTTGCGACCGGAGACGGGGAAACAGGTGGACGCGCTCTTGGAGGAGGCGGGACTGCCCGCGTGCGAAGAAGGGCGGCTCGTGGTCCGGCGCACGCTTTCCGCGAGCGGGGGCGGCCGTTGCCTGGTCAACGATACGTCCGTCGCCGCCGCGACGCTGCGCCGGTTGGGCGCGCTGCTCGTGGATATTCACGGTCCCTACGACAACCAGTCGCTCCTTTCCGAAACGTTCCAACGCCGTCTGCTGGATGCCTACGGCGGTTGCGCCCCGCAGCGGGCCGCATACGAAGAGGCGTGGGGGCGGCTTCAAGGATTGCGAGACCGTTTGCAGACGTTGCAGGGCGACACGGCCGACGTCGAGGCGGAAATCGAACGCCTCCGTTACGCGGTCGATGAGATCACCCGTGCGAATTTAACGCCGGAAGACGGCGACGAACTGACGGAACGCCATGCGCGGGCGGCGAACGCCGAAGAGATCCTTTCCTTGGGACAGGCGGCCGCCGGGCTGCTTTCGGATTCGGACGAGTCCGTGTTCAACCAGCTTGCCGCCGTACAGCAGCAATTCACGGAATTGGCGCGTATCCTTCCCGAAGCAGCCGACTGGCGGGCGGAGGCGCAATCCGTCGCCGTACAGGTGCAGGAGCTTGCCCGTGCGCTCGAGGAAAAGTTGAGCGCGATGGACGCGGATCCGGAAAGCCTGCAGAAGCTGGACGAGCGCGTGACGCTTGTTCAGCGGTTGAAGCGCAAGTACGGGCCGACGCTGGAAGAGGTCTTTGAAACGTTGAAACGCCACGAGGCACGTCTAGGGGATTTGGAGTCGCGCACGGAGCAGATCGAAAAGCTCCAGCGCGAAATCGGCGAGGCGGAGGACGAGGTGCGGAAACGCGGCGCGGCGTTGACGAAGAAGCGTTCGGCGGCATCCGCCCGTCTTGGAAGGGCCGTCACGCTGGAACTGCACGACCTTGGCTTCCTGAAGGCGGGGTTCGATATCGCGCTTACCGCCGCGCCCCCCGGCCCTTCGGGAATGGACGCGGTGGATTTCGGTTTCGCGCCGAATCCCGGCGAGCCGCGCCGTCCGCTCAAGGCGATCGCCTCCAGCGGCGAAATCGCGCGCGTCGCGCTCGCCGCAAAAGCGGTCTTGGCGGAACACGACGTGATCCCGTTGCTCGTGTTCGACGAAATCGACGCCAACATCGGCGGCGAAGTCGGGCGCGCGGTCGGCGAGAAACTGCGCCGTGTCGCGAAGAACCACCAGGTTGTCTGCATCACGCATCTGCCGCAGTCGGCAGTTTTCGGACAGCATCATTTCGTGGTGCAGAAGGAGGTCGTCAAAAACCGCACGTGTACCCGGATTCGCGAGTTGGACGAGGCGGGGCGCGTGGACGAGATTGCGAGGATGCTGGGAGGGAAGGGCCTGACCAGCGTGATTGAAGAACATGCGCGGGAGTTGCTGAACGCGGCGAAGGCGGGGAGGAAGTGATGCCCCTCGCGCCCTTCGTTCGAAGCCTCCTGCGCAAAGGATGAGAGCGAGAACAAGAAAGGAGAAACCGTATGTTGTCACCGTTCCGACAGATCAGACCGTTTGAACAGAGAAAAGCCGCGCGGGTCTCGCTGTGCCTTTCGGCGGTCATGTTCCTTGTCTACCTGTGTACGCTTTCCGGCTCGATTTGTCCCGGCGCCTCCGCGAAATGGGTCGCCTGGGTCAGCGGGGCGGACGTGCGTGACGTGGTGACGCATCCCTTGCTCTCCTTGCTGGGAAGCTTGGCCGCGAAACTTCCCGTTCCGATGACCTCGACCGCTTTCCGTCTGAACCTGCTGGCGGCGCTTGCCGGCGCGCTGGTTGTCGGCTGGATTTACCGTATCGTCTATTCGCTGGTGATGGACGGGATGAAAGGGGAGACGACCATCGCGAAGGCGGAAAAAACCGCGCCGTTCGCGGGCATACTGGCTTCGGCCGCGACGGCGTTCGCGTATCCCTTCTGGCTGGCGTCCACGCAGTTCCGTCCGGAAATCTTCGATACGTTCGTCATTGTCGCCGCGCTTCACACGCTGATCGTTTACGCCTTTTCGCGGCGCTATTGGCTGCTCCCGTTTTTCGGTGTACTAACGGGACTCGGTTTCGCGGAAAGCGCGGGCTGCGCCCTTGCCACGCCGTTTCTGTGGCTTTGCGCGATCTTTGTGGAATGGAAGCTGGAATGGTGCCGGTTCAGGCGGCTTCTCATTGCGCTGGCGTTGTTCCTGTTCTGTGCCGTGTCCGTCTATCTGATCGCGGGGACGCTGACCTACAAGGCGGAGGTATACGGGGTAGGGGGGCTGAACCTGTTGCGCAACGTGGTGCCCGTCTTGAAGGAACAGTGGAAAGAACTGGTTTCCTTCTTCCCGCAGAAACTCTGGATCCCCGTCGTGCTGCTGGGTTTCGGCAGTTCGCTCTGCGCGTATTTCGCGGCATCCCTCCTTCTCTACGCCGCTTGTTCCATGAGTTCGTTTTTGATGGTGCTGGTGTTGACGGCCTCCTCCATCGTGATGTTGTTCGACATCTCCTTCACCCCGTGCATCGTGATGCTCTCCAAAGGGATCATTCCCGCTGTCGCGTATGCCTTCGAGGGCATCGGGTTCGGTCTGCTTCTCGCGGCCTGGCGCGGTGCGGCGTTGACGGGGGCGGAGGCCCGTGCCGAACTGGCGGCGAAGAAAAAATCGGAAGACCAGGACGAAGAGAACGAGGAGGGCGATGCCTACGAGGGTGAACGCTGGCAGGACCGTATTCCCGCGCTCCTTGGCGAGTGGGGGGCGATTACGGCGATTCCCGTCTTGGTCATTTCGCTCGCCGTCGCGGCCGTCCTGCATGGTGTGCGGCTTGTCAAAGAGGATGTCCGTTTCGCCGACACGGCGGCGAATGAACTGCTGGACCGCCTTGGCGAGCGGGAATGGGCGGTTTCCAACGGCTTGCTGGATGAACACCTTTTGACGCTCGCGCAAGAACGGAAACACCCGTTGCACCTTTTCTGCGCCTACCGCCTCAACCACAAGCGGTACCTCGCCCGGACGTTGGAGGCGGTGAAGGAATCCCCCCTGTTCTCCTCCGCCGTGAAGCATAAGGCGGATGCGTTGATCGGGACGAATTTCGCCCTCTTCCTGGAGGAGCTGGCGGACGGCGATCCGAATCTGGACAAGACGATCGTCACGATCGGCGTTCCGGATATGTGGTATTCCGCTTCGTGGGTTCCCGTTGCGCACGGTTATTTCTATTCCGGGATCCGCGATGTGAAGACGCTGGACGCCAAGGCGTTGTTCCAGTCGCATAAAGAAAACTGGGAACGCTGGCAGCCTTTCTTCGAGCAGGAGGACGGCGAGAAATGGCGCTTGACCTACGTGCAGCGGAACGCCCTCCGGCAGTACCGCGCCATGGATGCGAACAATCTCGGCATCCTGCTGGATGAGAAGGGGCTTACGGAGGACGCCTACGCGGCGTACCGTCAGGCGCTGGCGATCCGGTCGGGGCACATCAGCGCGTTGCTGAACCTTTTTGAGCTGGTCTCTCGCGGGGCGCATCCGGAAGACAAGGAATGGCTCGAGGTGGAGTTGAAGAAGAAGGTGGAAGACTCGTCGCGCCGCTATCCCCTCTGGGCGCTGAGCCGGTACTACGGGTATGTGCGCAATTGCGACCTCTTCCTTCGGATGGGGTGGGCGTGGGCCGCCTCCAGTTCGCCGGAATCCGTGCTCGCGGGGCTTCGCAACACCTACGCGCTGGAGATGGACGAGGAAAAGCGGAACAGTCTCCGGACGCTCATGGCGTCGTTGTACGCGATGCGCGGCCAGTTCGCCAAGAGCAAGGTCGAATACGAAGCCGCGTTGAAGGCCAACGCCTCCGATGAAACCGCGATCTCCGGTCTCGTCCACCTCGCGTTGCAGGAAAACGACCTGGGGCGGGCGGAAGACTTGTTGCGGACGGGCGAGAAGTCCGGCGCGGTCAAGTCGCGTCTGGAACTCGACTGGGCGGCGTTGTTCATCGCGTCGGGCGACCTTTCCCAGGCGCGTATCCGCCTGGAACGTGTCTGCGACCAGCCGAATGCCTCGCCCGCCTCGATCGCCATGCTCGCGACGGTTATGCTGGAGCAGGGTGAGGTCATTCCCGTCGAACACAAGATCTTGCCGAAGCTCATCGCGAAAGTCGGCGCCCAGAACAACTATTTCGTGCAGATTGTCCACGGGAAACTTTTCCAGCTCAAAAAGGGCGAACATTCGCTGGAAGACGCCCGTGCCTGTTACCTGCGCGCATTGGCGCTCCGTCCCGATGTCCATCCGTTGCTGCGCACGGTGCTGAGCCTGGACGTGGCGTTGAAAGACCGGAAACAGACGCTCGTCCACGCGCTTACCCTGCGCCGCGCCGCGCCGTCCGACCCGTACGTGAACTTCCTGTTGGGAAGTATCCGGCTGGAAGAGGGCGAATTCGGCGAAGCGGAGGATTATCTCCGCGTCAGCTGTGCGGCGGGCAAGGATGCGTCGCTCGAAGCGCTGAACAATTTCGCCCAGGTCCTTTTGCGCCTGAAGCGGCTGGACGAAGCGGAGAAGTACGCGCGTTTTGCCGTCGCGAAAAAGGAACGGTATGAAACGCTTTCGACGCTTTGCTCCGTGTTGATCCAGCGGAAGAAACTGAAGGAAGCGGAAGACGCCCTGAAGAAGGCGTGGAGTTTGGAGTCGGGCGACATCAGGCTCTATCTGGCCGAAACGGCGCTCGCCCTCGCCCGGAACGATCTGTCCACCGCCCGCAAGGCGCTCGCCGCCATCGGCGACGAACATACGTCGTTCACGCTGGCCGAACAGTCGGAGTATCGCGAACTCCAGGAAGAGGTGAAGCGTCGGTCGAAATGAAACTGAACCCAGTCCTTCGGGAAAAACTCGCCGGGCTTCCGACAAAGCCCGGCTGTTACATCATGCGCGACCGGAAGGGGACGATCATCTACGTCGGGAAGGCCGTGAATCTGCGCCGCCGCGTCCAGAGTTATTTCCGCGATTCCACGCTCCGTTCCGCCCCTCCGAAAGTCCGCAGCATGGTGCATTGCGTGGAAGACCTGGAAACCGTTGTCGTGCATAACGAGGCGGAGGCCCTTCTGACGGAGTCCAACCTGATTAAACAGTACCGGCCGCATTTCAACATCCTGATGCGCGACGACAAACGCTATCTGGCTCTCCGTGCCGATCCCGCCGATCCGGTTCCCCGCCTGACCACCTGCCGTATCGTCCGCGCCGACAATGCGTATTATTTCGGCCCTTTCCCGTCCGCCTCCGTCGTGCATACCGTTCTCGACTTCACGGAAAAGCGGTACGGTCTCCGCAAATGCGCGCCGATCATGCCGGACGCGGAAACCTACCGTCACTGCATCAACGACATCGTGCGCTTTTGTTCCGCGCCCTGCGTCAACCGGATTTCCGCCGAAGCCTACCGGGCGAACTTCGAGGAGGCCTGCGCGTTCCTGCGCGGGGAGAGGTTGTCGGTGATCGAAGAAGTCAAAGAGCAGATGTACAAAGCGTCCGGGGAGAACGATTTTGAAAAGGCCGCCGCCCTGCGCGACACCTGGATCGCGTTGCGCGAGATGGTGAAGCAAAAGTCGCGCATTCTGCGTCCGCCGGAAATCCACGCGCAGGACGCCGCGCACGGTGTCCGCGAACTCCAGCGTATCTTGGAACTTCCCGCCGCTCCGGACCTGATCGAAGGGTACGACATCTCGAACCTCTTCGGCACGAACTCCGTCGCCAGCATGGTGGTCTCCGTGGACGGGCTTCCGGACAGGCGGCTCTACCGCCGTTTCCGCATCAAAACCGTGGAAGGCGCGGACGATCCGCGTTCCATCGCGGAAGTCGTGTACCGCCGCTATGCGCGGCAACTCGAAGAAAAAAAACGTCTTCCGACATTGATCCTGATCGACGGCGGCATCACGCAGCTCCGCGCCGCGCGCGGTTCGCTGGAGAGACTGGGGCTTTCGCATATTCCGAGTATCGGGCTTGCGGAACAACACGAAGAAATCGTGCTGGATGACGGCCGCCCGAACCTTTTGTTGCCGCGTGACAGCGACGCCCTGCTCGTGTTGACGCGGCTTCGCGACGAAGCGCACCGGTTTGCGATCACCTACCACCGGCGTCTCCGCAACCGGCTGATCCGCGAATCGGCGCTGGACACGATTCCGGGGATCGGCCCCGCCCGTAAAAAAATGTTGCTCACGCATTTCGGGTCGGTGACGCGACTGGCCAATGCCCCGCTCGATGTCATCGCGGGGCTTCCGGGAATGAACGAAACCCTCGCCGCCGCGATCCTCCGGGCGGTTACGCCGCGCGCGACTCCGCCCGACGCCAAAACCGAAGCAAGTTTGTATTGACGGGGCGCGTGGGGACACGCGCCCTCCCGGACGACAGGCGACACTCGACAGCCGACAGCCGCCAGTCGGTCGCGACGAAGCGCGACCCTCCCGGACGACAGGCGACACTCGGCAGCCGACAACCGCCACTCGGTCGCGGCAACAAGGACAACATAAAGGTTGTCCCGGTTGTCTTGGTTGTCCCGGTTGTCTTGTTCGTCCCTTTTCGTTGAGTGGACGCGCCCTCCGCCCTCCTGCACGACAGCCGCCAGTCGGTCGCGACGAAGCGCGACCCTCCCGCACGACAGGCGACACTCGGCAGCCGCCAACCGCCACTCGGTCGCGGCAACAAGGACAACATAAAGGTTGTCCCGGTTGTCTTGGTTGTCCCGGTTGTCTTGTTCGTCCCTTTTCGTTGAGTGGACGCGCCCTCCCGCACGACACCCGACACCCGGCAGCCGACAGCCGCCACTCGGTCGCGACGAAGCGCGACCCTCCCGTTCAGCCGAATGTCTCGCTCATTTAATCGCCGATCAGGTAGGCGATATTCGACTGGGCATCGAAATCGTCGAAGGTCGCGGAGACGACGGCGGCCTGTGCGTTGGAGTGCTGGACTTGCGCGTCTGTGCGTTCGATGCTGGATGCCTTGCCGACGGCGAAACGCTCGTTGACGATACGGAGGTTGTCGGCGGAAAGGGATTCCGTGCGTTTCGCGACTTCAAGCGCGTCATGGGCGCGTTGGGCGTCGAGGAGCGCCTTGCGGAGGTTGTAGAAGAGCGTCTGTTCGTATTCGGCGACTTTACTGCGCGCGATGTGAAGTTCGTTCACCGCGCTCTTGATGTCGAGCATATCACGTCCGCCGTTGTAGATATTCTGTGAAATCAGCCCAAGCCCGGTCAGGTTCCACAGCAACGGCCATGCGCCGCTACCCGCCTCCATGCTGACACCGAGGGTGATATCGGGGTAGAGGTTCGCGATCGCCTGATCGACGGCGGCCCCCGCCGCTTTTTCCTGCGCCCGGAGAGAGGCGAGCGTCGGTTCGTTTTCGCGCGCCCGCGCCATCAGCTGTTCGAGCGTGTTGGTCGAATGGGGCACGTTCATCGGTTCGACACGGAAAAGGACGTCGTCCGCGAATCCGAGGCAGCGGTTCAGGTTCGCCTTGGAGGTTTCGACGTTGTTGCTCGTCGTGGTCGCCTCCAGTTGTGACTGTACCCAGTCCACCTCCGCCTTCACGCGGTCGTAGTCCGTGCCTTTCCCCACTTCGAAGCGGTCTTTCATCTGGTCGAGGTGTTCCTTGTACTGCGCGACCGCCTCCAGCGCGACTTGGTGGAGACTGCTTGCCCGCACCAGGGCGGAGTGGGCGAGACGGACGTTCAACAGGACGCGGTTTTCGCTTTCACGTTCGCGCCGTTCGGCGGCGACCAGCGCCAGTGCGGCTTGGCGGATCTGCGAGTCGGTCTTGCCGAAGTCCCAGAGCAGCATCTGGAAGTCGGCGGCGGCGGTGAAGGATTCCTTGGTGCGCCAGCTCGGGCGGTTGTGGTCGCGGTTGTAGGTGCTGCGCGCATAGCCGGCGTTTACCGCGAAGGTCGGCTTGTAGTTCGACTTCACGCGCATCACGTTCAATTCGGCGAGTTCCACGTTCTGCCGGGCCTGCAGGATGCTGGGATGGCTGAACAGCGCGATCGCCTCCAGCTGCGTGATGGAGAGCGTAGCGCCGGGCGTGACGCCGACCTCGGCGGGCGTCACCGTCCGTTCGCCGGGCATATACTGGGCGGGTTCCTGCTTCTGCACGTTGCGGGCTTCTTGGACGGTTTTGCAGCCGGCGAAGACGGCGAGCGCGGTCAAAACAAACAAACTCTTTTTCATGTCGATCCTTTCCTATTCCGTCACGGCGTCCTTGTTTGAACGGGACGCGCCGGAGAAAAATTCGGTGATCCGCTGGAAGACGGCGTACAGCGCCGGCGTGAAGATGATGCCGACGATGGTTGCCATCAGCATGCCGGAGAAGGTGGTAAGGCCGATGGCACGGCGGCTTCCCGCGCCGGCGCCGGTTGCGAAGACGAGCGGCAACACGCCGAAGATGAACGACCAAGCGGTCATCAACACGGCCCGGTAGCGCAACGACGCGCCGCTCTTCGCCGCTTCGATGATGCTCTTGCCGGATTCCCGTTCCGTCTTGGAGAATTCGACCATCAGGATCGCGTTCTTCGCCGTTAGGCCGATTAGCATGATCAAGCCGAGCTGGGCGTAAATACTCATCGACACGCCGAAGAGTTTCAAGCCGAGGATGCCGCCGAGGGCGGCGAAGGCCACGCTGCACATCACCGGCACGGGCATCATCCAGCTCTCGTACTGGCCGACCAGGAAGAGGTAGGCGAAGAGCACGGCGAGCAACAGGAGGTAGAGGATCTGCCCCTGGTTCGCTTTCTCCTGGTAGCTCATGCCGGACCATTCGATGTGGCAGTTGCGCGGAAGCTCCTTCGCCAGTTCTTCGACCTCCTTGATCAACACGCCGGAGGGGACGCCGGGCATTCCCTGCGCGTTGAATTCGGCGGCGGTCATCTTGTTGAATCGCTGGATCCGGCGGGGCGCGAGCGTGAACCGCTGCGAGGCGACCGAGGTGAGCGGGATCATCTCGCCGCTCTCGTTCGCGATCATCATGTCGCGGATGCAGTCGATGGTGGAACGGAATTCTTTTTCGCTCTGCATCTTGACGTAGAAGGTGTCGCCCAGGATGTTGAAGTCGTTGATGTAGTAGCTCGCCAGCTGGCTCTGCAACGTGCGGTAGATGCGGGCGGAGGTCAAGCCCATCGACTCCGCCTTCTTGTGGTCGATGTCGATGAAAAGCTGCGGCGTGTTCGCGTCGTAGGTGGACATGCAGTAGAGCGTGTTCGGGGAGGCGGTGAACTTCATGGCGTGCTGCATCGCGATCGCCGCGAGTTCCGCCGGTTCGATGTCGCCCTCCACGCAGATGTCGTAGGAAATACCGCCGGTCACGCCGAGGCCGTCGATGGCGGGCGGCGTGAAACAGGTGAGCTTGGCATCGGGGAGGGTTGCGCCGAGCGCCTGGATCTTGCCGAGGATGACACCCAACTGCTTGTCCGGCGTTTGACGCTTGTCCCACGGATCGAGCTTAAAGATACCGAGTCCGCAATTCTCGCCCATGCCGCCGAGGAACCCGTACCCGCCGACCATCAGGGAGGAGGCGACACCGGGGATGGCCTCTACTTTCTGGCGAAACTCTTCGATTGTCTCGTGCGTACGGTTAAGGGTTGCGGACGGGGGTAACTGGATGTCCGCCATCACGACGCCCTTGTCCTCGTTCGGCAGGAAGGAACCCGGGATCATCCGTGCGGTATAGTAGATTCCCGCGCCGACACCGCCGAGGATCAGGAGCGTGAGAATTCCCTGCTTGACGAAGAAACCGACGAAAAACAGGTAAATCTTCCGGCAGATGTTGAGGAAGAAATTGACGGGTTTCCAGAGGGTGCGCTCGGACTCCGGTTTCGGCTTGCGCAGGATGAGCGAACAGATGGCGGGGCTGAGCGTGAGGGCGACGAACGTCGAGAAACAGAGGGCGACGCACATCGTCACGGCGAACTGTTTGTAGATGTTGCCCACCATGCCGCCGTAGAACGCCAGCGGGACGTAACAGGCGACCGTGACCAGCGTGGTGGCGATGATGGCGCCGGTGATCTGCCGCATACTCGTGCGCGCGGCCTTCTTCGGATCGGTCTCGCCCCGTTCCAGCTGGACTTGGCAGTTTTCGACCACGACAATCGCGTCGTCCACAAGCGAACCGATCACGAGGATCAACCCGAACAACGTGAGCGTGTTGATGCTGTAGTTCAGGAACATCATCACGGGGAAGGTCGCAAGCAGGGCGACGGGGATCGCCAGCGACGGGACGAGCGTCGCCCGCCAGTCCTGAAGGAAGATGTAGGTGATGAGGATGACCAGCAGAAGGGCGCTTCCCAGCGTGATGACCGTCTCCTTCATCGTGGCGCGGATGAACTCCGTCGGGTCGTACTGCGTCTTGAACGTCACGCCCTTCGGGAAGGTTTTCGAGAGGCGTTCGAGTTCCTGGTGGGCGCGGAAGACCGTTGAAACGGCGTTCGCGTCGCTGTTGCGGAAGATCAGCATGGCGACGGAACTCTGGCCGCTGTCCTGCGCCTACACGTCGTAGGATGCCGCGCCCAGTTCGATGCGGGCGATGTCTTTCAGATGCAGGAGGTTGCCGTCCGCGTCATGCCGCACCACGATGTTGCCGAAATCCTCCACCGTCTTCAGGCGGCCTTTGACGTCGATCTTGAAGGCGAGGTACTGGTTGCTTCCTTCCGAACCAAGCGTTCCGGCGGCGGCCTGGATGTTCTGTGCGCGCACGGCGGTGGCGATGTCGTCGGTCGAAAGTCCGAGTCCGGCGAGGCGGAGCGGGTCGAGCCAGATGCGCATCGCATAGTCCTGCGCGCCCAGCACGTTCACATAGGAGACGCCGTCCACGCGGGCGATGAAGTCCTTTAGGTAGGTGCTCACGTAGTTGTTCAACTGCGCGAGACTCATCTCCGATTCATCGGTCTGGAAGGAGAAGACCGCCAGAATGTCGCCTGTGCGTTTCTCGCACTGCACACCGACGCGCTCCACGTCTTCCGGAAGCATCGGTTCGGCGCGCTTGATGGCGTTCTGCGTGTTCACCAAGTCCATGTCGGGGTTTGTCCCCGCCTTGAAGGTGATCATACACTCGTAGAGACCGGAGTTGTTACAGGTGGAGGAGAAGTACAGCATATTCTCCAGACCGTTCAACTCCGACTCCAGCGGAAGGGCGACCGTCTGCGCGACGACCTCCGCGCTCGCGCCGGCGTAGGTCGCCATGACGTGGATCTGCGGCGGCGTGATCTCCGGGTATGCGGCGATGGGGAGTTTGGTGATGGTCAAGCCGCCGGCCAGAAGCAACGTCAGGCTGATGACCATCGCCAGTTTCGGGCGTTCAATAAAAATATCGGAAAACATAGCGGCCTCTCTGAAAAGGGTTCAGGATCCGACGCTCGGACTACTGGATCTCCTGGGTTTGGACGGTGATGCCGTCCATGACCTTGTGGTTGCCGCGGACAACCACGGTTTCGCCCGGTTTCAATCCGTCCAGGATGTACTGTTCGCTGTCCGTCACGTTGCCGACGACGACACGCCGCTTGACGGCTTTCTTGTCGTCCTGCACAACCCAGACGTAGGGGCCCTTCTGGTCGAATGCGACCGCGCTCGGGAGGACGGCGGTGCAATCGGCCGGCGAACGCTTCTGGAGCATCACGGTCACGGTGCTGTCCGGCAGCAGCGTGTAGTCGGGGTTGCCGAAGAGCGCGTAGACCTGCACCGTGTCCGTTGTACGGTTCGCCGCGTTATCGACAAAGTCAACCTTGCCCTCCAGCTGATACGCCATCCCGTTCGCAAGCTGGAGTTTGATGACCGCCTCCTTGCGGAGGTTCGCCTCGTTCTGGAAGAGCGTCATGTAGTCCCGGTTGCTGATGGCGAAGCGGACGCGGATCGGGTCCAGCTGCATGATGGTGGTCAGCGTCCCGGACGCCTGGGTCAGGTAGTTGCCCTTGGTGAACCGGTTCAGTCCGATCTTCCCGGTGATGGGGGCGAGAATGCGCGTGTAGGCGAGGTCGTCTTTCGCGGTGATGAGGTTCGCCTCCTGCTGCATCAGTGTCGCCTTGAGGGCATCCCGTTCGGCGAGCGCGGCATCCATCTCATCCATCGAAGAGACGTTTTTCTTGTAGAGGGTGGTCAACCGTTCGTGGTTCTTCACGGCGTAGGCGAGGCGGGCCTTCGTCGCCTCGATCTGTGCGGCGGTCGCCTTGACGGTGGCGGCGTAGCGCGTGTCGTCGAGCCGGTAGAGCATCTGGTTGTTGGTCACGATCTGCCCTTCGGTGAAACCCACTTCGAGGATTTCGGCGGCGACACGCGGAACCAGCGCCACGCTCTGCGGGGAAACGGTGACGCCCGAATAACTCCGTTTTTCGACGTTCTTCGCCGCCGTCACCTTCGCCACGCCGACCAGCGGGGCGGGGGCCTTCGGCATCTGCCCGTAAACGGAGGTGGAGATCAACGCGCACAGGGCGCAGCCAAACAGAATCTTTTTCATGTCACTTTCCTTGCTTTTCCCGTTCCAAACCTTCTTCGATCCTTCCGAGGACCTTGAAAAACGCATCAATCTCCTCCGGGTCGATTCCCGCCAGCAACTCCTTGAGAAACGACATCAGGTAGGTCTTCATCTCGTCGTGCTTCGCGAGCATCTTGACGGAGGGCGTGATCACCACCGCCCGGCGGTCTTTCTCGGACGGGGTGCGTTCGAGGATCCCGGCGTGGACCAGCAGTTCGACCGATTGCGAGGCGGAACTCGCCGAGATGTCCACGTTCCGGGCCAGCTCCTTCAGCATGATCCCTTCGCCGTAACGGTATTTGTGGAAGAAAACCTCCTCCAGGATCTTGCTCTGGCCGATGGTAATGCTGTTGTAGTTCTCCTGCGAACGCTTCTCGAAAAACCTCCCGATCAGGTTCGCGACATGGAGAATGGACAACCATTCATGCTCTTTTTTCGGATTCGATGCCATGGAAACCTCCTCATGTGGTCGAAAACGGTCAATACTTTAAGTTCTTAAACTGTTTATGTCAATGAAAAATTTGCGGCAAATGGGGAAGGGGAGGGACGCGCTTCGTCGCGTCCGTGTATAGTCTCTTACACGGCTCCTTTGATCCCTTTCAGGTATTTGCGGCAGAGGAGCTTCCAGAAAACTTTCAAGAAAGCGGTCAAGGGTACGGCGAGCAGCATACCGAGGATGCCTTGAAAGACGACGCCCCAGAAGAGCAGCGAGAAGATGATTTCGAAATTGCTCAGCCCGGTGCGGTTGCCCTGGATTTTCAGCGAGATCCAGAATCCGTCCAGCACTTGAATCAGGGCAAAGACGGCGAGTGTGAGCGCAAGGCGGAGGAACGATCCGTTGTCCCCGAAGTAGGCGAGGGGCAGGGCCACCGCGAGACCGACCATGTTGCCGAGGTAGGGGACGAGATTCAACAGGCCGAGGAAGAAACCGATCAGAAGCCCGTAGGGCAACCCGACCAGCCAGAAGCCGAAACCGAACAGGACGCCTTGGATCAGGGCGTCGAGCACCTGGCCGCGAAAGTAGGAGACGACGATTTCGAGAAATTGGACAATCATCTGTTTCAGGTCGTCCTGCGTCTCGCGCTTCAGGAACACGAATTTCCCTTTGATGCCCTCGGCAATCTCTTCCGCGCCGAACGTCGGCCGCGTGATGAAGTAGCCGAGGTAGACGGGCACGATGAGCCAGCCTGCGAACGAGACGGCGTAGCGGATCGTGCGGGTTCCCAGCGCGACCGCTTTCCCGCCCATGTTCCCGATGGAGAGGCCGGAGAGCCACTGCTGCAGGGCGGCGGACGGGTTGTCGAGGAACGGCATCATTTCGTTCAGGTGGTACTTCTCGATGAACGCCGTGACGGTCGGGGACCCTTCGATAAAGGCATGGTAGATTTTCGTCACCACGGTGGGGAGGTACTGGACCAGCGCGACAAACTGCGAAGTCAGGACCTTCCCGAAAAAGAGGCAGATGAAGAGAATCGGGAGTAGGAGCGAGAGGTAGAAGACGGCAAGCGGAAAAATACGCCGCCCGCCGAACGCGAGTCCGTGTTCAAGCCAGTCGTAGTACGGCTTGAAGAGCATCGTGAGGATGACGGCCACGAGCAGCGGGACGAGGACTTCCGAGAGGTAGGCCAGCGCGGCGAAAATCCCCCATACGAGCGTGCAGATAAAAACGGTGGTGAACGTGGCGCACAAGACCGTCACGCCCGCCGCCACCACTTTCCGTTGACGCGGTGAAAACCAAATTCCCCCTTGTTGATCCTGCTGACCCATTTCCGTTTCCTTTCACACGGATTTCCGTAAACGCCGTAGGCAGACATCATGGCAAAAATCCAGCTCCGTTGACAAGAAAACTTTTCGATAAATCGTCCTCGAATCGTACAACCGTCATTTTCGCACGAAACCTATCCTTGCCAAAGTACCGAAGATGTGGTAAAAACGGCAACTCGTTTGGACGATTGTGTCCGGAAGGGAAACACGGTGACAGAACGGGAAGCAGTGATTGCGCTGAACATGGTCTCCGGTATCGGGGCGATTTTGGTGAAGCGCTTGAAGGAACGGTTCGGGGCCTGCGCGGCGGCTTTTGAGGCCTCCGAGGCGGAACTTGCCGCCGTGCCGTTGATCGGTCCTTCCCGTGCCCGGAGTTTCTATCGTTCCATGCGCGAATCGGATTATGCGGGCGAGATCGCCCGTGCGGAGCGGAACGGCGTCGCCTTGACGACGTGGGACGATCCCGCCTATCCGGCGGAGCTTTTGAAGATCGCCGATCCCCCGTTGGTTTTCTACAGCCGGGGCGACATGGCCGCGCTTTCGCGTCCCTGTATTTCCATGATCGGCACGCGGCGCGCCTCCATCTACGGCGGCGAGACGGCGAGGCGCTTCGCCTATCAGCTCGCGGGGGCGGGATACACGGTTGTCAGCGGACTCGCGCACGGGATCGATACGGAATCCCATCGCGGCGCGCTCCAGGCGCACGGGACGACGGTCGGTGTGCTGGGCGGGGCGTTGAACTGTTTCTACCCGAAGGAGAACACCGGGTTGGCCAAGGAGATGGTCGCGGGCGGCGGGGCGGTGATCACGGAGTATCCGTTTGGACGGGAGCCGGACCGGCAGACCTTCCCGATGCGCAACCGGATCGTCAGCGGACTTTCGAAAGGCGTGCTCGTCATCGAGTCGCCCCTGAACGGGGGGACGATGATTACGGTCAAACAGGCGTTGGAGCAGGGGCGTCCGGTGATGGCCGTGCCAGGCCGTATCGATTCGCCGAGTTCGCAGGGGTGTCACCGCCTGATCCGCGAAGGCGCACGGCTGGTGACGAATGTAGACGAGGTTTTGGAGGAGTTGAACGATCTCTTCACCGGGATGGGGACTCGGCGCCCCGTCGCGCCGGGAACGGATAAGGCGCCGCCGAAGGTGGCGGAAGGTCGCCCCCGCGCGGTTTTGTCGCCGGAAGAGCGGAGCGTGTTTCAATTGCTGACGCCGGAGGGCGTCGGGGTGGATGAGCTTGTGCGCCGCTCCGGCCTGGATGCCGGGCGCGTCGGCGCGATCCTGATCGGTTTGCAGATCAAACGGTTGGCGAAGTCGCTGCCGGGCTGCAGGTTCGCTACGACGGCCGGCGCAGGGCTTGGATGATTTTGGAGAAGAATGAAATGGCAAAGAAGTTGGTAATCGTCGAATCGCCCGCAAAGGCGAAGAGCATCGGGAAGTTTTTGGGCAAGGATTACAAGGTTCTCGCCTCGAAGGGTCACATACGCGACCTTCCGGAACACGCCATCGGCGTAGATATCGAACACGGGTTCGAGCCGAAATACGTGCTTTCGAAGGACAAGACCAAAACGGTCGTCGAATTGAAGAAGGCGGCGAAGGAGAGCGAAGAAATCTTTCTCGCGCCCGACCCTGACCGCGAAGGAGAGGCAATCGCTTGGCATCTTCTCGAAACCCTTCTGCCCGCCGCGAAAGGGAAGACCTTCTACCGCGTGCAGTACAACGAGGTGACGCCGCGCGCCGTGCAGGAGGCGGTCGCGCATCCGGGGCAGATCGACATGAACCGCGTGAACGCGCAACAGGCGCGCCGCGTGCTGGACCGCATCGTAGGCTATATGGTCAGTCCCATGCTCTGGCGCCGGATCCGGCGCGGTTTGAGCGCGGGGCGCGTCCAGTCCGTCGCGTTGCGTCTGCTGGCGGAACGCGAACGCGAAATCCAGGCGTTCAAGGCGGAGGAGTATTGGCTGATGGGGGCGAAGGTCCGCCGCGTTTCCGCCCCGCTCGATCCGTTCGACATCCGCTTGAGCCGGATCGACGGCGAAAAAGCCGCGATTGCGAACGAGGCTGCGGCCATGGGAATCAAGGCCGATCTGGCGGACTCCCGTCTGCGCGTGTCGGACGTCAAGACGAAGGAGGTCGCCCGCCATGCGCTTCCCCCGTTCATCACCTCGACCCTTCAACAGGCGGCCTCCAGCGTCCTCGGATTTTCGCCCGGCCGCACGATGTCCCTTGCCCAGAAACTCTACGAAGGCGGCGACGCCGGCGTCGGTCTGATTACCTACATGCGTACCGATTCGGTGGCGCTCTCGGCGGATGCCCGCGCCGCCGCGCAGGCGTACATCTCCGCCACGTTCGGCGAAGCCTATTTCTCGCAGAATTACTACAAGAGCCGCGCCGGCGCCCAGGAGGCGCACGAGGCCATCCGTCCGACCGACGTGACGCGGACGCCGGAAAGCCTCGCCGGCCAGCTCGAACCGGCGGCCCTGCGTTTGTACGAATTGATCTGGAAGCGGTTTGTCGCCAGCCTCATGGCCTCCGCGAAAGTCGCGCAGAAGACGGTTTCCATCGCCTCCGAAAAAGCCGGCGCCCGGCACGTCTACACCTTTACCGCGACCAGTTCGGATGTCCTGTTCGACGGTTTCCTGAAGGTTATGGCACTCGACCTCCGCAAGAAAAAAGCGGCGGAAGGCGAGGAGGATGAAGAGTCCGACGAGGTGGCGCACTTGCCTCCGCTTGCCGTCGGCGACGAAGTCCTTCCGCTTGAATGGCTTGCCGAACGCAAGGAGACGAAACCGCCGGCGCGCTACAGCGAGGCGGCGTTGATCAAGGCCCTTGAGGCGAACGGGGTGGGGCGGCCTTCCACCTATGCGGCAACGGTGGACACGCTTGTCACTCGCGAGTATGCGAATCGCGAGAAACGCCAGCTGATCCCGACCCAGCTGGGGCTGGACGTGAACGACCTCCTGGTGGAGAAGATGCCCGACCTGTTCAACATCGGATTCACCGCAGAGATGGAAGAGTCCCTCGACAAGGTGGAAGAGGGCGGTGTGGAATGGCAGTCGATGCTCGCCGACTTTTACGGAAAGTTCCGCGACTGGCTCGAACGGGCCCGCGAACCCCCGGCGGACCGCGCCAAGGTCGATGCCGTCCTCGCCCTTCTGGCGGATGTGAAAGAATGGAACGCGCCGACGAAACGCGGTAAACGCACGTACAGCGACGAGAAGTTCGTCACCTCCGTCCGCGAGCAGCTGGCGGAAGGTGAACGGCCCGTCAGCGAAAAGCAGCTTGCCGCGCTCGCCAACATGGCGGTCCGTTACCGCGCCCAGATCGCGGATGCCGAACGGAAACTCGGCGAACTCGGTTTCGGCGACCTCGTGACGAAAGATCAGGAGATGCCGGACTTGGGCGAGGCCCAGAAACGGTTCGATGTTCTTGCAAAGGCCGAATTGAGCGACAACCAGGCGAAGTTTATCGATTCCCTCCAGCGCCAGTTCGCCTCCGGACGGAAACTTTCGTCCAAGCAGCTCGCCATCATCGACCGGATCCTTTTCGAGTGCCGCGACTCGATCCCCGACTTCGATTCCGTGAAGGCGGAACTGGGGCTTCAGGATTCGGCAGGGGTTGAGGCGGCGGACACGGAAAGCCCCTTCCTCATCCAGATGCTTTCGCAGGTAAAGGAATGGAAACCCGCCGTCACGAAGGGTAAGCGCACGTACGATGACGCGGAATTCTTCAAAAGCGTTTCGGCCCAGTTTACCCGCAAACACGCCCTTTCCGAGCGCCAGCGTTTCGCGTTGAAGCGGCTCTGCGGGCGTTATAAGGCGCAGATCCCGGACTACGAGAAGTTCGCGGAGCAGCTGGGGTTGAAAACGAAAGCCGCCGGGAAGGATGACGAGAAATGATCCCGACCGTTCAGTTGCAGGCGGTTGCTTCGTTCGCCGCCCGGAAAGCCGGGGAGTACGTGCTCGCCAACCTCTCCCGTCGGCACGACGCGAACGAGGTCGCACGTCAGGATGTGAAGCACAAACTCGATGTCGAATCGCAGCGGATCGTCGCCGGAATCGTCGGGAGCGCGTTCCCCGGGCATGATTTTCTCGGCGAGGAGTCGGCGGATGCGCCGATGCGCGATGAACGGGGATACCGCTGGATCGTGGATCCGATCGACGGCACGGTCAATTTCTTCCACGGATTCCCGTGGTGGAACTGCTCGGTCGCGGTCTGGAAGGACGGGCGTCCCGTCGCCGGCGCGGTTTTCGCGCCGGAACTCGGGCAGATGTTCGAGGCGACGTGCGATGGCGCCGCGTACTGCAACGGCCGTGAACTCCGCGTCTCGGAGGTTGAAAACCCGGAACTCGCCCTTGTCGCGACGGGGGCGGACAAGTCCAGGTCGGGCGAGTATTCCTTCCGCTACATGAACCGGATCGGCGAGCTCTGCCAACGTTCGCGCCTCTGCGGGGCGGCCGCGCTCGACATCTGCCAGGTGGCTGCGGGACATCTGGAAGGCTTTTTTGAAAGCGGCCTCTACCTCTGGGACTACGCGGCGGCCGCGTTGATCCTGGAACGGGCGGGAGGCACGTGGGAAGTGTTGAAAGCGTACAGCGAACCGAAGTACAAGGCGGCGTTCCTCGCCACCAACGGCGCGTTGCACGAAACTCTGAAAAAGGGATTGATGCCGCTCTTGTGAGCGGGGAAACGATTGGAGGTTAGGTGATGCAGTTGACGAATGAACAGACGGAGGCGGTCCGCGCCTGGTTGGACGAAGGTGCTTCCCTTTCGGAAGTCCAGACCCGGTTAAAGGAAACATTCGGTCTGGAGATGACCTATCTCGATGTCCGTCTTTTGGTGTTGGATATCGGTGCGTCCGTCAAGGATAAGCCGGATCCGAAGGCGAAGGCGGATGCAAAGCCGGAACCGGGGGATGCGGAAGCCGGCGAGGCGCTTGACGAGGATGAACCCGTTGAGGGGGAGGACGATGAACCGGCCGCGCCTTCGCACGTCTCGGTCACGCTGGACAAGATTGTCGTCCCCGGCGCGATGGTGAGCGGCGATGTGACGTTCAGCGACGGCACGAAGTCGCGCTGGCTGATCGACCAGTACGGCAGGTTCGGCCTGGACACGCAGTCCAACCCCGGATATCGCCCCTCGGAAGACGATCTCCGGACTTTCCAGATGCAGTTGCGTAGGGTTCTCCAGCAAAACGGATATGCGTGAGAAACGCGAAAGGAGTTAGGACATGAAAATCGGTTTTCTCGGTGCAGGCAAGATGGCGGAGGCGATCCTTGCCTCGATTGTTGACAGCGGTCTCTGTGAACGCTGGAACGTGACGGCGTGCGATGTCAGCGAAGAGCGCCGCATGTTGATGGAAAAGGAATACGGCGTGGTCACAACGGCGGACGCGCTCGAAACGGTCAAGACGTGCAAGACGCTGATCGTCGCGGTGAAACCGCAGGACCTCGACACGCTGGTCGCGTCCGTTGGGAAGGCATTGACCGCGAATCACCTCGTCATTTCGATTTGTGCGGGGAAAGACCTGAAAACCCTGCGCAAAGATTTCGGCGCGAAGCCCCGTCTCGTCCGCATCATGCCGAATCTGGCCCTGCGTGTCAACCAGGGAATGGTCGTTTCCTGTGCGGCGCCGAACGCGAA
>JAGAEL010000021.1 GCA_017613085.1 Kiritimatiellia bacterium | reverse complement strand
GTTGTACATCTCGCGACCGCCGAAAAGGTAACCGTCGTACCACGCCTTCGCCTCGTCCATCTTCTCGGGGTGGCCGTAGACCGTAAGGAGATCGCGCACCTCGTCCTCGGTGAAGCCGAAGCAGTCGGAGAAGTCGGCGTCGAACACCGAATAGACCTTCGGGTTGTTCAGCCCGGAGAGGACGCCCTCCTTCGCGACACGCAGAATCCCGGTCATCACGCCGAGCCGGCAGTACTTGCCGTCCTTGAGCGCGGACGAGAGGACGTTCCGGAAAAACTGGAGCGCCTCCTCTCCGAATCCGTGCGTCGCGGCGTAGTTGATCGGCGAATCGTACTCGTCGATCAGAATCACGGGCTTCTCGCCGTAGTACGCATGGAGCGCGGAGGCGAGGATGCCGAGTGCCCTCTGGAAGTTTCCCGGGGTGACCTGTTCAAGACACAGCTCACGATGGAACGCCCGAACGGTCTCAATACACTTCTGGGAGGCAAACACCGCTTGGTGGCGGTCATATTCATCGCGCACGGCGTCCGCGATCATCTCGCGGGTCTCCGCCCAGTCCGTCCCTTTCGCGTCCTTGAGCGTGACGTGTATGACCGGATACTTTCCCTGCTCGGCGCGGTACGCGGCATCCTTCCAGACCTTCAGGCCCTTGAAGAGTCCGGCATTCGACGTCTCCGTCTTCTCGAAGAACGTGTGAAGCATCTCCAGCGCGAACGTCTTGCCAAACCGGCGAGGGCGTGTGAAGAGCGCGACCGTGGTCTTCTTGTCGAGAAGCCCGGATATGAGCTGGGTCTTGTCGGCCGACCAATAGCCGTCCCTGACCGCCGCCCAGTCGCTGTTCCCGACGGGAAGCGGAAGCCTTTTCTTCGATTTTGCGGAATGTGTGACGGTCTTGCTCATCGTGTCCTAATCCTGTCGTTACCTGAACTTTTTCAAGTCGCACGCATCCATGTCGTCGAATTCCTGGTTCTCCCCGCCCATCGCCCAGACGAAGGTGTAGGAACCCGTCCCGACGCCGCAGTGGATCGACCAGGGCGGCGAAAGCACGATGCCTTTTTCCCGCAGGGTGACGTGCCGCGTCTCGTCGGGTTCGCCCAGATAGTGAAAGACAAGTCCGTCTTTCGGGAGGTCGAAATAGCAGTAGATCTCCGTCCGGCGGTCGTGCGTGTGCGGGGGGAAGGAGTTCCAGACGCTCCCGCCCTTCAACTCCGTGAAACCCATCACCAGCTGGCAGCTGGCGGTGAAACCGGGACGGATGTACTGGTGGATCGTCCGGACGTTCGACTGTTCCGGCGAACCGAGGTCGCGGTTGTTCGCGTCCTTCAGCTGCATTTTGACCGTGGGGTAGACGGCATGCGCGGGGTAGGAGACCAGGTAGAACGCGGCGGGCGACTTCACGCGCGCGCTGGCGAACGCGACCTTTTTCGACCCGCGCGCGATGTACAGGCACTCGCGGTTTTCAAGCGTATACTTCGTGCCGTCAACCGTGACCGTCCCCGTCTGCCCGAGGTTGATCACGCCGACTTCCCGTCGCTCGCAGAACTCCTTGCAGGCCATCTCGCGGCCGCCTTTCAGGGTGAGCGCTTTCGTGGTCGGGACGGCCGCCCCGACAATCCCGCGATCGACATTCGTGTAACACAGGTTCAATTCGCCGGGGACGAACAAATCGTCGATGACGAACCCTTTGCGAAGCTCGTCCGTGGTCATTCTCCGGTAACTCGTGCGGTCAGGTGCCTCAATCGTACGCATGAAAAATCCTCCATGTTTCAAAAAACAACAGATAGTGTACCAGCCGTCCCCTGCCGGAACAAGTGGAAAATGTATAACGGCAAATCCTGACAGGGATTTCGATTCTTGCAAAGCGTTCCGCCGGTTGTTATACTCCCCGGCAGACGGTGAACGAACGCCGGGTTCCGTACGGCGTGGAAACAAGAGGTTTTTTATGATGACGAAAACGAGTGTGATGTTGGCGGTCGCCGCTTGTGCGGCCTTTCAAGGCGCGTCTGGCGCGGAACTGCCGGAGGCGCGCGAATCGCTGTTCCCGCTTTCGGCCATACGGCTCACGGGCGGTCCCCTCCAGGCGCAGCAGGAACAGAACAGGAAGTACCTGTTGCGCCTCGAACCAGACCGTCTCCTGAGCCGCTTCCGCAGCGAGGCCGGGTTGAAGCCGAAGGCCGAGCCGTACAACGGATGGGAGTCGCCGAAGCTCAGGCTCGACCTTGCGGGCCACATTCTCGGCTTCTACATGGCCGGCGCGGCGATGACCGTGGAGGCGACCGGCGACGAGGAACTGAAGCGGCGGCTCCTCTACATCGTCGATGAACTGGACGCCGTGCAGAACGCGCACGGCGACGGCTACGCGCTCGCCGTCAGGGACGGACGCAAGGTGTTCGCCGAGATCGCTTCGGGGAAGATCGACGTCAAGATCAACCCGAAGACCGAATACGGCGCGTTCATCAACGGGCGCTTCGAGCCGATCTACACGATGAACAAGATCCTTCTCGGCCTCTGGCGCATCTATCTCGCGACGGACAGCGAAAAGGCGAAGCGCGTGTTTCTGCGCCTCTCCGACTGGTTCGGCAATGCCGTCATCGAGAAGCTGGACGACGCGCAGTTGCAGAAGGTGCTCGACTGCGAACACGGTTCGCTGCCGGAGACGTTCGCCTATGCGTTCCAGATGACGGGCGACGAGAAATACCGCCGCTGGGCGCGTCGCCTCTGCCACGAGAGGATGCTCGCGCCGCTCGCGGACGGCAATGTGGATCACCTTTGCTTCCACCACGCGAACAACGAGATTCCCAAGTTCACCGGATTCGAGCGCGTTTACCGCATTACGGGCGAGAAGCGTCTGCATCGCTCGATCATCAACGCATGGAATGCGTTTGCCTGTGACCATGCCTGGGCGAACGGCGGAAACTCCCACCGCGAGCATCTTTTCCCGAAGGGCGACTTCGAGAAGAAGCTCTTCATGGACGGCGGGCCGGAGTCGTGCAACTCCGTGAATATGCTGCGCCAGACCGAGGCGCTGTTCGAGACGGAACCGTCCGGGAAAATGGACTTCTACGAGCGCGTCCTCTTCGACCACCTCCTTTCCACGCACGATCCGATCCTTGGCCGTACCATCTACTACACGCCGCCGAAGCCCGGCGCGTCGCGCACGTACTCGGACGAGTTCGACTCCATGTGGTGCTGCACTGGCACCGGGTTCGAGGCGCCCGGTAAATACGGCCAGATGGTGTTCACCCATACGCCGGACGAGAGTGCTGTGACAGTACAGCTCTTCGCGCCGGCGATGCTCGACTGGAAGGCGCGCGGCGTGAAGCTCCGTCAGGAGACGGCGTTTCCCTACGGAGAGACGTCGTGCGTAAAGGTAGAAGCTGTCGGCAAGAACCCGAAGTTCACGGTGAAGGTGCGCCATCCATTTTGGTCTGGTGAAGATTTTGCGGTGTACGTGAACGGCGCGCGCGTAATCTGGCACATGATTCCAGATGGCAGCGCCGATGTTTGCATTGAGCGCGAATGGAAGGTGGGGGATAGGATTGATATTGAGTTCCCGATGACGCTCCGCGCCGAATATCTGCCCGGTTCGAAGAAGTACGTCGCGTTCTTCTACGGTCCCACGTTGCTCGTGGGCGACCTTGGAAGCGAAGGGTTGAAACAGAGTGACTACATTGCCCATCCGCCGGCGTCCAGCACATCAAGCTGGAAGCTTGGCAAGCCGCTTGCGATGCCAACCGTCCCCGCGTCGGCCGCGACCGATCCCGCAAGCTGCCTCGAGCGCACAACGGGCGGTGCGATTGCGTTCCGTCTGAAGGGGAGTGACATTCTCCTCAAGCCAATGTACGATCTGCACTTCAGCCGCTACACGATGTATTGGCGGCTTGCCGACCCGGAAGTGGAAAAGGCGTTCGCCGAGGCGGCGGCGAAGGCGGCGGAGCTTGCGAAGAGGGCGGTTGACGCTGTGGCGATCGGCGACGCCGCGAGCGAGAAGGCGCACGGGTTCACGGATGCGAAGAGCGATTCCGGCACCGGCCTTTACGGCGAACACCACGAATACCGCTGGCGCCATGCCGTAAGCGGCGGCTTCTTCGCCTACCGCCTTGCCGTCGGCGACGCGCCCGGCGGGCGTGTCCTTGTGGCCAAATACTGCGCCCGCGAGCGGGGGGCGCGTGCCTTCGACGTGCTGGTGGACGGCAAGACGGTACACACCGAAAAACTGGTCGATCACAACAAACCCGCCTTCGTGTACGTGGAGACGCCCGTCCCCGCCGAACTTCTGGCGGGGAAGAAGAGCGTCGAAGTGCGCTTCGTCCCGAAGCCCGGCAACACCGCCGGAGGCCTCTTCGGACTGTGGCTGGTCACGCCTTAGTTTGTGTAACATCCATAACGGGAGGGTCGTGCGGGAAGCGCGCCCCTCCCGCATTTTGTTTTGTTGTGGTCGAAAATGAGGGGTAGTCCGTCCACCTTTCAGGGGATACCCTTGGAGGTATCTGCGAGAAATTTGAAAATTTAAAGTAAGTATATTTCCAAAGAACAAAAGTGTGGTAAGATGATAAAAATCACATCAGCGTACACCCCTCTTGGGTGGATGTGGGCGTGAAGGAGCTTTTGTGTATGTGCAAAATGATGAAATTGAGGATTTTGACTGCGATTCTGGCGGTCTTTGCACGTTTCATCGTTTTACCATTGTGAAACGGCGGATTGCCGCCGGATGGGCGAAGGAGAAGCTGGAAGAAGAAGAGGCGAAGGTGATGACGGAACAGAGAGAACAAACGAAAGGTACACAACCGTGAAAAAGACCATGCATTCCAAAATCTCGGTCCGCGGGCAGGTTTCTGTCCCCGTGGACATCTGCCGGGCGCTCGGCGTCAATCCGGGCGATCTCCTGAGTTGGAGTATCGCGCCCGGCGGGGCGATGGCCCAAGTCACCCGCGTCCAGCCCCCCCATCCGGGCGGGGCAAAAGCGCTGTTGGGTTATGCGGGTTCATTCCGGGAACAGCGTCCTTCCGACAGCTGGTATCCGGAATGTCCAACAAGGAAAAAAGAAAGTAAATGAGGTAGACCATGCACGGTAGTTATCTTGTGGAACCGCGTATCGTCACGGATGTGCTGGAAGGTGACCCCGTCTGGGGTGTCCGTTCGGCGGCCCTGCTCGATGCCCATCGGAAAGACCGGCTTTTGATCGCCCCTTGCTCGTACCTTGGCTTGGCCGAGCAGTTCGGCGGGGACATGGAGAGGCAGGACTATTTCTTGATGAACCTCGGGCTCGCCTTTCTGGATAAGCCGTCGCTCCAGCTCAAACAGACCCTGTACGCGTCCTACAAACGGTATCCTGAACCGGCTGGTTTGTTCGGGACGGGGCATCTGTTCTACATCGGGTACTTTGCGGTGACCAAGAACCTGGACGGGATTCTCACGCGGTGCGGCGATTTCTTCCGGACGTATTTCCCGAACGTGCCCGTTCTTGAACCGTAACGGGCGGAAAGGCTCGTCGGTATTCGGGTATCCCGGTATTGCAATCGGGCGGTTTTTCGGGTAAACTGGTTGCGATTTGACCACGTATCACCCTTAACCCATCGGTTTGCACATGGAACAATCGATCGACCACATCCGGAACTTCAGCATTATCGCCCATATCGACCACGGTAAGACGACGCTCTCCGACCGTATCCTTGAACTGACCCACGCGATCGATCCGCGCAATCTGCGCGAGCAGACGCTGGACGCGATGGATCTGGAGCGCGAACGCGGCATCACCATCAAGTCGCATCCCGTGTCGATGGCGTATCAGGCGAAGAACGGGGAAACCTACCTCTTCAACCTCATCGACACGCCGGGACACGTCGATTTCTCCTATGAGGTTTCGCGCAGTATGAAGGCGTGCGAGGGCGCGGTACTGGTGGTCGATGCCGCGCAGGGGGTCGAGGCGCAGACGGTGGCGAACTCCTACCTCGCGATCGACAGCAACCTGGAAATCGTCCCCGTGCTGAACAAGGTGGACCTTCCCTCCGCGAGGGTGGAGGAGGTCGAACACGAAATCGAGGACGTGCTCGGCATTCCCGTGAAACTCCCGCTGCGCATCAGCGCGAAGACGGGGACGGGGGTGCCGGACGTGCTGGAGGCGATTGTCAGCGAGATCCCGCCGCCGACGACGGCGGGCGCGGACGCGCCGTTGCGCTGCCTCGTTTTCGATTCCGTTTTCGACGCCTACCGGGGTGTCATCGTCTACGTCCGCGTGGTGGACGGGACGGTCAAGGCGGGCGACATGATCCGCTTTATGAACAACGGCTACACGACCCAGGTCAAGGAGGTCGGCATCTTCTCGCCCGACCAGAAGCCCGTCGCCTCGCTGGAGGCCGGACAGGTCGGGTACATCGTCGGGACGATCCGCAATCCGGAGGAGATCAAGATCGGCGACACCGTGACGACCGTGAAGGACGGCGCGAAGGAGAACCTTCCCGGTTTCAAGGAAGTGCGCCCGATGGTCTTCTGCGGCATCTACCCGTCCAGCACGGACGAGTACGAGAAAGTCCACGCCGGTTTGGAAAAACTCCATCTGAACGACGCGGCGTTCACCTTCAAGGCGGAGAGTTCGGTCGCGCTGGGCTTCGGGTTCCGTTGCGGGTTCCTCGGCCTCCTGCACATGGAGATCGTGCAGGAACGGCTGCGCCGCGAATTCGATCTGGACTTGATCAGCACCCATCCCGCCGTCGTCTACCGCGTCACGATGAACGACGGCACGGTCGAGGAGATCGACAACCCGACGCGCCTGCCCGATGTCACGAACATCCAGCAGATCGAGGAACCGTTGATCGCGGCGACCATCATCACGCCGAGCGAATGTATGGGCGATGTGATGCGGATCGCGATGGACCGGCGCGGTTTCGTCAGCAGCACGGAGACGCTGGACAAGACGCGCGTGATCCTCACCTGCACGATCCCGCTCAACGAGATTCTGATCGATTTCAATGACATGTTGAAGAGTGTGAGCCACGGGTACGCCTCGATGGACTACACCCCGGCGGGTTACCAGAAGAGCGACATCGTGAAGATGGACATCCTGCTCAACGGGGAGGTCGTCGACGCCTTCTCCTGCATGGTACACCGCGACAAGGCCCGCGCGCGCGGCCTTGAAATCTGCAAGGCGCTTTCCGAGACCATCCCGCCGCACATGTTCAAAATCCCCGTGCAGGCGGCGATCGGGCGCACGATTATCGCGCGCGAGGACATCCGCCCGTTCCGGAAAGACGTGTTGGCGAAACTCTACGGCGGCGACGTCACGCGCAAGCAGAAACTGTTGAAGAAGCAGAAGGAAGGCAAGAAGCGGATGAAGGAATTCGGGCAAGTCCACGTCCCGCAGGAAGCCTTCATCGCGGTTCTGCGCGGCGGCAAGAAGGACGAGAAATAAGCTTTCCGCGAAAATCGGCGGCTCGCAATCGCTGTCGAGGACTATCGATTTTTCGCTTGTTCGATCCGCTTGTTTTCCACGTCGATCGTGTAGCCGATCCGGCGGTTTTCCAGACGGAGGGAGAGCGGGTACAACGTTCCGTCCACGGTGGTGAAGGTGGTGGCCGTTACCTGTTTCGGTCCCTTGGAAACCGGGCGCAGAAAGAGCGTGGCGAGGTCTTCCGCGATCCACGCGCCCAGTTTGGAGTGGAGCTTCGCCAACGGTTCGGCGAGGAATTCGCACACGGCCCCCGTTTCATCGCCGCGAATCCGGAAGAGGGTGATTCCCGTCGGTGTCATGCCGACGGAAACAAAACGTTTCCCCGTCACTTCGGTTTCGCAAAGCGAGAGGAAACGGTGTCCCCGGATGGCGAACGACACTACGCTGGAATAACCGACACGCCCGTTCGGCGTCGACTTCCCGTACGGCGCGACGATTCGGGCGGCGTCGAGCGGCAACCGGATTTCCGGCGCCGGCGCCCGGCATCCGGTCAGCAACGCACAGGCGAGCGCGACCACGGCCGCATACCGCGCTCCGCGCAGACGGGCGAGGATGCGTCGGTGGAACAGCGGGTAGACGGCGGCGAGCCAGCCCGCCGTCGTGCCGACGACGAGCGTGAATCCGATGGCGCGGATGACGGGATGGTTTCCCGCGAGAAGGGGGGCGGTGCCGGCGGTGGTCGTGAGCCAGCAGAGCGTGATCGACCGGGAGGCTTCCCGGTCCGCGCCCCGGCGGACCGCCGTGTCCGCGAAAACCCCGTAGTCGAAACAGATGCCCAGCACGAGCAGGGAGACGATGAGGTGGATCAGGTTCAACGTGATGCCGCAGACAAACGCGCCGAACAGGATGCCGAACAATCCCGCCAAGGCGGGGCGCAGGACGAAAAGCGTGCGCGTCAAGCCGCGTAGCAACGCCAGCGAGACGACGACCAACAGGCAGAGCGCGGCAAGCCCGATCCGCCGCGCCTCGTCCGTAAAGAATTCGCGGAGTTCCTTTTCCATCCCGTCCGGGGAAAAATACTGGACGTGCGTGTCGCGTTCCGCGTCGCGGCGTTCTTCCGGCGTGAGTTCGCGGGACAAGTGCAGCAGCGTGGCGACACCGCCCGTCTCTGTCGTTTGTCGGAAAAACGGTTCCACACGTTGCAACAACGGCGGTAGCGTGTCGGCGAAGGCGTTTGTCGAAACGAGCGCAAGGAACGGGGCGAACGCCGCCTTGTCGAATCCATAGGCGGCGGACGCGGCGGAGAGGGAACGTTGCAAGTCTTCCGCACGGACGCGCCAGAAGGAAGTCCAGGCACTCTGGCGTGTACGCCGTTGCGCGGGTGTCGGGAAAAGGTCGGAATAGCCGGTCGCGGCGTCGCGCACGTCCTGCGGAAGCGCCGCTTTCACGCGCACTTCCCGTGCGACGGCGGCATCGAGATCCGACGCTTCGACGGCGAGCATCGGTGTCGAGGGACGCGCCCCCTGCCAACACGCCCGGACGGCGTTCTCGTCGCGGCGCACCTCCGCCTCCGTCCCGTCCAGATCGGCAAGCGCGAGACGGACGGGCAAATGCCGGAGGACCGCGAACTCCCCCCCCAGAAGCAGGACAAACGAAACCCAGACGGCGAGTGACGACGGCCGGTAATCTCGTAGGGCGGTCTGGTGCTGGTGGCAATCTCGTAGGGCGGGGGCACTGCCCCCCGCCACTCCCCCCGCCACAAGCAACGGAAGCAGGAACAACGCGCCGAGAAAGGCGAAAACCAGCGAGACACCCGCGAAGAGGGCGAGCTGGCGGAATCCCGGGACGCAACCGAACGCGAACGCGGAAAAGACCGCAAGCGTCGTCGCAAGTCCCGCGAAAACGGGGAAAAGGAGGGGCGACACCGGACGGCCTTTGCGCAGGGCCAGGTAGAGGTGCATCCCGTAATCGACCGAAAGCCCCACGAGGATCGGCGCGAACGCCGGGACGAGAAACGAGAGGCTGCCGGTGAAAGCGGCGGTCGCCGGAATGGCGAGGCCGACGGCGACGGCGGGGACAAGCGGCACGACCAGCACGCGGAGGTCGCGGAAAAAGAGGAAGAAGACGGCGAGCAGCGCGACGGTCGAAAGGACGGTCAAACGGGTGAGGTCGCGTTTCGTGATCTGTTCGTTGGAGACCGTGTGGAAGTGCGCGGCGGCGAGACGCAGGGTGATCCCGCCCGGAAGTTCCTTCGGCAACTGCCGGAGAGAGGCGACGAGTCCGGCGCTCCCCACGCGGTCGGAAGGGGGGATGTCCGTTTCGACCACTTCAAGCCGGTTCTTGCCGTCCTCGCTGACGAGCCGTCCCGCCGCGTCCAGGCGGATTCCCGCCGACGTCCATTCGGAAAGGCGGCGGAACGACGCGAGGTAGCCGTCCAGAAGCCCGAGCGGGTCGGACGCGATGAGCGGGGCGAAGAACGTCCCCTCCGGTTTTAACAGGCGTAGGTAGTTTTTGTGTAGGGCGGCGCGGATGCCCGCGTCGGAGAGGTCCGCCTTGTTCAAGACCGTTGGCGGAAGCAGCGCCGGCAGATCGGCGGCGAGGCGGGCGAGATCCTCCGGGCGTCCGGAGACCGCGCCTTCTCCGGCGGTCCGGGAAAGGTGCGGCAGGGCTTCGACCTGTTGCATGAAGCGGTCGATTTCGCGGTGCGCCGTATCCTCGAACGGTACCGGGGAGGAGAAGGAAAAGAGGATTTTGCCGGCAAGGCTCGAACGCGCCAGCAGGGCGAGGGAACGTCCCGCGCCGTTATCCTTCGGGAAGAGCCGCGTCAGGGAGGGGTCGAAGGCGACGAAGGGCGCGGCGAGGAGTCCCGCCGCCAACAGGAGCAGGGCCGCGCCCAGGATCGTGCGTCGATGCGAACGGACTTTCGCGATCCAGGGATCAATCATGCGCCCCGCCTTTCCCGCCGAGCTGCAACCCCATGTTCAACATCGCCTCCAACGGTCCGTTGATGTTGAGCTGGAGGTTCACGGGGGCGGGCCAGTCGGCGTAGTTCGATTTCCCGGTGATGGTGATCCGCAGGGTGCTGTCCCCCGAGAAAGAATGGGCGGGCAGCAGGTCGAGCTTCAAGACGGAGAAGTCCATGTCGCTGAGCGCCTTGGAAAGTGGGCCTTTGACGTCGCCCGCGATACCCGCCGAACTGAGCAGAATCCCCATGTCGTCGGGATCGGTAATCTTGAGGCTCCCCCCCTTGCCCGGTGTGGAATACAGGAAACCGTCGTAGAGGCGCAGTTTCCCCTTTTCGATTCCGATGGGAATCCGCCCGTACAACGCACCGTCCATCTTGCCGTGGATCGGCATACAGGAGGACATCAGTTGACCGAGGTTGACCTTATCGGCGAAGAAGGTGACTTTCCCGGCGGGATCGCGGAAGTTGAAATGGAAACAGGTGCTCGCCAGCGTGCCGTCGCACCAGCCGATCTCCGCCTTTTCCAGGAAGAACTCTTCCGGCGTGACCTGGAACTCGGCGCGCCCGTTCTGGAACTGGATCTTCCCCGCGACGGCGTTCGTGAACGCGAGGAAAGGTCTTCCAAGGGTACGGAACGAGACGCCCTTCAGGAACGGGATGTCGGCCGTGATGCCCTCCACGCGCATCTCCTCCTGCGCGAAGGAACCGTCCAGAAGCCGGATCTTTCCCCGGACGATGGGATGTTTCCCGTAGAACGTGAGATCGACATCGGTGGCGAGGCGGATCGACGCTTCCGCCTTCGGCAGTTTCGCGAGGGCGAAGCGCATCACCGGGTCGTCGTTGGCGAGTTCAGACTCCGCCACCGCGACATGGACGGTCGCAGACATCGGATCGGTCAACGGTATGCGGGCAGACGTCTCCGCCGCGAGTGTGCTCCCTTCCACACGGAGACGGCTCACCAGTGAAAGCTCGTTCGACGTGTTCGCAAGCCGGAAGGCATCCGGTACGACGGACAGCCCGTTGACGGCGAGCGCGTCCCAGCGGAGGGAATGGTCGTCGGCGACCGAAAGGCCCTCCGCCGTGTTCCAGTTGACCGGGAGGGAAAAACAGAGGTTGGAGAGGACCGCCGTGGGCGGACCGGCGGGGGCGTCAACCCTCGCGAAAACGTTCGTCACATGGAACTCGGCGGCGGCGCGCGTGGTCTCCGGCTGTTCCGCGCTGTACGTCGCCCGGACCGAAGCCCCCGCCACGCCGTGCGCGCGGACGGATCCGTTGGTGAAGGCGAGGGCGGTTTCCGGCATATCCGCCTGTAGCTTCCAGACCCCGCCGGTCTCCATGCAGAGTTGCCCGTTGAACGGCAACGCGCCGTCCGGGAATCCGAACGGTGCCAGCGGCGCCGTGTGGGCTTCCTTGAACGAACCGGTGAAGCGGCCTTCCGCCGTCGTGAACGGGGGGAGGCTGTGCAGCGTCGCGTCGGCGGTCGCGTGCACGGCGAGGTTCTTCCCGAAGAAGGTGATGCCGTTGAGCAGGATGCGCGTGTCCAGCGATTCCAGACGGGAGTCCGCCAGCGAGAGCGAGCCTTCGATCGAGACGGCCTGCGCCCCCAGCATCCCCTGCTTGAGCGGCAGGGAGGAACGGTTGACCGCCGTCTTCACATCGACCTTGCCGTTCCAGCGTCCGGTCGATTTCGGCTGCGAAAGGGAGACCTCGCCGTGCAGGGTTCCGCCGTCGGAGAAGAAACGCGGGACGAACGGGACGACGCGGGGGAGGATTTTCGCGGCGGCCCGGCCGGGAAGCGATGAGGAGACGGCCGCGTGAAGCTGTTGCGACTCGGCCGTCCACGCCCAGTCGAGCGAACCGCGCAGGGTCAGCATCCGCTGCACGTCGCTCGCGTCCAGCACGTTGTTCCAACGGACGCCGGCGAGTCCCGTCTGGAACGAGGCGCGGAGAAGCGAGGGCGTTCCGTCTACTTCCACTTTCGCGCTCTGGAGCCGGAAGGAGGCGTTCTGCGCGGGAAGGAAGATTTCGCAGAGGTTCTGAAGGGTCGCCTGAAGGCTCGCGTGGAGCGGTTCTTCCGCGTTCCCCGCGTCGAAACGGATGCGCCCCTGGACGTCCACGGCGAGGTTGCTCACGGAAACCGGTAGCGGCGGAATCTTCGCGGCGGGGATCGCGGCGAGGCGATCCAACGCGAGCTGGACATCCGGGACGGAGACGCGGGGGAAGATTTCGCCGTCCCGTTTCTGCGAATCGACTTGCCCGGAGAGCGAGACCGAACAGAGGTTGCCGCAGGAGACGAACGTCTGCACATGGTACTTCGTGTCCTGGTTCTGCAGCAGCTCGGCGAAGGCGTTTACGGCGAGGAGGTCGCCCCCCGCTTCGTTCTGGAGCGCGAACGTGCAGTCTTTGACGACGCACGAAACCACGGTCGGATGCGCGGAAGGTTTTTCCGGGGAAGGCTTCGTTTCTTTGCCGCCGCCACGCGGGAACCGTTCGACGAGCGGCAGGAGGATTCTCCCCTCCGCCGTCGCGACGGCGCGGACGCAGAGTCCGGAAATCGCGATGTGTTCGAGACGGTGCAGACGGAGGAGGTCGGAGAGGTTGAAGCGGATCTCCGCGTCGGCGAGCGAGGCGTCGGCGCCGAGCGAGACGTCGCGGACGCGCACACCTCCCGTCGAGAGACGGGCGAGCGTGAACGAGGCGTCGGGAAAACCGTTGCGCCGCAAGACGCGGCGGGCGGCGGTCGAAACCAGCGGGATGCGGAAGCACCAGAGGGCGGCGAACGCCGCAAACAGGCAGAGACCCGTTCCGAGAAAAATCTTTTTCCGTCTGCTCATGGCACCATCCGGCGGGGAAACCGCCGTCTATTCGGTTTTCATGCCCAGCCGCCGTTCCAGTTCGGCGTCGCGGCGTCCGCCCAGCTTGACGGACTGCCGGTAGTAGGCGGCGGCGTCCTTCGTCTCGCCCGGTTTCAGTTCCAGCAGGAGCCACGCCATGTTGTAATACCCGTCCGGGCGGGTCGGGTTGCTCTTCATCGCGGCGTCCAGGTGTTCCATCGCCTTGGGGTAGTTCGCCGATGCCGAACAGGCCGCCGCCGCGAGCAGCAGGACGGCTTCATCCTTCGGATTGTCGGCAAGAAGGTCGTCGAGGATCACCGTCGCGTCGCCCGCCCTCCCGTCGCGCAGCTGGACCAGGGCCAGGAGGAAACGCGCCTGACGGTTTTCGGGGTCGATCCGCAACACCTTTATCAGGGAATTCTCGGCATCCTTCAGCCGGTCCATGGAAAACATATCCTTCGCGAACTCCAGTTCCGCGAGGGGGGAGATGGCCGCCACGGCCTGCTTCTCCTTCTCCTTTTCTTTTTTTCTCGCATCCGCCTCGGCCTTCTTTTCCGCGATCAGGGCCTCGTTCGCCGATTTACGCGCAGAGAGCTTGATGGTTGCGTCTTCGACATGGTTGGACTCCGCCGCCCGTTTCCGTTCCGCCCGTTTCTTTTCCAGCGCGGACGTATCGGTCACGGCGATGGTGCGGGAAGTCGCCGAAACATCTTCCAGCATGATGCGGTCGATTTCCGTCTCGCACAGGGCGCGGCGGAAACGGACGGGGGCGAACTCGGCGGAATCGACGCGGTCGGCGTTCTCCTCTTCCACGCGGTCGATCTCCTTCAACGCGTCGCGGTACAGCTCGATCGCCTTCTTCGACTCGCCGTCCATATACGCGGACTGGGCGTCGGCCATCAGGTCGTTCGCCTTGGCAAGCAGTTCCGAAACCTTCTTCGGTTTGCCTTTTTTCGTGTCCTTCTTCTCCGCCGGTTGGGCGGGGGCTTCGGCCTTCCCGTCCTTCACGGCGGCATCTTTCGGCGCGGCATCCTCCTTCGCATACGACGAAAACACGAACGCCGCGCAAAGCACGGTCAAGACGGCAGGTATGATACGTTGCTTTTTCATGACTGGTTTCTCCCGAAAAGGCCTGTATAATACCACAAAAGCGGTGCGTGTGACTATGAAAAGTTTACGGGGGTCGTCTGTTGATAATTTATCTGTTCCTATTTTCTGCTTGCCCATGTATACTGACCGCCTGTCAGTTTGAAGGAGCCGGATATGCGTAGAAACAGCGTGTGGGGAAGGGCGGTGTTCTTGCCCGTTCTCGTTGGGATTGTTGGCTGTGATTCCTTGCGGGCGGAGACGCAGAAATGCGAATCCGCGCCGATGGATGATTACACGTTCCTTGTGAAATACATGCCGGAGAAAGACCGGGGCAGCGTGGGCGAGGAATACCTCCGTGCCAATGTCGCGCTGGCCCGCGAAGCCCTCCGTGTCGCGCCGTGGCGTGAAACCATCACGGAAGGGATTTTCCGCGAGTACGTCCTCCCGTATTCGTCGATCGACGAAGAGGTGGACGACTGGCGCCCGCTTTTCCGGAAAATGTTCTGGCCGCTTGTGAAAGACTGCAAGACGACCGGCGAGGCCGTTCAGAAGATCAACGCGGAAATCGGTCGCACGCTCGGCGTCTACTACAACACGAAGCGCGACAAACCCGACCAGTCCCCCTTCCACTCCATGCGCATCCACATGGCTTCGTGTACCGGCCTCACCATCCTCCAGGTCGATGTCTACCGCGCCTGCGGCATCCCCGCCCGTTTCACGGGGTGCAACTGGACGACGATACCGGGCAACCATTCGTGGGCGGAATACTACGACAACGGGACGTGGCACTTCTTCAACGATCCCGAAGACGGCAAGCTCGCGCCGCCGGACAAGGCGTGGTTCGTTCCCTATGCGGCGATGGCGGACGCTTCAAACCCGAGGACGCGCATCTACGCCGCCCGCTGGAGTCCCGGACCGGCTTCCTTCCGTCTGCCTTGGCGCAAGGGCGGCGCCTTCGCGTCCGTTCCCGCCGACGACGTGACGGCGAGTTACCGCCGTTTTTACGACGGGCTTTCCAAATCGCGGCTCGCGTTCGTCGCGCGCGACGCAGACGGGCGGCGCGTCCCCGTGGCGTTCCGTTTGACGGCGCCCGGAACGGGGAGTGTGCTTGCCGAGGGCGTCACCTACGACGAGTCGCACGACATGAACGACCACTTCGCGGTGGCGCTCCCGGAACGCACCAAGGTCCGTATCGAGGTCAAGGTCGCGGATGGTTTGTTCAGACCGGCGGGGGAAGCGGAGTTCGGCGCGGGACAGAAACTGGTGGTGTTGAACTGGACGGACCGCCGGAAGGAGAAATAGGTCATGCTGGAAGTATGCATCGATTCCGTGGAATCTGCCGTCGCCGCGCAGGAGGGTGGGGCGGAGCGGTTGGAACTTTGTTCCGCGCTCGTCATCGGCGGACTCTCGCCGACGCCCGCGCTGTTCGAGGCGGTCAGGCGCCGCGTCGCGCTCCCGATGCGCGTCATGGTCCGCCCGCGATTCGGCGACTTCCTCTACACGCAGCCTGAAAAAGAAATGATGCTGGCAGAGGCGCGGCACTGGCGCGGGCACGGTGCGGAAGGCATCGTGACCGGCGCGTTGCTGCCTGACGGGCGACTCGACCTCCCGTTTTTGAAACAGATGGTGGAGACGGCCGGGGAGATGCGTTGTACGCTCCACCGGGCATTCGATCTCTGTTCCGATCCCTTCGCCGCGCTTGAAGAGGCCGTCTCGCTCGGTTTTGACACCATCCTCACCTCTGGACAGCAGGCGTCCTGCCGGCTAGGCGCGGCATTGATCGCCGAACTCCGGCGACGGGCTGCGGGACGGATCGAGATCCTGGTCGGCGCGGGTGTCGATGCCGACGCGATCCGGGAAATGCGGGTCTCTACCGGCTGCACGAGTTTCCACATGTCGGGCAAGATCACACTCGACAGCGGAATGACGTTCCGGCGCGACGGTGTCCCGATGGGATTTCCCGGTTTGAACGAGTATTCCCTTTGGCGCACGGATGCCGCCCGTATTCGTTCCGCCCGCGCCGCCGTCAGCTGAAATCCCCGTTCCATGGATCGGATGTCGGGTGTCGCCTGTCGTGCGGGAGGGTCGCGTGTCCCCACGCGCCGCATGGGAACGGACGCGACAAAGCGCGTCTATTATCTCACGCAGAGGCGCAGAGACGCGGAGGGCGCAGAGCGTGCAACGCCCTACACGTTCTACCCGCTCTACACGGCTAATTTTTCGTTCCGGGAGGGACGGGCTTCGTCCCGTCCGTCTTTTGTTTCATCCGGAGAGGCGGAGGAACAATCGGGAGGGTCGCGCCCCGTCGCGACCGAATGTCGAATGTCGCCTGTCGTGCGGGAGGGCGCGTGTCCTCACGCGCCGCATGGGAACGGACGCGACAAAGCGCGTCCCTCCCGATCACCCCCTGTTCTCCGTGGCACTTGTTTGCACGATTCGCGGATGCGCCCGTGCATTCATCCAATTTCCAACTTGTCTGAACAAGAAGGCGGTGTTAAACTACCCCCATGCGATTTGAATTTTTCAAAAAAATAACGAGGCGGCGTCTATGTTTCGTTTTGTTCCTAGGATGTTCCCTGTCGTTTCTTGTCTTGCTTGTATTGGCAATTTGTCGTTACACCTTTCGGTATTCGGGGGACAAGGGTATCCGCGAATCGGATGTCATTCCTTACGAGTTAATCAGTAACGAGGAAAAATGGGAAATTTTGCGCAGGGGGTTTCTTATTCCGAGCGCGGTTGAATTTGAACGTCCCGTGACGGTTTTCCTTCCCGAAGGCGTGGGCGCCACGGAAACGGGGCGTCTTGTCGAACGGCTGCGGAAGGAAGGTTTCAAGGAAATTGCGGTTGTCGTCCAAGTCGAAAGCGATGTTGTCGACCTTGTCAAAAATGCCAATCATAAAAAGGCAAAAGAGGCTTGTGGGTCATGTTGTCTTCTGTCTGAAGATGATTTGCGGAAAGAACATCCTCGTCAGTCTGAAGTGGCCCGCCAGCTGCATATCTTGGGCGAAGTTTGCCATTCCGGCCGCTGGCGGCATTATTTCGAAAACTTAAATTGCTATGGTTACCCGTGCAGATTCCTGCCGGCAATTTTCGGGAAAGTTCAAGTCGAGCGGTTAGAGCCCGAAACCTGCATTCTCGCGACGGGGAGGTCGCTTGCCTTGAAAAAAGGCCGGTATCAGTGGTATCTGCGGATCGAGGACAACCCGGAGGCGGCGAGGCGCGGCGTGGAGACGTTGACCGTGGCCGAGGCCCGGGAGTTTGTCCGCGACCTTCAGGCGAAAGCCCGCGAAATACGCTGCCGCCATGAAATCCTCGTGAAGGACTCGTGGACCGGGAGGAACCGGTTCCGTATCTCGCCGAAGGGGAAAGAATTGTTCGAGTTCGATGTATGGCAGAAGAAGTGACGATTGATAGTAAAAAACTTTGGCTGTGCATGGTGACAGGCTGTGCATTGTTTGGTGTGGCCTTGTTTGCCGTCTTGTTCCGGTGGAACGTGGACCGGGCGGCGAAGCCGCATCCGTCGGCCCCTCCCGTCCCGGCTGTCGACACGGTTCTCTGTACGTCTACCTCCAATCCCGGTTTCGATTCCATCCGCCGGTATTTGGAGGAAAGCGCGGAGGGGAGGATCGATACGGTTTTCAGGAAGGCGCTGTTCAGCGAAAACAATGATTCCGATATTTCGATGAACTGGCGTTTCCGCAAGGCTTTTTCACTTCCCCGTGAAAAAGCCCCGGTGGATGTCTGCCTTGGTCGTCTGTTGCGCCGATGCCGGGTTGAATGGCCGAATATTGCTTTTCATTTCTTCAGGTTGTCAAGGCGGATCCTTCCCGGCGGGGGATTCGGGTACGACGTCCGAAGGAACGGGGATTTCCTGGCCGCCGAACGCGGCTTTGCCGTCCCGTCCCGCGATCTTTTCCAGACCGCCGACCTTTGGTCCGCGGTCTGTTCTTCCGTTTTGCATGACGAAGAACCCCTCCTACCGCGTGTCGTGCCTTGCGGGACGAATGTCTGCGTCATCGCGGCTCCGCCCGAAGTTTTCAACGAGTATCACGTACTGGCTTCCGCAGTCTCTCCGAACGCAGGGGAATTTTTCGCGCTCGGCAGACTCGCGGGGCGCCTTACCGATGGCGCGGATGTTTGCATATACTCGAATCGATTCCTCTATTTGGTCGCATTAACGGAGTCGCCCGCCTTTCAACTGGCGAAATTGATTGTGTCTGACAAGGAAACATTCTTCGACAGGGAGATCGAAACAGGGATGCCGCATCTTTGGCATTTGCCAGACCGCCCCGAAGACCGGTCTGAATCAATCCGCTTTGAATCCTATATCGCCAATTGTGTTGCGGGAAGAATAGATCCTGCCTACCGAAGGACATTTACCACCGAATGTTGTCTCCTTGAAGAGTCGGGAAAAGACCTTGTGACATCGGATTTCGGTGAGATCGACTTGTCCGGCCTTTCAAGGAGGGCGGCGATCGAGGCGATTGCGCAGAGATGCCGCTCTTTCTGGAAAGGTAAGACATTCCGGTTTTGGGAACTCAGCCGCGTATTTGGCGACGACGGCATAGTAAGGTACAAGTTTGAACGGTATGGAACGGAGGCTAGGGTTACGCCATCATCCCGCAAACGTGGTAATCATCCCGTTCGAACGCTTTCACAGGCATTCAAGGCGATTCCAGCAACGACAGATAACTCGACATGGAAAGTTACAGAACGAGGGGGGACCGTATATTTCTTTACGGCCCCTCCGGAGGTTTGGCGCAATGGAATTAGAATGGGTAGCGTTCCCGTTCCTAGTGACGCCATCTCCAGACTCCCCTTTGATCGATTATCGGGGCTGATGCCGCCAGGAGGCGGATGCGGATGTGTCTACACGAACGGCGTACTGTACTTGATTGACCATGAAATGGACGTCGCCGCCTGGCGGCTGTTCGATTGCCTTAAGTTGAGTGCAATGCGATGAAAACTTTCGTGAATATAGGTGGTGACAATAAATGGTTTGCAGACGATATGTCGGGGACCGCGGGGATGAATAAATGACATTTTCCGGAAAAAAACTTTGGCTGTGCATTGTGACAGGCTGTGCATCGGCGTGGCGTTGTTTGCCGTCTTGTCACGGAGGAACGCGGGGTTACAGCGGATGCGCGTACGGGCGGTCGGGGAGAAGGGAATACGGACTCGCTGCTTGGTTTATCCATGGTCCTTGACAGATTACCTCCCTATCTTCTCGCTCCGCGCTCTCTGCCTCTCCGCGAAAGATAAAACGACAACAAGGACAACAAGGGACAACAAAAAGGTTGTCTTCGGTTGTCTTAGTTGTCTCCTTTACAAGGAGCAAGGAAGGGGAGGGACGCGCTTTGTCGCGTCCGTTCCCATGCGGCGCGTGGGGACACGCGCCCTCCCGCACGACAGGCGACACCCGACACCCGACATCCGACACTCGGTCGCGACGGGGCGCGACCCTCCCGCCCGTTCCTCCGCGTGAGATAAAGGACGGATTGCACGATTCGCGGATGCGCCAAGGAAGATTTTTGTCGCTTCATTTGAATTGACGCGGGGGGCTTTTTCGTGCATACTAGTTTCTGTTTTTGTACGTTACGTGTTCATCCAGTAAGGAGTGTGTGCTTTATGCGTCTATCCATGATGCTTACGAGTCTCGCCGCTACGGTCGCTTTGTCGGCCATGTCGGCTTGCGGGGTTGAAGGGGAGAAGCCCGTTGTCATTCAGGAGCCGGCGACACCGCCGCCGGCGGTGCAATCGACTCCGGCGGAGAAAACCTTTGCCGAGCCGGGCGAGGAAACATCCGTCTTTTCCCTCTGGCTCGCCTACGACGGGTTCTGTCCGGATGTCAAGGTGAACGGCCTGATGCTGAAACTTTTCCGCCCGATCCCGATTGCCGGGGGGAATTATGCGGACGAGGAGTTCGCGCAGCCGGGCGTCGCCGGACTCGGTATCGGGCTGTGGGGTTCCGAAACGCTGGATTTCGACGGCGTCCAGATCGGCGGCCTCTGGAGCCGCAGCCGCGAACTCGACGGCTTGCAACTTTCCGGTTTCGCCAACGGGTGCGGCGACCGGATGCGCGGCGTCCAGCTCGCGGGTGTCGCGAACGGCGTCACCTCCCGGATGCGCGGCGTCCAGCTCGCGGGGCTGGTCAATTCGAGCGAGGACATGGCGGGGCTTCAGGCCGCCGGCGCGGTGAACCGGGTCAAAACCGGGCGCGGCGTCCAGATCGGGCTGGTGAACCTGTGCGGCGGAAGCGACGACACGGGGCTGGATGCCGCTTATCCGAGCAAACTCCTGCAGATCGGTTTGTTGAACCGGAACCACCACGGCTGGTGGTGCCCGGTCATCAACCTCAGCTGGCCCTCCAAACGCCATGCGGTCGAAATGTCCAAGTAACGTGTTTTCACGCTGATGAAAGAAAGGTTGTTTACCATGCGTATTACGAAGATGTTGGGCGTCCTCCTCGGCGCCGTGTTGATGTCCTCGACGAATGTGCGCGCCGACGATGCCGCGTTCGCCTTCTGGTTCCTGAACGACGGGATCAACTCGGACTGCCGGATTGACGGGGTTATGCTTCAGGCGGCCCATTTGTTCCCGTTCGCGGGCGATAAGTACGAAAACTATGAGCGCGCCCAGCCGGAGTTGAACGGGTTCGGATTCGGACTGTTCGGTTCCGAGACGCTGGTGATGAACGGTGTTCAGCTGGACGGCCTCTGGGCGCGTTCACGCGAGATGAACGGGCTCCAGCTTTCCGGGCTGATCAACGGGAGCGACACCATGTCCGGCGTCCAGATCGCCGTGCTGGGCAACCGCACGGATCGAGGCAACGGATTCCAGATCGGGTTGGTGAACATCATCGACGACGACACCGCCTACAACGACAGCCACATGCTCCAGATCGGCCTCCTGAACCGGAACCGCCACGGCTGGTGGTGCCCGTTCTTCAATCTGAGCTGGCCGTCCTCTTCCCGCCGTGCCCCGGTCAAGACGCGCTAAATGTTAATCCGCCTCAGCGTAGCGTGTGTCGCCTTTTCCGTCCAAGCCGCGACGGTTCTCTATGATTTCGAGACCGAATCCGAGCGGAAGGCCGTGCCGTGCTACGCGGAGAAGGCGTTCTGCGTCTGCGTCACGAACAAATTCGCGACATCGGGAGGGTTCGCGCTCGGTTTCACCTGCCAGCCGTGGAAGAGCGGTATGCCCCAATGGCCGTCCTTCACGCTGAAGTCGCCCGTCAAAGACTGGAGCGGTTACGACCGGCTTGTGGTGGACGTGGTGAGCGCGGGCGAAGCAGGCGATCCGTTCAGCGTTTTCATCGCGGGGCCGGAAGGGCGGATACAAAACGGGCTCAATGCGTCCATGCGGCTGCCCGGTAAGGGACACGTGCAGTGGGTCGTGCCGCTGAAGAAATGGCCGAAGGCGACGCCGCCCGACAACATCGCCCGCATCCACTTCTTCACTTCCGAGCCGCAGAACTTCGCCGTGGCGCTCGACCGCCTGACGCTCTTGAAGAAGGGTGAGACGCCGCCCGCTCCCGATGGCCCGCACGTGGGGCGCGACCTCCTGCCGCTCGTGTCGGACGGTCGCAAGGCCATGGAGCGGCGTATCGGCGAACTCGAAGACTGGCAGTCCCATGCTACCGACTACATCCGCTTCCTCAAGGCGTGTTATGCAGCCGGCAGCGTTTCGTCGGCGATGCTTCTCGGAACGGCGTCATCAATGGAGAAGATTCTGCCGCGAGGACGGTTCTCCGCCAACCCCGTGCCGAAGGAGGGGCTTGCCGTGCGTCTGGCGGGGAACGAATACGAGAGTGTGCAGCTGCTCGTCGCGCCGAACGGCGCGGATCTCGCGGACGTGAAGGTGCGTGTGGACGGCGATCTGCGCGGGAACGGTGCGACGTTCGCCGCGTCGAACGTGCAATGCCATGTGACGGGGTACGTGAAGACAACCCGTAAGCCGCCGTACAAGGTCGGTCGCGACAAGCGTACGCCCGCCCTCGGCTGGTGGCCGGTCCCGATCCTCGGTTTTCTGGACGGCGTCGAGATAAAGGGGCAGGACGTGCAGAGTTTCTGGATTCGCGTCCATTGCCCCGCCGGCCAGCGGGCGGGTGTCTATCGCGGCGCGTTGCTCGTTTCGGCGAAGGACGCGGAGACGGTGCGCGTCCCCTTCGCCGTGCGCGTGAACAACTTTACACTTGGACGTACTTCCGCGCTTCCCCTCGCCGTCACGTTCAGTCCGTCTGCAAATATACAGCATGAATCCCCGGAGGCCATCGCCTACGCGGCGGCTCTGAGGGCGGATCCGCTTGCGCCGATAAACGCATGGAAGAGACATCGGCGCGGGTGGGTGTCCTTCCTTGCGGACTATCTCATCCCCTGCGACAGTCTTTACCACAACAGCGACACCAACCGACTGGACGCCATCCGCCAGCTGAAGGAGGAAGGGCGTACGGGCTGGTTCAACCTTGGCTACTGGTCGTATCCCGCCTCCACGAACGCGGCGGACATGGCGACGTGGCGCGAGAGAACGATTCCCCGCCTCGTGAAATTCTACGAGGGCGCGAAGAAGATCGGTGTGCAGGATTACGCCTACGTGTACGGGTGCGACGAGGTACGCAAGGAGTATTTCCCCGCCATCCGTGCGGCGGTCGGAGAACTCAAGAAGGCGTTGCCGGGCGTTCCCGTCTCCACCACCGCCTACGACCACGAGTTCGGCGTGAACACGCCGCTGGATGTGATGGACTGGTTCACGCCGCTCACGCCGAAGTTCAACGTGGAGAAGGCGGCCGCGTCCAGAAAGGCGGGCCACCAGGTCTGGTGGTACATCTGTTGCGGTCCGCATGCGCCCTACGCGAATATGTTCATCGAGTGTCCCGCGATAGAGGGGCGGCTCCTGATGGGCGCGCAGAGCGTGCGGATGCGTCCGGACGGATTCCTCTACTACCAGATTTCGATCTGGAACTCCGAGCGGTGCATCGCGTCTGGGCCGTTCACGGACTGGGATCCCCGCAGCTGGACGATCTACCACGGCGACGGTGCCTGGACGTGCGTGGGACCGGACGGGACGCCCGTCCCCACGATCCGGCTTGAGAACTTCCGCGACGGCTTGGAGGACTTCGCCTACGCAAAGCTGTTGGAGGCGAAACTCGCCGCCCGCACGGGAGCCGACGACTGGAGCCGCAAGGCGAAGGAATTGCTTGCCGTCCCGCAAGACGTGATGGAGACGATGACCAAGTACACCGATGCCCCGGATGCGGTTTACCGCTGGCGCGATGCAATGGCAGACCTTCTGGAAATTCCCTGAAGCGTTTTAAGGAGATTCGTATGGCACTGGAAAGCACAATCGCCGGAACCTGGTACCCGGCTGACGCCCAGGAGATTCGCGCGCTTGCCGAGTCGTGGGAATCGCATACCCCTCCCGACGGCAAGGTGGAGAAGCCGAACGTCCTGCTCCTTCCCCACGCGGGATGGGCGTATTCCGGCGAAACGGCCTGGCGGGCCGTGCGGCTCGTGCGCGGCGCGGGGTTCAAGCGCGTCGTCCTGCTCGCCCCGAGCCATCACGCCTGGGTCGAGAACCGCCTTGTCGTGCCGGAGTCGGGCGCGGTCTCCACGCCCCTTGGCGAAATCAAGATCGACAGGGAATGGATCGACCGCCTCGCGCTTATCGCCCCCGTTTCCCGGAAAGACCGGGTTCACGCGGTGGAACACGCCGTGCAGATTGAATACCCGCTTCTCCAGTTTGCCCTTGGCGGCGGCTTCGCCATCGCGCCGATTGTGGTGGGGACGTTCGGCGCGGACCAGATGGCGATGTGCGTTCGAGCGTTGTCGCGTTTGATGGATGCGGAAACGCTGCTGGTGATCTCCTCCGATTTCACCCACTACGGCGACGATTTTTCCTACACGCCTTACGGGACGGACGGCGGCGAGGCGGTCCGCGCCAAGGTCGCAGTCGTCGATGACGAGGCGTTCACGCTCATTTCCAAGGGCGACGCGGATGGCTTCGCCGCGTTGATGCAACGGACGGGGGCGACAATCTGCGGACGCATCCCGATCGAGCTTGCGTTGCGGGCGTTCCAATGGAAGGCCCCGTTTACGCGGCTTGCCTATACCACTTCGTCGGACAAGGGACGGGACTTTTCGCGGTTCGTGTGCTACGTCGCGGCGGCGGGGCGCGCCGAATGGAGCGGGGAACCCGAGGCGGTGTTGAACGCCGAAGTCAGGGCGTTTCTCCTGCGCGTCGCCCGCGAAACGATTGAAAACGCCGTTTGCGGGGGCGGGACGCGCCGTTTCGCGCAGCCGACCGCGTCGAAACACATCCCCCCTGCCGCGCTTCACAAGATGGGGGTGTTCGTGACGCTGAAGGATCGCAGGACGGATGCGTTGCGCGGTTGTATCGGTGAGATCCTTCCCAGGCGTTCCTTGGTGGAGGCCGTCGTCGGCCGGGCGGTCGATGCCGCGCTCCACGATCCCCGCTTCCTGCCTGTGACGGGGAACGAACTCGCCAGCCTCCGGATCGAGATTTCCGCGCTTACGCCGCCGACGCCGGTCGCGTCCTGGCGGGAGATCGTGCTCGGACGGGACGGCATGACCTTCGAGAAGAACGGCCGGTTCGCGGTGTTTCTGCCGCAGGTCGCGCCGGAACAGAGGTGGGACTTGCCGTCAACGCTTTCCCATCTCGCCCGCAAGGCCGGTCTTCCGGCGGATGCCTGGCGCGACGGCGCGAAATTCGCGACGTTCCGCGCAGAGGTCTTCCATGAATGACCGGACGGAAGAAACGGTCTGCGGGACGTGCCCCCGCCGTTGCCGCCTCCGGGAAGGCGCGACCGGTTTCTGCCGGGCGCGCAAGGCGGAGGGCGGACGTGTCGTCGCGGCGAACTATGGGAAGCTGACATCGGTCGCGGTCGATCCGGTCGAGAAGAAACCGCTCGCCTTTTTCCATCCCGGCGCGAACGTGCTTTCCGTCGGCAGTTTCGGCTGCAACCTCCGGTGCCCGTTCTGCCAGAACGATTCGATTTCGCAATGTGGCGGCGAGGAGGCGCCGGTCGCATACCTGACGACGCCGGGAGAACTCGCCGATCTCGCGTTCAAGATCCGGAACGGGCGCGGGAACATCGGTCTTGCCTACACCTACAACGAACCGTTGGTCGGCTGGGAGTTTGTGCGCGACTGCGCACGTGAAATCCATGCCCGTGGGATGCTCAACGTGCTTGTCTCGAACGGATGCGCCGAGACGTCGGTTGTCGAAGAACTTGCACCGCTTATCGACGCGGCGAATATCGATTTGAAGGGCCCCTCGCAGGAATACTACGATTGGGTAGGGGGCGACTTTTCCGCCGTGTGCCGGACGATCCGTACGTTTCACGAAGCCGGGTGCCATGTCGAAGTCACGACGCTCGTCGTGCCGGGACGCAATGACAAGGAAGACGACATCGACGCCGTCGCTTCGTTCATAGCCTCCGTCTCGCCGGGAATCCCGTTCCATGTCACGCGCTTCTTCCCTCGTTTCCGAATGCAGGACGCACAGCCTACGCCGGTCGCGACCATCCATCGTCTTGCCGACCTCGCCCGCTGTAAACTGAAACACGTGCTTATCGGAAATTGTTGATTCGCGTCCCCCCCCACGAACCCGGATTGAAATCCCTCCTTGTACCTCCATTCAGAATGTGCTAACCTAGTTTTCATCAGCAAGGAAGTGTGGATGTCCTTTCCGAATGAGGCAGTTGCAAAACCCGGCCGCGACGAAGCGCGGCCCTCCCATGGCTGTGCAAATGTTGTGTGAAACAGTCGATTCGGGAGGGACGGGCTTTGTCCCGTCCGCAATCGCGAGGGTTTTGCAACTGACTCCGAAGGGCGGAGAAGCGTCAAGGGACGCTGGAGGTTGACGATGAACGGAGAATGTGGACGCATAAAATGGGTTAGGCCGGAGATCGGATCGGGCGGCGACGGGCATACGTTTCCGGGCGCGACGTATCCGTTCGGGCTTGTACAGCCTTCGCCGGACACGGGCCGCGAAGGATACCGCTACTGCGCCGGATACCGGTACGAGGACGACAGGATTCTCGGTTTCTCCCAAACGCACTTGAGCGGTACGGGATGCGGCGATCTCGGCGACATCCGGATCATGCCGTTCGCGGGTGAACCTTCGCCCGGCGTCTCGTCCGCCTTCCGAAAGGAGACACAGGTCTGTACGCCCGGTTACTATGCCGTCACGCTCGACGACTGCGACGTGCGCGTGGAGGCCACAACCGCCGCGCATACCGCCGTCTATCGCTTCACGGGCGCGGGCGCCGCGTCGATGAACCTGCTCGTGGACTGCCAGTGGGGGATCGGCGGGAAGGTTCTCGCCAAGACGATCCTTTCCAGCACGGCACGGGTGCATGGAAAGCGGTTCGTGACCGGAACCAACGTGCGAAAGCACTGGGTGGAGCGCCGGTATTCGTTCGTCATCGAATTCAACCGCGAGTTCCTCGCGCCGGTCTCCCTCGATCCGCTTTCCCCGGACGAGAAGGCGCCGCGATTCGTGTTGCCGCTTGGAGCGGGCGGGGATGAACCGCTGGTGATCAAGGTCGGGTATTCGCTGGTGGACGAAGAAGGGGCGCGGCGTAACATGGACGCGGAGTGTCCAGGGTTCGATTTCGACGCTGTGCGCACGGCGGCGGAGACCGAATGGGAACGCCAACTTTCACGGATGGATGCCGAAGGGACGGACGACGAGAAGACGAACTTCTATTCCGCGCTCTACAGGCTGCTGATCCAGCCGGCGAACATCGCGGACGTGGACGGACGCTATCGCGGCGCGGACGGCGAGGTACACGTCGCCCCCGGGGGGCGTTACTATTCGACGTTGTCGCTTTGGGACACGTTCCGTGCGGCGCATCCGCTCCACACATTGATTTCCGCAGAAATGGGCGACGGCTTCATCGAGACCATGCTGGAGCACCGGAAGGCGGCAGGCTTTCTACCCATCTGGACGCTCATGGGGCGCGATAACCAGTGTATGATTGGCACACATTCCGTCCCGGTCATCGTCGATTGGTTCCTGAAGACGGAGGCGGTTTCGCGTCCCGCCGCGCCCGGCGGGGCGGACGCTTTTTCGCGCCATTCGCACGACCGGGCCTTCTGGGAGGCGGCGTTCGCGGGCATCAAGGATTCGCTGACCACGCTCCACAAGGGGCGCATCCTTGAAGACTGGCCGGCGCTCGACCGGTACGGGTACTATCCGAACGACATCGTGACAAGCGAGTCCGTCTCGCGTCTCCTTGAATGTTGTTATGACGACTGGTGCGCGGCAAGGATGGCGGATCGCCTCGGTCTTACGGAAGACGCGGCGTTCTTCCTGAAGCGTTCCCGTAACTGGCGGAACGTGGTGGATCCGGAGACGCATTTCGTGCGCGGACGCGACACAGGGGGAAACTGGACGACGCCGTTCAATCCGCTCGCCCTCGGGCGCAATGCCGGGACGGGGAGCGACTTTACGGAGGGAAACGCCTGGCAATGGACGTGGCATGTCCTGCACGAGCCGGAGGCGCTGATCGAAGCCGTCGGCGGAAAGGAGATCGCCGGCGAAAGGCTCTGCCGCCTTTTCACGCTCGAAGCCGACGAATCCGAGACCGGCACGTGCGACGACGTCACCGGCCTGATGGGGCAGTACTGCCACGGCAACGAACCGAGCCACCACGTCGTCTATCTCTTGCGGTATGCCGGACGCGAGGCGCGCCAGGCGGAACTTGTGAGGGACGTGTTCGAGAAATTCTACGTGAACAAACCGGACGGACTTTGCGGCAACGACGACTGCGGGCAGATGAGCGCGTGGTATCTTTTCTCCGCGATGGGCTTCTATCCGATGAATCCCGCGAGCGGCGAGTATGTACTCGGCGCACCGCAACTGCCGAAGATCGTTCTCCACCTTCCGACGTACACCGGGAAAACGTTCACCGTCCTCGCAAAGAACCTTTCCGCCGAGAATAAGTACGTCAAGTCGGTTGCGCGCAACGGTGTGCCGCTTGAAGGGTTTACGATCCGCCACGAGGACATTCTGGAGGGCGGCGAACTCGTGTTCGAGATGACGGGAACACCTCCGCGAATCGAGTAAACGCGTAACCACGGAGAACAGGGGGGAGGGACGCGCTCCGTCGCGTCCGTTCCCATGCGGCGCGTGAGGACACGCGCCCTCCCGCACGACACTCGACACCCGACATCCGACGGCCGCTCACGGTCGCGACAACAAGGACAACACAAAGATTGTCTTGTTTGTCCCAGTTGTCTTGTTTGTCTCGGTTGTCTTGTTCGTCCCTTTTCGCTGAGTGGACGCGCCCTTCCGCACGACATCCGACACCCGACAACCGCCACTCGGTCGCGACGGGGCGCGACCCTCCCTTTATTTGGAATCTCTGGCGCGTGACAATTCCCGGTTGCGCGGAGGCGGGGGGCTTTGGTATCATTCCCGTGTCAAACGCAAGGAGGCGTGATATGGAAGGGCAAGGCACGAGAAAGAACAAGATGATGCATACGTTGACGTTGATGTGCGCGGCGGTTGCCGCGATGTGCGCAGTGGCATATCCCCTGTGCGAAGCGAACGCCGCAGACGCCGCAACGCGGGGTACGTCTTCGCCCTCGCAGCCGGGGATATTCAGGATCGACTCGTCCAAAGCGCCGGAAAAGGCGGAGTGGGCGGAGAAGGAGCTGAAGCCCGCCCTTGAGGCGTATGCGGGCAAGGTTGTGGAACTTCTTGACGGCAAGGGGGCGAAGTGGACTCGCGGCGAGGTCGTACTGACGCTGGATCCCAACTACGATGGCGCGGCGGAGGCTTGCACGGAGGAGAAGCACATCACGCTCAGTATGAAGTTCGCGGCGGAGATTCCGCATGAGGTCAAGGGCGCGTGCGTCCACGAATTCGCGCACGTCGTCCAGGACTATCGTCCCGCGCCAGGACGTGCCGATCCGTACAAGTGGCCTCCGGGCTGGCTCCTAGAAGGCATTGTCGATTGGGTGCGCTGGTGCAATTACGAGGGCGCGGAGGGACGCAAGGGCGTTTACGACATGGCGCGGGAGAATCCCAGGCACGACGATTCATACAGGATCACCGCCGCGTTTCTCGATTACGTGGTCTGCAAGTATGACCGCGACTTCGTGATGAAACTCAACAAAATATGCCGCGAGGGGAAATACGGCGAGTATGTCTGGCGGAAGTTCACGGGCAAGTCGCGCCAGTCGCTCGCGGCGGAGTGGAAGAGGTTCCTGCGCGGCGGTGCGGCGGAGAAGGTTGTGACCTCCGCCTCCGCAGGAGACATCCTCAAGTGGGTGGATCCGTTCATCGGTACGCAGGGAACGGGGCACACGACGCCGGCGGCGGCGTGTCCCTTCGGCATGGTGCAGCCCGGCCCCGACACGAGCCACGCCGGATGGGAACATTGTTCCGCCTACCAGTACGGGGACGAACGCATCGAACGTTTCTCGCAGAACCACCTGAGCGGGACGGGGTGCAGCGAGTTCACGGACGTCGGCTTCATGCCGTTCGCGGGGGACTTCAACGCGGCGTGGCGGCGCGACTGCTTCCAGAAGATCGACAAGAATACCGAAAAGGCGTCGCCGGGCTACTACGCCGTCACGCTCGGCACGGGCGTGAGGGTGGAGATGACCTGCACGGAGCGCGTCGCGCTCTACAGGATCACGTACCTCAAGGCGCCGGCGCATCTGCTGTTCGATCCGTCGTGGGCGTTCGGGGCGGTCCAGTCCGTCGATTTCGCGCCGATGAAGGACAGGAAGGTGGCGGGGCACGTGTTCCGCGACGGCTGGCCGGACCACGACTACTGGTTCGCGTGGGAGGTGTCGAAGGAGCCGGCCACCTCGCGCGTCGTGCAGCGCGTCGGGGGCGACCGGATCGAGAAGACCGCATACACCTTCGACACGAAGGCCGGGGATGTCCTGTACCTGAAGGTCTCGCTCTCCCGCTCATCGGCGGAGGGCGCGCGCCACAACATCGAAGCGGAGATTCCGGGATGGGACTTCGACGGCGTCCTCGCGCAGACCCAGGCGAAGTGGCGCGCGATCCTCTCCCGCGTCGAGGCGAAGGGTACGGACGAGCAGATGAAGGGGCTTTACACCGCCATCTACCATCTCTGTTTCCAGCCGAACCTGATCTCCGATGCCGGCGAGCCGAACGTCTATTCAACGTTCTCGTGCTGGGACACCTACCGCGCCGCCGGTCCGCTCTACACGCTCCTCACGCCGGAACGTGTGCCGGACTTCATCAACTCCATGCTCTGGCACTTCGACCAGAACGGCTTCCTGCCCGTGTGGACGCTCTGGGGCGGGGACAACCAGTGCATGATCGGCGTACATTCCGTGCCGATGATTGTCGATGCGTACCTGAAGGGCTTCAAGGGGGTGGATTGGGAACGTGCGTGGAGATGCGTGAGGACGACGCTCACGAAGAACCGCCGGCGCCATAAGGCGCGGTACGACCTTCTCGACAAGTACGGGTACTACCCCTGCGACGTGGTGAAGGACGAGAGCGTGTCGCGTCAGCTGGAAAGCTGTTACGACGACGCCTGCGCGGCGCGCTTCGCGGAGGCGCTCGGTAAGGAGCGTTCCTCGAAGTTCTTCCGCGACCGTTCGCTCTCGTGGACGAACTGCTTCGACGCGGCGACAGGGTTCATCCGGGCCAGAAACAAGAAGGGCGCGTGGCGCGAGCCGTTCGACCCGTACAAGATCAGCCACATCAACCACTGCGACTACACGGAGGGCAACGCCTTCCACTGGAACTGGCACGTCATGCAGTCGCCGGAACTGCTTGTCCGGCTGCTCGGCGGGAAGGACGCAGCCCTGAAGCGCCTTGAGGGGCTGTTCAACGAGGACTCGTCCAAGAGCGAGGACAAGCTGCCCGACGTGACGGGGCTGATTGGGCAGTACTGCCACGGCAACGAGCCGAGCCACCACGTCATCTACTTCTTCTCGCTTCTCGGCCGCCGCGACCTTGCGGCGAAGTACATCCGCGAGGTGATGGAGACGCAGTACGGCACCACGCCGGACGGACTCTGCGGAAACGACGACTGCGGGCAGATGAGCGCGTGGTACATCTTCGCGTGTCTCGGCTTCTATCCGTTCGATCCGTGCGGCGCGGGCTACGTGCTGGGCGAGGCGCAGATGCCGGAGGTCTCATTCAAAGTCGGCAATGGACGGATGTTCCGTGTCGTTTCGGAGTGCCCCGGCGGAGTTTCAAAGTCTGTTGCTTTCGACGGCCGCGCGCTCAGCGGCGTGTGGATCCGCCACGGGGACGTGATGAAGGGCGGTAAACTCGTGTTCAAGGCGGAACCGTGAAAAGGATGCGATATAAACTTCTTCTGCCGGCCATCGTTTTGATGGCGGCGGGCGCGTCGGCACTGAATGTGGTCTGGGACAACCGCACACCGGAGGAGTGCCGCACGTGGGGAGAGAAGAGCTACATTCGCGAACAGATGGAAGTCCTGGCCCCGAAGATCTGCAAGGCGCTCTACGGCGACAGCGAACGCTCGCGTTCCCACGAAAATGTCACAATCATCCTCTACCTCTCGCCCTCCAAGGGCGGCAACCCGGCGTTCGCGGCGGGGCGGCGGATTACGTGGAAAGTGGGGGCGCATCCCGGCGGCGACGGGACAGGCGGCATGGGGTTGCTCTGCCACGAGATGACGCACGTCCTCGACATGGGGTCCGACCGCGTGTTCACCGAGGCGATGGCGGACTGGGTGCGCAACTACAAGGTGAACTACCATCGGTGTTCCAATCCCCCCTACGCCCTCGACCTCCGCTACAGGGCGTTGCGCGGCGGACGGCACTACGGCAAATACGTGAAAGGTGCCCACTTCATCGACTTCATGACGCAGAACTACGGCGAAGGGACGATCTACAAGATCCTGAAGGGCTACAGGGAGTACGGCAAGAATCCCTGGCAGAAATTGTTCGACAAGGACTTCGACGGACTCCTCGCGGAGTGGCGGCAGATGGAGACGATCTACGATCCGGTATACCAGTGGACGTACAACGGCACCGTGTCCGGGGTTCTGCGCCACGATAATGCGTTCTGCAACCTCGGCCCGCTCATCGCGGAGGATACGGCGGACAAGTCCGGTGTGTGGCTTCGCGGGATCACCGACGGGCGGGTGAACAAGATTACGGACGGCAACATGACACTTGCGTTGCACGGACGGTTACCGAAAAAAAGCAATGTCGCGATCGCCTCGCTCGGCACGGCCAAGGAAGGTTCCGGGAAAGCGGTGCTTCTCGCGACGACACCCAAGAAGGATGTTCTCGCGGCGCACGTCATCGCGTCGCTTCCGGGCAGGGGCAAGGTGTGTACGACCGTTTCGACGATGGCAATCCCCTTGTCGGATCTGGCGTCGAAGTCTCATTCCGTCATTTTGACGACGAGTGGCGGTGACACGGCAATGGTTATACTGGATGGAAGGCCGGTTGCGAAGATCGACATGAAGTCGAAATGCGCGGATTGCACGTTCGCGCCTGTGTTCGCGTTGGGAGGAATGGCGGGCGGAATCAGCGGCATATACGGCATAACGGAATCGAGCGGGGCGGATGGCGTTTGCCTTGACGATGTGCGCGTGTTCACGCGGACGTTCCGGGCGCGCGAATCGAAGAACTACGCGGCCACGTTCAACGCAAACTATCGCGGGGCGGTCGCCGTTACCGCCTCGTGGTGCGGAGAACCTGGCTCCGCCGACATCGGTGAAATGGTCAACTGGTTCTGTGTCAATTCCCTGGGGGAAAGGGTCTTCGTGTTGCCTACGAAAGAGACGGAGGTTACGGTTTCCGGGAGGGCGCTGCCCTCGATTCCGCCGGGCGCGAAATTCGTCTGCAAATCGTTCACGATCGGCGGATGGGCGGTCGCGGAAGAAGCGAACATCGACCTGCGCGGCGCGGGACTCGTCAACATCGAGGACAACGCCCGCATCATCACACGCGGCCACGGGATTGCCGTCAACACCTTGTCCGCCGACCGTGTCCGGCTCGACGGCTCGCTCGCGGTCGTGGAAGAAATGAAGATTAAGGGAAACCTGGAGATGAAGGAGGGGAGTTTCCTCCGTCTTCCCGCAGATCCGGAGAAAGCGTTTGTGAAGTCGATTTCCGTCGTAGGGGAGGGTACCGTTGTGCTCAAGCCGGGAGGCGCGCTCAAACGCGACCGTTATCAGAAGTTCCTGTGTATGGAAGAGCTTCCCAAAGACCTGACGCATTTCAGGTTGAGCGCGAACCATGACGCGAAGGCGGCGACCTTCCATCACGGGATAGGCGGCAAGTTTCTCGCCGTGACGCCGCGCCGGTGAGTGAAGGGTGCGTCCGCGAAATTTTCATTATGAAATTGTGGCGGCGTGTGCTAGACTACATCTGATTTTCTTCGTACCGAAAGGATCGACATGAAAGGACGTTATTCAAGTACAGGGGCGGTCGGTATCCCGGCAGCGGGAAGGTTTCCCCGTATCGCGGGGGGCTGGCGGCTTTTGCTGGCGGCCGTTGCGTTCCCGACAGCCCTTCTCGCCCGGCGGATCGACATCTCGGCGATGCCGGTTTCGCCGTATGCCGACACGGAGGTCTCCACGAACGTCGTCCTGCGCGCGGAGGGCGTTAACGTCCGTAAGCTCTCCCTCCATATTCAGCTGGACGGGACGCCGACGAATAACCTTGAACTGGCCTTCGGCTGCGATGCGAACACGAACGGTGTCCTCGATGTTGCGGAGATCGATGTGGTCTATGGCTGGAGGTGCGGACGGTACTTCATCGAGAATGTCCGGGAGTGGAATAGGATCGAGACGGATACCGTTGTGGGTGCCTCCCCCTGCGTCTTCGACATCGAGTTGAAAAACAGCGGCGGGATGGTCCCGGCGTATTTTTCGTCCAATTGCGGTATTCCCGCCGCATTCGCGGACTTGGCAACGACACCGCCCCCGTCCTGGCTGTACAACGCCCGGTGGGACATGGTCCGCGCCACCCGGCGCGGCGTTGGCGCGGCGGACGAGTGGATTCACTGTGAAACCGACAACAATCCGTTTATCCTGAAATTGAAGTGACGCCGTGATTTCAACGTTCTTGACAAAGGCACTGCTCATTCTTGCGTCCGGCTTCGGTATCGCCGGACTGTGCCTGTGGTTACATGAACACGGCGTATGTCCGATCAAAGCGTTCAAACGGGCGTCGCGCAGTCTCTCCCTGCTCGGACTTTGCGCACTCGCGCTCTGGGCGGCGCCGCTGATTCAGTATGGCAGCACGAGTGAGAGTGTAAAGTGTAAAATGTCAAAGTGTAAAGTTGAGGTGATAACATGATGACGAGTAAAGACAATTTGATAGCAGAAAAGAGCATGGCGTTTGCAGTGCGAATCGTGAATTTATATAAGCATCTTGTTGAAACTAAAAGAGAGTATGTGTTGTCCAAGCAAGTATTGCGCGCGGGAACTTCCATTGGTGCAAATGTTAGGGAAGCGAACTCTGCGCAGAGTAAACCAGATTTCATCGCAAAAATGTCAATAGCACTTAAGGAATGCGACGAAACCGGATATTGGCTTGAATTGCTCGTCAAGACTGAATTTCTTTCGGAGGATGAGTATAACGCGATTGAGGCAGATTGTCGTGAAATTTTCGCCGTATTGACTGCGATTCTCAAGTCGGCAAGGAGTTCTCCTTCATAATGAGCAAGTCCACTTTACATTTTACATTTTCCACTTTACACATCGTCTACGAGGTAACCCTCCCCGTCGATGCGCGGGGCGGCTGGCGGCAGTATTTCCTCTCCGCGAAGCCTTTCTCCGCCGAAGGCTGGATGCTCTCCGGGATGAGGTTGGAATGGTCGGATTCCTCCGGCGCGAACGGTGTCCTTCCCAGCGGTTGTCCAGACGACAGTTTCCGCGTCCCGCTCTCCGGGACAGCGACGAACCTGACCCTGCGCCTTGTTGTGGAGGCGGAAACGGTGCGTTCGCCCCGCCCCCTCTATCTGCTGGGATACGAACCCTCCGTCGTCCTCTCCGTATCCGGCATCCGCACGGTTCAGCTGTCGGACGGCCGCAGCCTCTACGTCGCGCTCCACAAAGAGGCGCACGGGATTCAACTGGTGTTCGACCGTTCCTCCCGCCCCTGCGCGGCCCCGGTCGCGGCGGAGGAGGGCGCGGCGCTCCCCGATACGGAGCTTTTCGGTTTCGACTGCGAACCGGTCTTCAACGGTGTCGTCGCGACCTCCCTCCGGCTGCTTGACCGCGGTCCTGGCGTCTATCCGATCGGCGGGCTTCTCGATTCTTTCCGCAGGGTTGCGGACAGGCCGGGGGGTGCAGCCGCGCCGCCCGCGTTGCTGGCGGTCTTGAATCCCTCCTTC
>JAGAEL010000197.1 GCA_017613085.1 Kiritimatiellia bacterium | reverse complement strand
GGGTGGAAACGGCGGTGGAGGGACTGGAGGGCGCCGTCATCGACGTGGGTGTAGACCTGCGTGGTGGCGATACTGGCGTGCCCCAGCATCTCTTGGATGGCGCGGATCTGCGCACCGTGCGCCAACAGGTGGCTGGCGAAACAATGCCGGAGGACGTGCGGGGAGATGGATTTTAACAACCCCGACGCCCGCGCCCGCTGGACGAGCATCGTAAAGATCCCGCCCCGCGTGAACGGTCCGCCGAGGCGCGTCAGGAAGAGGTGCTGTTCCGCCGGATTCCCTTTCGCAAAGACGGGACGGGCTTCATGGAGATACCGTTCGACACGCGCCGCCGCCTCCGCGCCCACCGGGATCAGGCGTTGCTTTCCGCCCTTCCCCCGGCAACGGAGCAGTCCCCCTTCCGCGTCAAAATTCCCCAGCCCGACACCGGCCACTTCGGAAACGCGCAGTCCACAGGCGTACAGGAGTTCCAGCAGCGCGCGGTCGCGGAGGTCGTACGGGCGGGTCCCGTTGATGGATTCGAGCAAGTCGCGGATTTCCGCCTCGGTCAGGACACGCGGGAGGACACGCCCCTTCCGGATAGAAGGCATCGCCTCCGCGACGTTCACGCGGAGTTTCCCGTTCTCCGTCAAGAACGCGAAAAACATCCGGATGGCGACAAGCCGCCGCTGGCGCGTGGCGTCGCGCAGACCGCCCTTCCCCTCCTCATCCAGGAAACCGACGATATCGTCGCGGGTCACTTCGGAGAAACCCGTGCGACCGGAACGGGTCAGGTAATCGATAAAAAAGGCAAGGTCGGAAGCGTAGGCTTCGCGGGTGTTCGCCGATTCGCCGTTTTCGTAGACGATATGGTCTAGGAACGCTTCCACTTCGCCGGTCACGGCTCGACCTACTACTTTCCGCCTTTTTTCAACGCCTTGATCTCGTTCGCGTCGAACCCCGCCTCGGCAATGGCGATCTCGATGTTCTTGTGAGCGACCTGCATCGAATCGTAGCGGAGGCGCAACGTGTGATTGGTTCCGTCGAAGACGAGGGAACTGTGGACGACACCGCCGAGGGGCTGCAACGCCCCGCGCACAGCCGCACGGTCTTCCTCCGTCGTAACGCCGGGAAGCTTCACCGTCATTTCACGTTCATCCCGCTGCCGGCACCCCGTAAGGCAGAGACAGAGGGAAAGCAGAATCAAAAAGAATCGTTTCATGGTATCCATCCTCATCATCCTCCTCGAAAACTCACTCCTCGACAAGACCTTTCCTGTAATCCCCGTAACAGACATCGCCCATTTTCCAGACCTTCGGCCCGGAGACGGAATAGCCGCACAGAATCTGCGCCGCGAAGGTCGCGCTGGAGAACGCATAGTCCCGCGTGAACTTCCCGTCCTCGTCGACCACCCCTTCCGCGAGCAGCTTCTCGCCCAGCGAACGGATGCGGGGATGCAGCGCAACCGACCATTTCCGCACGGTGCGCGATCCCTTCCGGACGACGAACCCGTCATTCGCCGGGGTCGCGCTACCGTAGTAGTTCTTCCCCCGGAACTCAAACTCTTGGAAAAGGAAAATCTGTACCGGGGTTTCCGGCGCAAGCGCGGCCTCCAGCCCGTTCAACTGTTCGCGGACGCGCAACAGACAGGCTTCCAACGAATCGAGCTCGCGCTTGAGCGACGCGATTTTGTCGGCACATTCTCCGTTTTTCGAAGGTTTTCCCATTATCTCCCCTTCCCCGGCTTACAGTTTTTTCAGAAGCCCGCGAATCATCCGCTCCTTCGACTCGATCGACTCGCACAGGCGGAACTGCACCCGCGCGCGGTTGAGGTTCTGTTCCGGCTGGCGCGTCTTGAAATAGACGTTGCCCGCCAGGTAATCCTGGAAGAAGCGGAGTCCCAGCTCGAACGAAATCAACCGGATCGAATCGTACAGGTAGGCGCGGTCGGCCTCGGTCAGGAACTCCCGCGCCTCGCGCAGATACCCTTTGCAGAACGCCTCGCAGAGATCCATGTCGAACGTGATCTTGGAAAGGTTCAGCTCTTCTTCACCGGCGTGGTTGCAGATGGAACGGAGGGCGTCCCCGAAATCGTAGTGGACCAGTCCGGGACCGACCGTGTCGAGGTCGATCATCGCCGTGCCCTTTCCGGTAAAGTTGTCGATCATGATGTTGTTCACCTTCGGGTCGCCGTGCATCATGCGGAGTTTCAGCTCGCCGCGTTCAAGCGCGCGCTGGAGGATAAAGGCGAACTCACGGCGCTGTTCAATGAAAATGGAGAGGCGCCGCGCCTCCATCGACGCGTCGATCCGTTCGCGCGCGCTCGGCGAATCGCGGAGGACTTCATCGTATTTCTGGAGATAGACGGGCGTCACGTGGAAGTTCGGAATCGGTGCCCGCATCTGCTCCGTCGGAAGGTCGGAGACCAGCCAGTGGAAATGCCCCAGCACCGCGCCACATTCGAGCGCGTGTTCCGTCCCCTGCGCCGCGTTAAACGCCGTGGCGGAGGGAATCTTCGTGATAACCCGCCAGACATCGCCGTTTTCATCGGTGAAGAAATCCTTCCCGTCTTTCGTCTGGACGATCATCGGCATCTGCCAGATGCGGTCGGCTTTCGCCTCCTCTTCGTCCGCCAGTTTCGGATGGGCGTGCGCCGTGAGTCTGCGCAGGTTCTGCATGATGGCGTAGGGATCCGGAAAGACGTTGCGGTTGATCCGCTGGAGGACGACCTGGTGTTCGTCGAACGTGTTCCGGCAGACGGCAAGGTAGGTGTCGTTCACGTTGCCGTCGCCCATCGGGTTGATGACGACGAGATGCCCGTTTACATCGAAACGGTTGATCAGAAGGGATAGTTCCATTTTGCCGACTCCTTTGTTTTGGCCAGATGCGCATCCACCAGCAGGGCCTCCGGATGCGGAGGAAGTTTTTCAAGTTTTTCGCGGACACTCTCTTCATCGCCCGGGAAACGGTAGTCCGGGCGCAAATCCGCCAGCGGTTGAAGCACGAAGCGGCGCTGCCGCGCGCGCGGGTGCGGCACGGTCAATTCGGGCGTCTCCATGCACACGTCGCCGAACACGATCAAATCGATGTCCAGCGTGCGCGGCAGATTCAGCGTGTCGCCCCGCTGGCGACCGGCATCCTGCTCAATACGGTGCATGAACGTGGCGAACGTCCGCACATCCAGATCCGTCTCGCAAATCACGACCTGATTGAAATACCAAGCCTTGGCATAGGCGTCCGGGACTTCGACCGGCTCCGTCTTGTAGATGGGGGACGCATCGATCAGGCGGATGCGCGGATGGGCCGCCAACACGCGGACGCCGAACGCGAGCCACGCCGCACGGTCGCCCTGGTTGCTGCCCAGCGAAAGGATCGCGTCCACCGTTATCCCATTCTCTACCGTCGGCTCCATTCGTTTACCCCCGTACCTCTTCAAATCCGAGAACATGGCGCATGGAGTAAAGCCCCGCCGCCCGCCCCTGCAACCAAGCGGCCGCCTTGAACGCCCCCTTGGCGAAGACCGCCCGGTCGCTCGCCTTGTGCGTGAGTTCGATCCGCTCCTCGTTCGCCATGAACATGACCGTGTGGTCGCCGACAACCGAACCGCCCCGGATCGCATGCAACCCGATCTCGCCGACGGGACGCTCGCCGACGATCCCCTCGCGTCCATAGCAGGCGACATCCTTCAGCTCGACGCCGCGTCCGGCGGCCGCGGCCTGCGCCAGCATAATCGCCGTACCGCTCGGCGCGTCTTTCTTCAACCGGTGGTGCGCCTCGGTGATCTCGATGTCGTAATCCACGTCCAGTGTGGCGGCCGAACGGCGCACCAGCTCCAGCAACAGGTTCACGCCGGGACTCATGTTCGAACTCCAGACGACGGCAATCTTCTCCGCCGCCGCACGGACTGCGGCCTGTTCCGCATCCGTCAACCCGGTCGTGCCGAGCACGTAGACCTGTCCGCGTTCCACCGCCTTCGCGATGTTCGCCGGCACGGTCGCGTGGAACGAAAAGTCGATCACCGTATCCGCCGCATCCGGCCATTCCGCCGTATAGACCAATCCGTCGGAAAGCCCGTCGATCTTCACCGGACCGCCAAGGGACGGGAGGTCGGGCCGTTCGACCGCCGCCACGACCTCGCAACCGGGAAGCTGCGCGGCAAACCGCAACAGCGTCTGCCCCATCCGTCCTGCGGCTCCCAGAATCGCCACTTTCATTGCGTACCCCCTTTCTTCAACAGGCCGTACGCCTCCAGCGTCGCGCGCAACTTCGCGGCGATCTCGTCCGTCGGTTCACAGAGCGGCAGACGGAAGGCCGGGCCGACGCGCCCCATCATCGCAAGCGCGGTTTTCACGCAGATCGGGTTCGTGTCCAGGAACATACTCTTGAACAGGGTGTAATACCGCGTGTGGAAGAGGGAAGCCTCGGCCATCTTTCCGGCGAGTGCGTCGCGGATGAACGCGGAGAATTCCGAGGGGATCACGTTCGAGACCACGCTGATCACGCCCTGCGCGCCGACGCTGATCATCGGCAGGGCGAGGTTGTCGTCGCCCGAAAGCACCGGCATATCGCAGATCTCGCGGATCGCGCTGACGCGGTCGACGCTCCCGCCCGCCTCCTTGATCGCCGCGATGTTCGGATTCGACGACAGGCGGGCGACCACCTCCAGAGGGATCTCCTTGCCGGAACGCCCCGGCACATTGTAAAGGACCACCGGCACACCGATCTCCGCAACGGCGGAGAAATGCCGGAACAATCCCTCCGCGTTGGGCTTGTTGTAGTACGGCGTCACCTGCAGGCTGGCATCCACGCCGATCCCCTTGACCTCGCGTGTCAACGCAATCGCCTCGGCGGTACAGTTCGCCCCCGTCCCGGCGATGACCTTCGCCCGCCCCGCGACGGCTTCGACGGTCGCCTCGATCACCTTGAGGTGTTCCTTCACGTCAAGCGTGGGAGATTCGCCGGAGGTGCCGACGGGGACAACCCCCTCCACTCCGCTTTCGACCTGCCACTGCACAAGACTGCGGAACGCCCCGTAGTCTACACTTCCGTCCTCGTTGAACGGCGTCACCAACGCCGTAAACGTACCTTGTAGCGTCATAAAACCCTCTTGAAAACGTTTGCGTCTAGTATCCCCTATCCCGCCAAATCGGTCAATCCTAAATGTTTTCATTCGCCGACAAAAATGGAGAGCCGCCGAGACGGCGGCTCTCCATTTCACGATTTCTGCTTCCCTACCTTAATAGAAGATCAACTGCACACCCTTTTGGTAACGCCTGATCGATAACACCTTACCGTCGGCGGACTTCTTCACCTTCCAGCCCTTCAACGGCTCGCCATTGATCGTCAGGGCGGGAATCCCCGTAAAGGAACCGCTGCCAGTCGCCGTGGCGATTGTGTAGGGCGCCGTGGGCATGGCGGAGAGGTCGATTGTAGCCCCGGAGAGGTCGAGCGAACCCGTGGTGGTGATCGCGTCGCCCGCGTCGAGGCGGATCGCGCCGGTCACGGCGGTCGTCGAATTGAGCGCAATCGTGCCAACCGCGCCGTCGCCGCCTGGCGAGAGGCGCTCCGTCACGTTGAGCGATCCGTTCTGCACCGTGCCCGCGCCCGCGAGACGCGGCTGCGTGAGGATGTGTCCGCCCAGGTCGAGCGTCGCGCCCGATGCAACGGTGATGTTCTCCGTCACGCCAAGGGTGGATGTTGCGGAAAGGACGGGCAGCACGTCTGGGCCGAGCGTTCCGTTCGCCACGATCTGCTCCTGCGAGAGCGCCGCAGCCCACACGCGCACTTCGTTGTAGGTGGAGTACACGTCCTTGTCGTTCCAATGCGAGTGACCGAGCCAGAAGTTCTTCTGCACGATAGTTGAGGTTGACCACTTCGTGACGCTCTCGCTCTTCACGCGGATTGCTTCGCCGCCGGAGGGATCTTCGATGTAGGCGGTAACCGTCGCCGTATTGTTGCCTGTCGGCTTCACAACCAAAGCTACGTGGTATTCTTTGTCAGGAGTGAGATTGCCCGACCCGATCGCGATGTTGTTCGATGTCTGCGCGCCGACCATGCGGAAGGAAGGATAGGTGCCCGCGCCGCTCTTGGGCGCGATGATCAACCCCGTAAGAGCGCCGCCCGTGCCATTGGCGTCGGAGGAATTTCCGAACGCGCACCACTGCGCCCAGTTCACGTTCGACTTCGGCTTCGCCCAGAATTCGATGGTGAACGGCGTGTCGCCGAGTTCCGCCGGGATAATGTTCGAGCCGCAGTCGATATAGCCGACGCCGCGATTGCCGCCGGGAATCTGGATCTCCGAAGCGGAGTTGTACACGATGGCGTTGCTCTTGCCGACGATGGACGCGTGGTTGGTACCAACGAGGTCGAGTCCGTGTCCATTGAAGTCCCAGCGGTGGAGCAGGTAGTTGTTCGCGAGAAGCGAGGCGGACGGCGAGGCCGGGTACACGTTGCCGCTCGCCGCGTTGACGGCGGAACGGGCGCTCGCGTTGACGGCGGAAAGCGCGACCGTGCCGGCGTTGATCGCGAAGTCATCCACAGGCGGCAGCCTGTCGATCGTCACCGTGCCCGTGCCGGTCTTCGCGATACGCGCACCGGCGGAGGCATGCGTTTCGACATTACCGGAGATGGTTACGGCGTAGTCCGAATTCAACGTAAGCGTACCCGGATCGAACACGAGGCCGTTAAAGCCGGAGATGAAGGTTGTATCGGCGGCGGTGGCGTTGAGCGTGCCCGCGCCCAGCGCGAGACCGGCCTGCGCGGCGGAGTTCCCCTTCTTCAAGAACTTGGTCGAGAGCGTACCGCCGTTGTGGAGGCGGAGTTCACCCTTGCCGTTTGAATTGTTGCCGAAATAGAAGCCCTTGCCTGACGCCGAGGTCAATGTACTTCCGACATTGAATTCACCTCTGCCCCTGTACGGAAGGTTGATGTCAACGGCGGACGTCACAGTGCCTCCGAACAGGTGGAACTTGCCTGCCGCGCCGTTGTCCACACCAAGGGTGAAATCGTTGTTTATCTGAAGGTTGCCGCCATACTGGTTGAAGATGCCCGTGGCGTTCCCGGTCTGCCCGATGTGGAACGAACCGCCGGAGGTCTTGAACGTGCCGTTGCGCATGTTGAACGTGGCGGTAGAGCTACGCTGGCGTCCAAACCAGAAATTGCCCTTGGTTTCAACCTCGCCACCCGTCTGGTTAAACGTCGCCTTGCAATTCTCGTTGTTGCCGAAATCCGTCCAGCTGTTTATCAGAAGCTTGCCGGCGCTTACGTTCACTTCCACGGTGGAGGCGACGTTCGCTCCCGGCGCGTTGATGTTGCCGAGCGTGACGTTTCCGCCGTTGATGTTGAGGACTCCCTTGGAGTTGGCGACCGTGCCCATCTGCAGTGCGCGGTTACTCGTGAGCGGGAGCGAGAACGTTGAACCGCTATTGAAGGTAAGGGTGGCGGTTTTGTTCGCGACCGTACCGAGGTCAAGCCACTTCCAGGCAAGCGCGGCTCCGCTGGAAGCGATCGCCACCGGAGCTTCGCCGATGGTGACGGTCGTATCCGACATCGGGAGCGCGCCGGGCAGGAGGTTGCTACTGGAATCGTAGCAGTCCCAGTTGCCGGGATTCATCACGTCGTTGTTGCCGGCCGCGCCAGTCCACGTAGCCGTTGCGACGGGGTAATGACCGAACGTGATGTTCTCCGTCTTCACGCCGGAGCCAACAGTGCCACTGTACGTGGTGAGCGTGGATGCAGTCCCGCTTGTGTTCTCGATCGTGGCGCCAAGAGATGTGCTGTCGATCGTGGCAACGGTAAGGTTATGTCCGTTAAGGTCGATTGTCAGGCCGTTCGCGATGTCAATGTGGCCGAACGCGCGCCAGTCGCAGTCCTGCGAGAGCGTGACCGTGTTGCTGTCGGAGCCGGCGGTGAAGGTGTAGAGCGCCGTCAGCGATCCATTGACGGTAATTCTGAACGGCACCTTGGTCCCGTTCACCGTATCGTTGGCATGGCAACCATATCCGCCGCCGCCATCGGCGGCGATGAGCGTGAAGCGGTGCCAACCTTCGGACACGAAGCATCCGCCGACGACCGCAGGCGACCAGCACGGATCGTGGAACGCGCGCTCCCCGTCGATGAAGAGCGTCACGGCATCGTCGAACTGGCAGTTGATGAACCACCTTCCTGCCTTCTCTGCCGGAACATAGAACCAACCGTCGAAACGCACCTGCGATTGCACCAGGTTGTTTTTGAGGAAGGCCACGCCGCTGCCATTGCCATTGATGCTGCTGACTTCCGCCGCGCCGAGAGACGTGTAATCGGATATCCCTCTGTAAACGTATGCGAGCTTGTTCATATTTGGCGTGCCGGCGATGCGCCCGGCCTGCGTGGCGGTGCGTCCGCCGAAAATCACGCGTCCCCAGTTCATCGTCGCGCCTTCGGGGACGGTGAACGTGGCAAGCGCGGACGCAGGGAGAATGACGGTCGTCTTGGCCGTCGGCGCGGCGGATATCGTCGCGCCCTGCGCGTTCACACTCGTCCAGTTGGCAGCGTTGGCGAGATCGGCTGCCGCAGACGGCCTCCCTCCCGTCCATGTCGATTCGTAGGGGACGGTGGATTTCAGCTGAACAAGTATTGTGTTCGCGTTCTCCATCGTAGCAACGTAATTTTCGGAATCTGAGAGCTCCACAAAGTCAAGCACGGAACCGGATGACAGGAAGAACCCTCCCGACTTGAAGCGAAGTCCCTTGCCGAAGTAGCCAGTCGTGTCGAAGCGAATCTTCGCCCCAGTACCAAGCGAGACGAGGGAATCGGTCTTGTAGCCGTAGCCTCCGACCGTCTGGACGGTGAACGTCTCGCCCGCTCCAATGACGACACTCGCCGCGCTGCCGCCAATCGGCGAATCGGGGCCTGCAATCGCATTCGCCATGAGCTGCTCGTCGCCGAGGACGCCGTTCCACACGCGCACTTCGTCGAAGCCGGCGTTGAGGTCGAGGGTGGAGTTCGTGAACGGGTTGTGCCCAAGCGTCAGCATCCATCCCGCCGCCGAGGCATCCGCCAGCGTAAAGCTGGGGACTGTAACGCTCTTTTCGGCAAGCAGGAATCCGGTCTTGGCATCGCG
>JAGAEL010000196.1 GCA_017613085.1 Kiritimatiellia bacterium | reverse complement strand
AATCTCCACAATGGCGGAGAGGGGGGGATTCGAACCCCCGGTACCCTTGAGGGGCACACAGCATTTCCAGTGCTGCACCTTCGACCACTCGGACACCTCTCCGTGCAAAAAACGGAGGTGACTATACCACCTTTAGACGAAGAAAACAACAAGAAAACGAAACTTTTTTCACAACCCTAACGGGGGCCTCCGGGCGGGCCGCCCCTCGGAGGGCCGCCGAAACCGCGCCGAGACGACGTGCTGTCGTAGATCGTCTGGATGACGGAGACGAAATCCGCCGCGTCGTCCGCAGAATACCCTTCGCTGAGAAACGTCTCCGTCAACAGGTTGGAACGTTCGGCCGCGTAGAGTTCGCGGAGCGTCTGCGAGGCTTCGTGCATTTCTTCCATCCGCGCGCGGTGCTGTTCTTCGGATTCGCCCGCCCCGTTTTCCGTCATTTCGTCGAACGCCTTGCGCATCTGTTCATGCAGACGTTCGACCTTCTCGATCTGCGCCAGCAGCTGTTCGTGCGTCGCCTTGGTCGTCGCGCTCATCTTCGACATGTCGAGCGAGGCGAGGTAGTCCTTCCGGTCCCGTTCGCGTTCCTGGTGGTCCTTGCGCATCTGTTCGCGGTGCTTCTGCATCCGGGCGAACCCTTCCGGGTCGCGTTTCTTCATCCGCTCGAAATGACGCTGCACGCGACGGCGCGGATCCTCGTTCTGCTCCACCTCCTCCATCGCCGTCTCCACGGCATCCGTCACGCGCTTGTCGAGATCCTTCCGACCGCGTTCGAGCTGCTGTTCAAGCTGGGCGACCCGTTTGCGGAGCCGTCCGTTTTCGCGTTCCGTCTCAGGGTCGGCGACCGCCACTTTCTCGCGGATGACACGCCCCGCCTTCGGTTTCGTATCCCCGCCGTCGTCGTTCCGGGACGGCCGGGTCAAGGACGCGCGGCCAAACCATCCGGCGGAAATTCCCGCAAAGAGGCACACGGTCGCGACACAGGCAATTCGTTTGTCGATTTTCATACGACCTCCTTCTCGCCGTAAAGGAAATACGCCTGGATGAGGGCGAGGATCACGAAGAGCGGAAGCAGCAATTCCTGCCCCTCTTCCAGAATCGACAACAACGACTGTGTCGGTGCGGAGAGGAGGATGCCGAACTTCTTGCGGAGAACCGAGGGGGCGCGGTCTACGACCTGGACGAGGATGCACGTCCCGCCGAGGAAGGCAATCGACCAGCAGACAGGGTGAAGCTTGAACAAGCCCTTCCAGAGCGTCCGGATGAAGTACAGGAGCGTCCCGCCGCACAGGGCGATGACCAGGACGAAACAGAACAGCACGAGCAGACGGTCGCCCAGCGGGTTCGCCGGATTCGTCAGGAACCGCATCTTGAACGGCGTCCCGGTGGTCGCCCCCGGTATGGACGAGACGTCGATCATCGCCTTGTGCCAGTCCAGTTCGCGGCAGACGGCGATCAACGTGATCAGCGAGAACACCACCTGCCAGAAAACCCTGCGCCCGCCCCTCGCCATCGGCGGGAAGAGCCAGATGAAGGCGATCTGCAGGAAGAAGAAACCGATTGTCACCGCCTCGATGAACGAACATCCGTCGTTGTCGAAGTAACGCTGGATCCACGCCTCCGGGCAGGGGTAGTTCAGCGCCCAGACGAGCAGAAGGACGACGATACCCGCAAACCAGAGTACCGGCGCCGCCAACCAAGAAAGGGAAGATTTCAAAACATGCATAACAAACCCATCCTTTGTAAGACCAACGCGACTAGTCTACCCTCCGCAATCGCGGTTCGCAAGCCGGAATTGCCAGAAAGCGGAAATCGTGGTAGAGTAGGCGCGTGAACCCCAACCCCACAGCCCCCATCGGATTCTTCGACAGCGGCATCGGCGGCCTTTCCGTCTGGAGAGCCGTCGCGGCGCTGCTTCCCCGCGAAAACACGGTTTATTTCGCGGATTCGGCGAACTGTCCCTACGGAAACAAGCCGATCGACGAAATCGTCTCCCTCGCCCTGCGCCACACCCGCACCCTGTTGGACGCCGGCTGCAAGTTGATCGTAGTCGCCTGCAACACGGCCACCGCCGGGGCGATCGACACGCTGCGCGCCACCCTGCCGGACGTTCCGTTCGTCGGCATGGAACCGGCCGTGAAGCCCGCCAGCCTGCGTTCCCGCACCGGGGTGGTCGGCGTCCTGGCGACAGAGGGGACGTTCCACGGGCGGCTCTACCGGGAGACCTGCGCACGGTTCGCCAAAGAGACCACCGTGCTGATGTGCGTGGCGGACGCCTTCGTCACCCTCGTCGAATGCGGAGAGACTTCGGGGGAACACGCCGAACAAATCGTGCGCCAGCGCGTCGAACCGCTTCTGGACGCCGGGGCGGACTACCTGGTCCTCGGCTGCACCCATTTCCCGTTTCTCGCGCCGCTCATCCAGAAGGTCGCGGCGGGACGGGCGGAAGTCCTCGACCCCGCCCCCGCCGTCGCCCGGCAGGTCGAACGGCTCCTCCGCCAGCGCGGGCTGCTAAATCCTTCCGAAGAAACCCCGACGCATATTTTCCGTTCTTCCCGCCCTACCCCCGCCTTCCACGCGAAAGTCGCCGAATTGACCGCTATTCCTGCACCGTGCGGACGCCGGCCTTGAGCATATTGCGGCCGAGTTCGCGTCCCGCCGCCAGAGAGAATATCCCGCTACAGCGCGAGTACCCGAATTCCCCGCAGATCGACATCCAGCAGTTCGGGAGATCCTGCACCCACTGGCGCGAGGTCATCAGCCCCTTCTTCTTGTTCGCCTCGTACTCCTTGCGCCCCCTCGCGCCTTTCAGGTTGTCGTGCTTGGCATCGTATGCGAGCGCACCGCCCTTCTGCGCCTCCGCCCAGTTCCGACGGAACGTATTCATGCGCTTGCACTTCTCCGGGATGAAGCTGTCGAAGGTGTGCGCATAGTCGTGTATCTTGGTCCTGGCCGTGCTGCGCACGTTCGGCGCGTGAAGGTCGAAGAAAACGATCTGCTTCCCCTTCGACTCCCGCACGAGCAATTCCTTGAACGCCCTGACCGACGTGTACAACCCGGCGAGGTAGTCGCGGTTGTGGTCGTGCGGACGACGATTCTTTCCTTGGTCGCCTTCCTCCACGCCGTCCTTGTCCATGAACGGGATGAACACACAGTCGGCGTTTTCGCGGATCCATTCGCCTTCGGGGCTTCCGGAAAGGACTTCCTCAAGGATGCCCTCCATCACCGCGTTACCGGTCGTCTCGCTCGCGTGGTGGCGCGCGGTGAACGCGAAGAGCCACTTCGCCTTCTTCCGGCACGGGATGCGCAAAAGCTCCGTGTCGCGCTTCCCGCTCTGCGACTTGCACAGTACGCCGAATTTCACATCGTCGCGTCCCTTTAATTTTGCCGTGAACGCATCCCAGTCGCTCTGCAGGTACGGGATCGACACGGCGAAGCGCGTCTCGTTCTCGTCCGCCGCGAACGTGTAGTCAAAGGCGTTCGACGGCTCGTGGCGCGTCCCGTCGGCGTTGAGCCACCGCCAGGTCTTGCCGCCGTCGCGGCTTATGGCGGGACCGAGCGTGGAAAGGTAATCGTATTTGTCATCGGGGAACTGGAAGTGGAGTTTCCTCCCCGCCGCGCCCGTCAACACGAAGTCGAAGCGGAACCACTTGCCCATCGTGTCGCGGAAGTCCGGCATGACCCGGACCACCCCGTTCGTCTCGTCTATTCCAAGCACCTTGACGTTCGCCCCCGGATAGTCGCACCGTATCGCGATTCCGCCGAACGCGGCAAACGCCGCCATAACGGCAACCGGGACAAGGCCCCACGCACGACAACTACGCTTCTTCATGCCTACCTCCCCGTTTTAGTTCAAGAGCGACGCCACTTCGCCCAGAACCTTCCTGAAGTTTTCTTCCGTGCGCGGGAGCGTCGGCCTCAACGATTCAAGCGGCTTCGCCTTGAGCGCGAGGCGCTCCTGCTCCGCGTTCACGGTCACCGTGGCCTTGCGCTTGCCGGCGGCGACGGCTTCCGCAAGCTTCTCCGCGACGGCCTTCACGTGCGGCGCATACCAGTAACGCGCCAGCTCGTACTGGTGGCTGCGGCAGTAGCCGCAGGAGGAGTTCTCGAAGAGCGTCTTCTCGAAGGCGGGGTTCCGGATCTTCTCCACCGCGTCGAGCCTCTGGTACGACTCCCAGAGCGAGTAGTCGGTGTGGAGCGCGAGGAGGTCGGCCATCGCGTCGCAGAGGGCTGCGATATTCCGCGCACGGGCAAGGGATTCCTCCGCACCGTTCAACTCTCCACCCCTCCACTTCGCAAGCTTGCGCCCGAACGCCCACACGCGCACCGCGATTGCGCGGTCAAGCACCATGCGGGCGATGTCGATGGCGTCGCGCTGGACGAACGGATCGTCCCACGGGACGCCCTGCAGCAGCGAGAACACCTTCTTCGCATCCTCCACGGGCTGTTTCCACTTGTTGATCAGGTCCGTCATGTCGTGCGTCGCGCCGCCGATGCCGAGGACGGCGGTGGAGTAGTTGTTGCCCCAGTCGCGCAGCCACGACGCGGACAATGCCGCCTTCCACGCGGACTTCCTCCGTTCCGCGTTCGCGCCGTAGCGGCTCGCGCAGAATTCGTCCAGCACCTTGTCGTGCGGGATCGGTTTGTCGGACCAGGCGTTCGCCGTGAAGAAGCGCAGGAGCAGCGTATCCGTGTGGCTTGATTCGGGCCAGAACACGTACCCCTTGCAGAACGGATCGTTCTGCACGAGCTTCTGGCGTTCCTCGATGATGGGGTAGTTCGCGCGCGCGTCGAGCGCCTTCTCGTAGGCGAGGAACACGGAGTAGGTGTAGGGGAACTTGCCGATTACGTCCCAGTTCGTGAAGTTGCGCGCCGTGGAGCCGCGGCTCGCGTGGTCGGCTTCGTAGTCCCAGAGGATCACACGGTCCTTGTCGAGCGTCTTGAGGTACTCCCGCACCTCCTCGTTCTTCCAGGTGCCGTAGAAGTCCCACCCGGCGATGAGCAGTTTCGCGTCCGGATAGTCGCGTTTCGCCATGTCGAGGAACTGGTTGAGCGTCTTCACCTTGAGGTCGAAGTTCGCCTTGCGGTCCTTGTAGCAGCGGCGTTCGCCAAGTCCGATGGTGTGCAGGAGGCGCGGTTCGGGCGCGCCCTGGTCGTAGGCGTCGATCGCGGTCTTCGTCAGTTTCCAGTATTGTTCCGCCCAGTCGCCCGTGCGCACGTCCCACACGCGCAGGTGCGGTTCGGCGTGGGTCGAGTTGGACTGCGGGAGGAATGGCGGCTTCTTGTTCGCAAGGAAGGAGTCCGGCGTGGGCGAATACCAGTGGGACATCGTGCCGAAGTCCTCCGGGGACATCAGGCCGCGATCGAACGCGTACTTCTGGAGGTCGTGCCGCAACTGCCCACGGAACTGGAGGCTCCAGAAGAGCGTACGGTCGTTGTAGCCCTTGTACATGCCGGGCTGAGGCTTCGAAGCGTCCGGATACGGGCAGGCTTCCGGGAACGCGTGCTGAAACACGTCGTCCTGCCCGATGCGGAGCATGAACGTGTTGAGGCGGCGCTTCAGGATCCAGTCGATCTCCTTCTTCCAGTCGTCGAGTCCCCAATGCTCGGCCTGAAAGCGCGTAAGCCCGCGATGCGCGAAGTAACGGATGGCGCGGTACTCGAAGTGCGCCTCCTCATAGACATCGAGGCCGGAGAGATCGATCGCGTCCTTCTTCGGAACCACGTCGCCGTCCCAGAACCAGTGGCAGCCGCCGCGACGTTCAAGAAGGTCGTAAAGCCCGTACCACACGCTCCGAATGTTCGAGCCGGTGATGGTGACGCGGGGTGGCCGCGACAAAGCGCGGCCCTCCCCTTCAATGGAAACAATCCGATACGCATCCTTCCCGCCCTTCGACACCTTCGGATCAACCACAAACCGCACCGCGCCCTCCGGCGCGTCCTTGCCGGTGACCGCATTGTAGTACTTCGCAAACTCCGCCCGCTGCAACGCGAACGTATCGGCTGAATCGGCGGCAATGGATAAAACCGGTAACGCGCTCAATGTCGCGGCAAGCGCGGTACAAACAAGAAACGACAGACTTTGCTTCATACACATCTCCCTTTCACATGACGAACAGACAAGGACACCCTACTCTCCCCTGACGCTACCGACATTCTGCACCCATTCCTGAATCTTGCCGAGGGTCTTCTTCCAAGAGGCGGGATTGGAACGGAGGTCGAGGAATTTGTCGAACAGGGTCAACACCGCCGTGAAGAACGTTTCGATGAAAAGCATCCGTTCTTCAACACGGGGTTCAAAATCTTTCTGCTGCCCCTTCGGGAGCTTGACGCTCCGGAAGGCGAACTCGTCGTCGAACGTACACTCGAAGACGTCCTCTCCTTGGGCGACGGAGAGTTTGAGCTTCTTGACTTTTTTACCGCACTGGAGCGCCGCGCCCGCCTCCGCGCTGTTCAACGGCGTCCCTTTGCGGAGCAGGGCTTCGTGCGCCCCCTCGCCGTCCCGGTAGAAAGTGACGGGACCTTCCAGCAGCAGTCCGAACTCGCGCCCGTCCTCCAGATGCCAGACGTTCCCCTCCCTTTCCCAGAGGTACCAGAGCCAGGTCAGGAAATCCTGTCCGAGCGTCGGCGTGGCGGGGGGCGGAATCGACGCATCGGGGGTGAAGCTGACGGGGTCGAGATCGTTCGCGTTGATCTGCTTCCGCTTCAACGCGGCGGTTTCCGGCGTGAGCAGGATCGGCACGCTGCCCGCAACGGCTTTGAAAGCGGGACAGAGCGCGTCGATCTGTTTGTCGCTCAACGCCTCCGCGACCAACAGCTGGTTACGGAAATCGACCACGACCGGAATCCCGTTCAACGTCGGCGGCATCTTCGGCAGAAGTTCGGCCGTCAACCGTTCCTTGATGGCGGCCTTTTCCTTGCGCGGGAGGAACGAAGTCCCCGCCGCCTTCATGGCGATGAACTCCTCCCGTTTCGCAAGCGCGCGCAACAACTGCGGCGGTATTTTCCGTTCCGCCTTGAACAGCTGCACGTACAGGTACGACCCGATCACGCAGGTGGCGTCGCTGATTTCCCGATCCAGCAGATAACGCCCGCCGACCCAGCCGGTGATCGCGCCCATATCGAGGGATTCGACGGGAGGCGCGATGTTTTCGGCGAACTTCTCCACGAGGGAGGAATCGTACTCCTCCTGAAGGTAGAACAACCTGAAACCGACTTTTCCCGAATCGAATCCCATACTCCGCCGTCCTGTCTCTTTACGCTGTCCGCGAATCCGCTCAGGCTTCGCCGACAGACTTCATGTAACGAATGCAACCTTCGACGCCGGCGAACGAGTTGGCGTTGGATTCACATTCCACGACGTACCATTCGCAGCCGTTCGCCTTGAGGGCGGGCCAGACCTTCGTCCAAGGGACGCCGACCGCAGGGTTCTGCCCGAGGATACCGCTCGGACTGGCCTTGTAGTTCTCTTTGATGTGGACCGTCACCGCACGGCCGGGGAAACGGTTGATCCAGAAAAGGGGATCCTCGCCCGCCACGTGCGCGTGGCCGATGTCCAGCTGCGTGAAAACGTCCTTCGAACAAGCGTCGAAGAAAATCTCCCACGCGCATTTCCCGTCGAAGAGGCGGCGGAACTCGTTGCCGTGGTTGTGGTATCCGATCCGGATGCCGTGAGGCTTGGCGAGTTCGGCGGCTTTGGAGAAACGGGCCGCCATCTCCATCAGGTCGTTACGCGACCCCTGTTTGAAACCGCCGCCGGGGCAGACGATGTACTTGTTGCCGACACCTTCGGCGTAATCGAAGAGCGCTTCGATTTTGCCGGGGACAAGGTCGTTGGCGTTGATATGGGTGCCGGCCGCGACCAGCCCGTTGTCGTCAAGAAGCTGCTTCATCTCCTTGGCGCTCTTCCCGTAGTACCCCGCGAATTCGACACCCGCGTACCCCATCGCCTTCAACGCCTTCAAGGTGCCGGGCAGATCCTTCCCGCAGAGACCGCGCACGGAATAGAGCTGGACCGCGACACCCGGCTTGCGGCAGGCGGAACAAAACGTGCCGCACCCGGCGAGCGACATCGAAGCCGTCCCCGCCAACGCGGCCTTGCAAAAATCACGACGTGAAACAAACATAACCTAACTCCTTTGAACAGGGCATATCCCTGTCGCATCGCGGGACTTCCCCCGCGAGAACACGACCAGTCTGCCACAACCCGCCCCGAAAGGCAATCCCGAATTTCTCAGACGTTCCGTTTCGGGCGCATCCGCGAATCGTGTGGATTTGTGGTTTATTTTTTACGAGTCCCGTTTTTGCGCTTTTGTACGATTTGCGGATGCGCCCTTCCGTTTCAAGACGCGGCTTTCACAATCGCCGAAACCGTTTAGGGTAATTGTGCCGTCCGGCGCGACTTCGACGATGGCGTAGCTGTTGTGTTCCGGATATTTCCCGCAAATCATGCCTTTCATCGTCCAGTAATGGATCCCGTTGCGGAAATTGTAATGCCCGGGGTGGTGGTGTCCCTGGATCGAGGCGAGGACGTTGCCCCGCTTCTCCATGATTTCCACCGCCCGTTTCCAGTTCCCGATGTGGAGTCCCCCCAGCTTGGAGAAACCGTCGAGCAACTGATGGCAGAAGACGACCGACGGACCGGCGGCGGACGCCAGTTCAGCGTCCAGCCACGCCAGTTCCTCATCCGTGAGGAACGCTTTCCGCCAGTCGAAATTCCCGCACCGGTAGGGTCCCCTGTCCGGATTGAAACAGCCGTCCAGGACAAGGAACTTGACGCCCCCTTCCGTAAAGGCGTAGAAGGTCTTCCCTTTCGCCGCGCCGTGGTTCTCCGTGTGCGCAAGGTAGTCCTCCTTCGAAATGCAGTCCATGTCGTGATTGCCGAGGACGTGGTAACGAGGCCCGTTGAAACGGGCCAATTCCGCCTCGATTGTATCCAGGAAACCGATCGCCTCCTCGCGGAGTTTCGCTTTCGGACGGGCGATGTTTTTCCCGCCGCTCTTCGTTTCGGTCGCCCCCATGTCCTTGAGGTCGCCGAGTTCGATCATGAAATCCACCCCGACCTTGTTGAAGGTGTCTACCGCCTGACGCATTTTCGCAACCGAGTCGCGGTAGCGGCGCCCGATCCTGGGCGGCGTATCGGCGGAATGGCTGTCCGTCACAACCCCGAAACGGACGGTACGCCGCTCTGACTTCGCGGCGGAGCCCTCCTCCGCAAACGACGGCGAGACCGCCGAAACGACGGCGGCCGCGCCGCCCAAAAGAAATTGTTTCCTCGTCACGTCTTTCATGGCTGTTTCCTTTCCACCTTGAGTTCAAACGGTTCAAGCCCGTCGGCCGCGACAGCGAGGGACGCAGACGTCGCGCCTGGATCCAGACGCACCGCCGCCATCGCGCGTCCGTGGTAGAGCGGATAGGCGTCGCCGCCGAACGGCTCATACGCCCGCGCGTCCCCGTTGCCGACCGCGACGAGCCGCGCCTTTCCCGTCACCTTGAAACGGACGCGAGGCCGGGCAAACGGATGCGGGCGCTCCGCCGCGTCTTCGACCGACACCTGGACGAACACCGTCCGCGCATCCGGCGGCGAATAGGGATCGCGGGCGAGTTTCAGCCGGACGGGGTCGCCCGCCGTGGAGACGGAGGTCTCGCCGATCCGGCGTCCGTCGCGATAGGCGACGGCGCGGAGAGTTCCCGGTTCATACGGGACATCCAGCCAGCGCAGCCGATATTTGTCGCAGACGGCATAGTACGTATTGGTACGGAAGTCCGACGCCCTGTCTTCGGCGTATCCTTTCGATTTATGGAACGCGGTCGGGAACGTGCGCGCAACCTTCTTGCGCCGTCCCAGCGAACGCCCGTTCAGGAACAGCTCCGCCTCGTCGCCGCCCGTATAGACGTAGACGGGGACGTTCGTCCCCTCGCGTCCCGCCCAGTTCCAGTGCGGAAGGAGGTGTACCGTCTCCTTCTCCCGGTTCCAGTAGGAACGGTACAGGAAGAAGCGGTCTTTCGGAAACCCCGTGAGATCGGCCGCGCCGAAATACGAGCTACGCGCAAGTTCCTTCTCCGGAATGGCGGCCATCGCGCGGGACGGTATGCCGCCGGAGAGGCGTTTGTTGTACGGGGTCGGCTCGCCGATGTAGTCCAACGCCGTCCACACGAACTCGCCGGCGCACCAGCGGTCCTGCCCCATGCGCTCGAACTCCCAGTCCGGGATGTCGCTCCACGGCGCGGCGCAGTGGTCGTAGGAGTCGATCTCCCTCGCTTCGACATCATACGCGAGCCGCCCACTCGCCGGGGGAAGGCAGTAGTGGGCGAACGAACTGAGCGCGGAGGCGGATTCGGAATAGACGACGGGTTTGCGCGGGAACCGTTTGCGCGAAAGCGCGTACTTGCGCTGGTAGTTCCAGCCGAGAACGTCGAGGTCGGCCAGCGTGTCATCCTTCAAAAGCCCCGTATGGCAGCAACCGGCACCGACAGGGCGCGTCGGGTCGAGTGCGCGGATGGCGTCGCGGAAACGGCGGCAGCGGGCGCGCGTCATGCCGTCGGGGTATTTCTGCGACGCGGGAGGGATCTCGTTGCCGATCGACCAAAGCGCCACGCAGGGATGGTTACGGTCGCGCCGGACGAACGCCGCCAGATTGCGCTCGATGTAAGGTTCAAGCGGTTCATCTTGCCGCCGATGGCTGAGCGCCGTCCATTTGTCCAACCCTTCGTTCCAAACGACGAACCCCATCTCGTCGCAGAGGTCGAGCGTGAACGGGTCAAGCGCGTTGTGGCTTGTACGGATGGCGTTCACGCCCATGTCCTTGAGAATCAAAAGCTGACGCCGCCGGGCGTCCGGATCCATCGCCGCCCCCAGAATACCGAGGTCGTGGTGGAGGTTCGCCCCTTTCAGCTGGAGGCGGCGGCCATTCAAGTGGAAACCGTCGTCCGCCGTGAACGACATGGCGCGGATTCCATACCGGAACGTCTCGCCGAGAACCGTGAGGGTGTAGAGGTACGGATCGTCCACATCCCAGAGACGCGGGGATTCCACCGTGAAGGAAAAGTTTGTGCGTCCGCCGAGGGTCGCATCGTAGGCGACATGGACAACCGCCCGTTCGCGGGAGACCACCGGCGTGGTAATAAAAAGCGACCCCGGCACAACGTGGTCGCGTCCGGTGCGGACGAGCCGCACATCGCGGTAGAGGCCGCCGCCGGGATGCCACCGGGCATCGATCCCGGTCGTGTCCGCCGTGACCTCAAGCGTGTTCTCGCCACGCCGGACGAAAGGCGTGGCATCGACCGAGAAACTCATGTACCCGTAATCCCACCCACCGGCCTTCCGTCCGTTGACGAAGACTTCCGGACGGGCCATCACGCCGTCGAATTCAAGCCGGACGGCTCCGGCGAGGTCTTCCTCCGCGAGGGTGAACGTGCGCCGGTAGCGCCCCTTCCCGATCCACGGCAGCTTACCCGTGAACGCGAATCCCAAATACAGTCCCGGACGCGACGCCCCGGTTCGCGCCTCTGCGTCGAACGGTCCTGCGGCGGCCCAGTCGTGCGGCACCTCCACGGTCTTCCATTCCGCCGCCCCCTCTTTCCTGAACTGCCATTCGCCGGAAAGCGAAATCGTGCGCGCCGGAACCGTCCCGGCGCGCACGAAGAAAGAGGTCAACGCGAAGATAAACACGGACGGAAACAGGGAAAAGAAGCAGAAAGAATGAAATATGCGCTTACCCATCTACGTCTTTCCCCGTTTCCCGTTTGAGAAGGAACCCTTCTTCTTTACACGAACGGCTCGAAGCCGGCGCGTTTCGAGCCGCGCAGCAACGCGGTCGCCGCCGGATTGTCGGTGAACTCCTTCTTCGCTTCGTCCCAGGCGAGTTCCTTGCCGGGGAAGTACTGGGCGATACAGCCGAAAAGAAGGGCTTCGGTCAACTTGGCCGCGTAAGCGAACTTGCTGCCGCAATCTTCCGGCTTGCCGGCCTTGCAGGCGTCAATCCACTCCTTGTAGTGGTTGTAGCTCCAGCGTCCGTCGCCCTTGAGCAGTTCGTTACAGGAACGGGCCAGATCCTTCGTCTCCTGGCTTCCGGACTCGTGTCCGAAAGAAGCGATGCACATCGGCTTGCCCGCGTGGGAGGCGCCCAGCGTCGTCGCACGGTCGCCGACGATCATGCAGCCGTTCGTGCCGACCTGGAGACGGTAGTTCGCGCCGATGGGGCGCTTCGGCAGAAGGCCGCTCTCATACCAATAGACGTTGACCCCCTTCGGGCAGACCGGCGAGGGACCGAAGTTGAAGTCGATGGTCGAATAGGTCGCCCAGGCGAGCTTCGCGGGCTGGTCGCACCACGCCTTGATCGTGCGCGGCAGGCCGAGCTTCAGGACGAAGAACGCGGGATCGAAATTGTGGACCGCCATGTCGCCGATCGCGCCGCAACCGAAGTCGCACCAGCCGCGCCACTTGAAGGGCGCGTAGGCGGACGAGTAGTCGCGCATCTTCGCCGGTCCCAGCCAGCAGTCCCAATCGAAGCCGGCGGGAACCCGCTCCGACCTCGGCAGGGAACGCATACCCTGCGGCCACCAGCGGCCGCCGGCGCGATCCGTCCACGAGTGGACTTCAAGGATATTACCCCAGAAGTTCTGTTCCAACAGCTTCGCATAGCGGTAGACGCCGGGATGCCCCTGGTTGCCCATCTGCGTGACGACCTTGTACTTCTCGGCCGCCGCGAGCAGCATCTCGCACTCCTCGTAGGTGTGCGCGAGCGGCTTCTGGACATAGACGTGCTTGCCCCGGCGCATGGCGTTCAACGCGATTGTCGCGTGGGTGTGGTCGGCGGTGGAAATGCAGACGCCATCGTAGGTCGCCGGATCGACCTTATCCAGCAACCGGCGGTAATCGGTAAACTTCGGCGCACCGGGAAAACGCTTCGCCGTCCCGTCGAGCGTCTTCGGGTTGACGTCGCAGATACCCGTGATAATCGCGCCGTTTTTGATCAGCGAGCCGGTATCGGCCCCGCCCATGCCGCCCGTACCGATCTTGAGGACGCGGAGTTTCTGAGGCCCCTTGGCATCCTGCCCGTAAACACTGCCGCTCGCAATGAAGAACCCCGCCATTGCGCTGTTAGCGAGAAAAGAACGTCTGCTCAATCCCTGAACTTTCATCGTGTCTCCTTAACGATTCTTGAAAAACCAATCGGGACAACCGCCCGTCGGCGATGTCCGAGAACGGCGTTTAATTTACCAGAAACGAACGGGGGGTTCAATGGAAAAGAAGATATTTGAAGGAGGCGCAGTTTACCCCGTGCGGGAAAGCCGCAATTCAAAAACTTACGGTATCGCCTCCTCGGCGAGGTCGTAGTAGCAGCGGAGCATACTCAGGAAGAGCGACTTCCTGAATCTGCGCGGACGCACGAAGAAGAGGAAGGATCCGCACAGTTCAAGTGTCCGGATGTACATCGGCTTGTCGACGAAGTAGTATCCTTCGCTCCGAAGCCGCTTGAAGTCGCTGATGCCGTACGGAATCTTGAGATTGTTGTTCATTTACCGATTGTTTTAGCAAACAACGGCCTGACGCGCAACGGGGGGGCTTTTCCGGCAATTAAAACTTGGAAAAAACGTGTTTTCTGGTAAACTACCGTCATGTTGTTTTTCAGACGAATCCTTTTTTTCGCAGTCCTTCTGGCTTTCTCCGCGTCCGGCGCTTTCTTCTGGAAGATTTCCGGAGCGGTGGAGAAATTCCTTGCCAACCTCGGCGGCGAGCGTATGTATGCCTCCCCCGTAACCGTGAACGGGCTTGACGGGGAACTCCTGGTCTACACGTTCCCTTCGGGCGACGCGGGTAATCTTGCCAAGGCGCTCGCGGCGAACCCGCCCTCGGAAACCCGTTGTTTCCTGATCCCGGCGACCGCCGCTCCGCTCGTGCTGGCGGTGACGGGGAAGGCGGCCACGCAGGGGACGCCGCAATGGCCGGCCGCGATCCCGCAGTTCCCCGCACGTCCCCTGTTCAGCGCGGAGACACGCGCGTCGCAGCTTTCCTTCCTGACGGCCGCGTGCGACGCGCTCCCCGACGAAGCGTCCCTCCATGCCGCGACCGCGCTTTGGCTCGCCGGGTTCTCGGAAGCGTCGCCGGCGGGCGCCTCCTGCCGCATTTTCGCAAAAGGTCCCGCCACCGCCTTGTTGTTCGTCTCCCCCGCCTCCGACGGAACGCGCGTCACCGTGCTGATCCGCAAAGGTGCCGGAAAATTTTGAAGGTTCCCGCCATGAAACTTTCCACGTTTGAAAAAGCCTCCTCCCTTCTCGACATCCCGTTTCCCGATTTCGCGTTTCATACCGTGCAGAGCGATTCACGCCTCGTCAAAGAAGGCGACCTCTTCGCCGTCGTGCAGGGAACGGACGACGACGGCCGGCGCTACATCGACCACGCCCTGCAAGCCGGTGCGGTTGCCCTGCTCGTTGACCGCACGCTCGAACTTCCGCCCTGCCCCGTCCCTGTCCTGCGCACCGGGGACGTTCGCGGTACGATGGCGGAACTCGCCTGCGCCGCGAACGACGGGGCGGGCCGCCGTATGGATCTTTTCGCCGTGACCGGCACGAACGGGAAGACGACCACCGCCTGGGTCCTGGCGGAACTCCTGAAAGCCGCCGGACGCAAACCGGGACTACAGACCACGGTCGCCGTCGAATTCGCGGGGCAGACCCGCGCCTCCGCCCGGACGACCCCCGGCGCCTGCGAACTCCACAACCTGTTGGGCGAAATGTTCCGCGCCGGATGCGATTCCGCCGTCATGGAAGCCTCCTCCCACGCGCTGGACCAACGCCGCGTCGCGGCGCTCCGCTTTGCGGGCGCCGCGTTCACGAATCTCACCGAAGACCACCTGGACTACCACAAGACGATGGAACGGTACTTCGAGGCGAAAAAGAAACTCTTCCGACAAATAGCCGATGAAAACCCGGACGGGACCGCCGTCTGCCTTCTCGACGTTCCCTACGGGGAAGCGATGGCCGATTACTGCAAACAGCTGAACCTGCATACCATCTGCGCGGGCATCGGCAGGATCGCCGGGACGGCGCTCCGTGCAGAGTCGGTGGAGCTCGCGCCGGACGGAAGCCGGTTCCGGCTGGTGGCGGACGGGTTCGGAGAAGGGGCGGTGACAACCGCGCTGGCCGGACGCTACAACATTTCAAACCTTCTCTGCGCCGCCGGGCTGGCCCTTTCCGCCGGCGTCCCGTTCGACACCGTCCGCGAAACGTTGAGCCGCGTCCAACCCCGCTGGGGGCGCCTGGAACGTATCGCGACCCCCCTGCCCTGTTCCGTCTACGTCGATTACGCCCACACGGACGACGCCCTCCGGAAAGTCTTGACGGCGGCCCGCGAAATGACCGCCAAACGCCTCTTCGTCGTCTTCGGCTGCGGGGGCGACAGAGACCGCGCCAAACGTCCGTTGATGGGGAAGGCGTGCGCGGAGTGCGCCGACCGCCTCGTCGTGACCTCGGATAACCCTCGTTCGGAAAAACCGCTCGCCATCATCGACGAAATCCTGACGGGGATTCCCAAGACGGCGGCGTGTGCCGTCGAACCAGACCGCCGCGCCGCGATCCGGCTCGCGTTGCAGGAAGCGGGCGAAGGCGACCTGGTGGTCGTTGCAGGGAAAGGGCATGAGACCACGCAGACCATCGCCGGCGTCGCCTACCCATTCGACGACCGCGAAGTGGTGCGTGAAGAAGCGGGGGCTATCGGTCGCGCCCGATAGCCCCCCGCGTTCCGCTTTTCGCGGCTCAGTTTTCGTCTTCGCCGGAGGTGCAGGGCGAAATATGCCAGATGTCGTCGGCATACTCGCGGATGGTGCGGTCGGAGGAGAACTTGCCGGAACGGGCGACGTTCAGGAGCGCCTTGCGGTCCCACTCGCGCGTCTTCTTGTAGAGCGCGGAGACTTTGTCCTGCACCTCGATGTAGCTCCGGAGATCCGCCAGCAGCATATAGTGGTCGTTCCAGTCCAGCAGACTCTGCACGATAGGCTGGAAGAGATCCGGATGGAGCAGACTGAAGACGTTGTTGCGGATCATGTCGATGGCGCGGCGGATCTCCGTGTCGGACTCGTAGATGTCGCGTGAACGGTAGGTCGGACGCAACGCATCGACCTCTTCGGAACGGAGGCCGAAGATGAAGATGTTGTCGTCGCCGACCTCTTCGCGGATTTCCACGTTCGCGCCGTCGAGCGTACCGACGGTGATCGCGCCGTTGAGCATGAGTTTCATGTTGCCCGTGCCGGAAGCCTCCGTGCCGGCGAGCGAAATCTGCTCGCTCACGTCGGCGGCGGGAATGATGCGTTCGGCGAGGGAGACGCGGTAATCGGGGAGGAACACGACCTTGATACGCCCGCGCACTTTCGGCGTGCTGTTCACGACGTCGGCGACACCGTGAATCAAGCGGATGATCAACTTCGCCATGTGGTAGCCGGGGGCGGCCTTCGCCGCGAAGATGAACGTGCGCGGCACCATGTCGAACGACGGATCGTTGACCAGGCGGTCGTAGAGGATGATGATGTACAGCACCAGCAGCAGCTGGCGTTTGTACTCGTGGAGACGCTTCACCTGGACATCGAAGATCGACGAAGCATCGACCGAGATCCCGAGGGTTTCGCGGATGTACGCGGAGAGCGATTCCTTGTTGCGCTGCTTGACGGAATGGAAGGCGCGGAGGAACGCGGGGTCGTCCACATACGCCTCCAGCTTGCGCAGTTCGTCGAGGTCGGTGATCCACCCGGAACCGATCTTGGAGGTGATCAGCTTCGAGAGGCCGGGGTTCGCCTTCAACAGCCAGCGCCGCTGCGTAATGCCGTTGGTCTTGTTCGAGAAGTGGTCGGGATACATTTCGTAGAAATCATGGAAGAGCGAATCCTTCAAGATCTGCGAATGTAACGCGGCGACACCGTTGACCGCGCTCGAACCGACGATGGCCAGATTGGCCATGCGGACATACTTATCGCCGCCCTCGTCGATGATGCTCATGCGGGAGAGGCGTTCGATGTCGCCCGGCCATGTGGCGGCGACCTGTTTGAGGAAGCGGGCGTTGATCTCGTAGACGATCTGCATGTGGCGGGGCAGCAACCGCGCGAACATCGGGAGGTTCCACTTCTCCAGCGCCTCCGGCAGGATGGTGTGGTTCGTGTAGGCGGTGCAGCGGCGGGTGATGTTCCACGCGGTGTCCCAGTCCAGATGTTCCCGGTCCATGAGCAGGCGCATCAGTTCCGGGATGACCAGCGCGGGATGCGTCTCGTTCAACTGAATGAACGCCTTTTCGGGCAGGATGCGCCAGTCGGAATTCGTGCGGCGGAAACGCGCCAGCATATCCTGGACGGAACAGGAGACAAAGAAATACTGCTGACGGAGACGGAGTTCCTTGCCCGCGACCGTGTTGTCGTTCGGGTAGAGAACCTTCGTAAGGTTCTCGGCGAGGACTTTGCTTTCGACCGCTTCGACGTAAGACCCCTTGTTGAAATCGTCCAGACGGAACTCGTCGTCCGCCTTCGCCGACCAGAGACGGAGCGTGTTCACGTTCTGGTTGTACCCGACGATCGGCAGGTCGTAAGGGACGCCCAGCACATTCTCGGTATCGACCCAGCGCCACTCCGTCCCCTTCTCGCCCCGGATACATTCGACGTGGCCGCCGAAACGGACGGTCTGCGTGTATTCCGGACGGCACATCTCCCAGGGATAACCGTGCTTCAGCCAGTTGTCGGGTTCCTCCACCTGCTGCCCCTCGCAGATGCGCTGCTTGAAGATACCGTAATCGTAACGGATGCCGTAACCGAGCGCGGGCAGGTTGAGCGTGGACATGGAATCGAGGAAACAGGCGGCGAGACGGCCGAGGCCGCCGTTGCCGAGTCCCGCGTCCGTCTCGAAGTCGCGCAGCGAATTCCAGTCGATCCCGTAATTCTTCAGGGCCTCGGCGGAGATGTCTTCCATCTTGAGGTTGATCACGTTGTTGCCGAGCAGACGGCCGATGAGGAATTCGAGGGAAAGGTAATAGACCCGCTTGACGTTGCGGCGGTAATAGGTGGCCTGGGTCTCGAGCCAGCGTTCAATCAGGCGGTCGCGCACGCAATGCGCGAACGATGTATACTGGTCGCGCCGCGTCGCCTTCACCATATCCTTCGCCTGGGTATAACGGACATGCCAGGCGAAATCCTCTTTCAACCCTTCCACACTCATCTCGACCCGACGGTCGCGTGTTTTCCTGCTAGCCATAAAGCCCCTTCCAATAAGCACGTTTGAAAAGGGGGGTATTTTCTCATTTTTCCCGGATTTGTCACGAAAATCTTTTGCGTTTTTTGACGCAACGCATCCGCGAAGCGTACAAATCGTCATCGCCGCTGTACAAATGAGTTCTCGTTTCATGGTTGCTCCCCTTGCTTTTTCCTGCGCATCGTTTTCTCTCGTTGTTTCTTTTCGTCGTTCTCCATCCTTTCCCTCAACTCCGCCTCATATTTTTCCGACGAACACATCGGTCTACCGACCACTTGTTCGAACCTCGCCTCGACAAGCGCACGGTCTTGGGGATCGGGGGAATTACGCGAATACCGTAAGTAGACGGAAAAGTAAAGGCGTTCCACACGTTCCGAAATCTCTTCTACATGATTCCTTATGAGGTCGCTTGACAGCGGTGAGTCGCGTAATCGTTCCCCCTCTGCTTTTAACTTTTCGATAAGTTTGAAAAATGGTTCAAACTGTTCCAGACCGGATGCCGGTATTCGCGCAAACGAGAGTTTCTCCCAGATCTCGGATGCCAGCCAATCCAGACTTCGATACGCATCATCCAAAAGAAATACAATTTTTTCCTCTCGACGGGAGAGACCTACGATTTGCAGTCCCAATCGAGATTTCGACTCCTCTTTTTTCTCCGGCGGCACAAGCTCACCTATTTTCGCAAGGTTGACTTTACAGGCACTTTCCATGAGTAGAAGGTAGTATCGATTTCTCATCTGGACCCTAGGGAATTTGCTTATTTTTTCGCACACCGATGCAACGTATGATTTTTTACGCTGATTTGTCTGCGAGAACATCATTTCAGGCACTTTTGCGATAGCCTTTTCAATCTCCCTCGCTTCTTTCGTATCTGTACATTTAGTGACATACGCGCCCTCGCAACCAGCCATCCCGTTCGTTTCGCACGGTGTGGATTCCGCTTCGTACGCGGAGAAGCATACGGATGCTATCAGAATGGTTGGTGTGAATGAGTAGTTCATGTCATTTCTCCTTTTCAGTTGTCGAGAATACCGTCATCCTCGCGCCCGTCCACGGTGATACTACCGTCAATCTGCCGAACAGCCGTATGATCCAACTTTTGAACACTGAACGTCCCGTCGGCACGAATGAACATAATTTGGCGTGTGTCTTCGGCAAAGATTCCAACAGGAAGGGCATTATCATCGTAGTCTTCCGTATTTTTCCAACCGAAGGGTACTTTCCACGTCAGAGTACCGCTGATCCAACCGTAAATTGTGTTGTTTGTCAGAGTACCATCCGGCGTCATACGCGGAAGTTCCCCCAAAATTCCAGCATGGTCTCGAACGGCCATACTTCCCATACGTTTTCCTCCGCCGACGGGAATCCACCTTCCTGCTCCGGCAGCGTACGTATGTGAACGATGAAACGGATTGGGCCGTATGAGGTCGAAGTATCCTGTCGGGGGAATCTCTTCGTCACATGGGACTTCTTCAATTTTTAGACCCGAAAAATCCACGTTCAACGGTAAGACACGATATCGCTGCACAAGCAGAAGTCCTCCAGCGAAACCGGCAGGAATCCCGTTTGTCAGAGTTTGCACATCATACCCTTCGATTCCCGACGGGGGAACGACCGTTACAAGCGGGATATACTCAACCCCCGAAAGGGAAAACAAAAGCCGATGTTCGACGTTTGAAACACCCCATCTGATGTACCCGGCACCTCCGAAAGGTACAACTGCATCATTTGCCGAAACAGTCACGACGGGAGAAACAGGGGATTGGAGAAAAAGAGTCTTCTCCCCTATCCCATACTCATGGCGATACAGTTGGCTATTCGCTGGAGCAGCCTTATCTCGCTGTAACTCCACGCGAACCGCAGTCACGTAGCCGTTGGTTGAAATCGAATCACCCGCACCGTTTTCCGTAAGTACCCCACACACGACAATGTCGTTCTCAAGGGTACTCGCTTCCGTCCCCTCGTACACGCACGTCGCGTGGAAGGCTTCGCCAGGGGAAAGGTTCTTTGATTGCGGTAGATTGATAGGATCGGCATCCACATGCAGAAGCTTGTGGAGGTTCGCGGAGGAGAGCGCAAGCAGCCCGCCGTT
>JAGAEL010000195.1 GCA_017613085.1 Kiritimatiellia bacterium | reverse complement strand
CTTGTATTCGATGTCGCACGAGGCGGCCTCGCCCAGACTCTGCACCGTTCCGCCGAAGGTCGCGGAATTGTAGGTCGTCCCCGACACGCCAGGAGTTGCACCGGAGGCATTAGCCCACGCAATCATGAGAATGTCTGGGGGCGCAACGATCACGAAGCTCGCATTGTTGACAGTGTCGTAGTCGGCCTTGATCCAGTCGGCGCTCCTCGTGCCGACCCGTACACGCACTTCGTCCATTTCGCCATTGAAACCGCGCCCTCCCTTACCGCTCGCGGGGGCAAGGGCGCCGCCGATCGAAAGGTTCAAGTTCCCGTTCGCAGCATTCTTATTCCCGGAAAGCGCACCTTCCGCAACAAGAACACCATCGGCGTAGAGGTGGTATTTCTTGTCGAATGTCCAAACGCAATCCATCTTGTGCCACTGACCCTGGCCACCTGCCGGAATATAGACGCCCTCTGTGTCGGCGTCGCCTGTTGTCGCACTGTTCGCGAATGAACCTCCGTTCGCGCCATAGACACGGATTTGGCTCCAGGTACTTGCCTCATTCTTGCCGAACTGAAGCGCCCAGGCCGAATAGCTGTCCGCGTTCTTACGTCCGAGGAGGTATTCGTAATTGGCCGACGCAGCCTCAGGTCTATACCAGAACGAAGCGGTGAACTGGGGCGCAAGGGTATCCACTGCGGTCCGCTTTGCGGCATCGGTCAAATCGACCGTGATGCCAGAATCGTATCCGGGGTTGTTGCTCGTGTCCGTTGCGATGCGACGGGCCTTGCCCACTTTGCCCTCTGCGTAGACGGCGGGGGACCCTTTGGCGGAAGTAATGCCGTTGAGCGCGTTGGTGGTCGAATCGTACACCGGTTTGCTCGTACCGCCTTTTTCGTCTAAGTGCCAGACGCCGACATACTCCGTCCATGGATTGGCGTTCGTGACCCATACGCCGGACGCCGACGTGTTATAGCACATGTAGAACTTCGTTCCCTGCGTCATCTCCGGCAAGAGAACCCAAGCCTGGGATTCGTTATCCGTTGCCTTCCACGAATTAGTCTGAATTTCCGAGGCAAGGTGGTTGCCGGCCGCGTCGAAGAAGGCGATGTCCAAGCCCTTTGAATTCGACAGGTCGGAATACCGGAAACCCGGAATACCGCTCTCGGAAATGCGCACCAGGACAGGGAAGTTCTGCAAGGTCTCGCTGCCAGTGTAGCCATTGACCTGCAGTTTGATCGAATGTCCGAAGTCGGCCATCGTCAGCGAATCGGCGGCCTGTACTCCAAATGCGGCAAACGCTGCCGCAAAAAGAATCATTGAAAAGCGCTTCATTTTCTACTCCTCCTTCCCCCCTTATTCGGCCCTTTTCACCTTGAAGAAGCGGCGCTTGACGGTCTGCGCCGTGCCAATTGCGATTTCGGCGTTGGCCGCGCCGTCAACGACATCAGAGAAGTAGTCCGCCTTGAGGTCGGTCGGCGTCTCGCCGGATATTATGGTATAGGAAAGATATGGAACGGTATCCTTCACCGCAAGCCAGACCTCGCCGCCATAGACGTCAAAGTCGGTGATCTTCGGCTGCTTTGCAGTCGGCGGCACGGCGGAAAGCGTCTTCGCGCGGACGGACGCGCCGGAACCCGACGCGGCGGGCAGGGAAACACACGAGGTAAGCTGGCGCCCGGCCACGCTCCCCGATTCGATTGTAATACCGCCGTTCAAGGAACCCCAACGGTTGACGCGGAACGGCTTCCCCGCGTAAACACCGGTAGGAATACCGTCGGTCGTGCGCGTATCGACGAGGCAGAGCGCCCATTCCCCATCCTTGAGCGCTTCATACTCCGCTGCGGGAATCTGGAAGATCGTATCCGGGCACCTGCCGCCCGAAGCGATCGCGCCGGCCAGCACGACGCGGTGATCCGCCGAGACGGGCGTCCCGTCGGCGTTAAACCCGGCGAACGTCGTCCCCTTGGGCGACCACACGAGCGCGTAACACTCGCCGTCCGCAACAATCGAACCGTCGGCATAACGGTCCGGGCCGGGGGTGGAAAACCGAGCCAAATGGTCTTCCAGCGAACCTCCGGCGAAAACACCCCCGGACGACAGCAGCAACGCCGTCATCCCGATTGCAAAACCTAGTCTGTTTTTACGCATTTCCGAGAACCTATCCATAAGTTGAAATTCCAAGGATTTTAACCCCATTTCGACCATTAGGCAAGCCTCATTTTCAGGAATTCGCCTTCGACCCCGATCTTTTCCAAAATAACCGGGAAAATTTGAAAACTTATCGTGTCAACAACGTGAAAAAAACGCCGGCACAGGCGAGCGTATCATCGAGCGCATCGTGACTGTTCACGCCGTCGATGTCGAGCGCCTTGATCAGATACGCCAACGCATACCGTTCAAGGTCTGGCCGCAGGAAACGGGAAAGCGCAAGCGTGTCGCACGTCTCGATACCTTCCGGTTCAAAGCAGAGGGCGAATTTACCGCACTCCTGCCTGAGCATCCGCATGTCGAACTTGTTGTTGTGCGCAACAAGAAGCGCGTCGTTGCCGAGGAACGCGAAGAACCGGCGCATCGCCTCTTCCGGCGCAAGACCGTGTTCGGACAGGAACTCCAGCGAAAGCCCGTGTATCTGCTCGGCAAACGGATTCATCTCGCAGGAGGGGCAGACGTACACGTTGAACGTGCGCGTCAACTCGCCGCTCCTATACTCGGCGGCGGCAATCTGGCAGATTTCGTCATAACACGAACAGCCGGTCGTCTCGGTATCGAAGACGACCACCCGCCCCGTCCGGGCATATTCCGCGATCTGCGGTACGGTATGGCGGTTGATTCTCACTTGAAGATGAGCGTCGCAACGGAGGGGAAGTGGTCGCTCGGATACAACTTTGTACCGGGACGGGGCTCGGAGACCGTACGGTAGTCCAGCACGGTCGTGCCGGGCGAGACGTAGATGTAGTCGATGCGCTTCATGTCGGAGAGGTCGCCGGGAATGCTCCGCTTGTCTATCGGCTTCTTCAACGCTTCCGCGATTGTCACCTCCTTTTCATGCCAACTCCAGAAGTTAAACGTCCTCCAGGAACCCTGCGGCGGCGTCTTGGAGAGATAGATGGCATCCGTGAGAAGTTTCGACACGGCTCTCGCCGGCTTCTCGTACTCCAGGCAGTTGTGATCCCCGACGAACACCACCGGTGCGCCCTTTCCGAATTCCTTCATGCGCTCGATGATGAGCAGCATCCCCTTCTCGCGCGCCATCTCGCTTTTATGATCCGTGTGGGTGTTGGCGAACGAGAACGTCTTCCCCGTCGCCTTGTCCCGCAGCACGGCATACGTGCATATCCGCTGGATCGCCGTGCCCCACGACTTGGAACCCGGAACGTCCGGCGTCTGGGAGAGCCAGAATGTTCCGTTCGTAATGGCCTCGAACCTGTCGCTCCGAAACGCGACCGGCGACGCCTCACCGTGTACGCGGTCCGCATTTCTGCCCTCGCCGACAAATGTGTAGTCGCGAAGCCGCCCCTCCAGCCAATACCGCTGGTCGGGCAATACCTCCTGAAACCCTACGATATCGGGATTTTCGAGTTCGACCCGATTCGCAAAATCATTGCGCCTCACATCCCAGTTGTTGTCCTTCGACTTCCTGTCCCCCGCCGAATACCGGACGTTGTACGTCATCACGCGCACCTGCGGCGCCTTCGTCGCGCTGCGGCATCCCTCAAGCGTTGCCGCGTTCGACGTGTCAAATGCCACCGCCGCGACAAACGCGGCGCCAACCGTCATCAGTCTTTTGTTCATGTCTCTTCCTTCCCTTCGCCCCCCATTCTATCACCCCCATTCCTCTCACGCCAACAGAAAAATCGATGTTTTCGCACGGATGGGCGCATCCGCGAATCGTATAAACGGGAAATGATCTCACGCAGAGGAAAGAGCGGGAGGGTCGTGCCCCGTCGCGACCGGGTGTCGCCTGTCGCGTGTCCTACGGGAGGGCGCGTGTCCCCACGCGCCGCATGGGAATGGACGCGACGGGGCGCGTCCCTCCCAAAACGGGCTGCAAACATACGGGTGGCACACCGCCCATGCGAACGTAGTCGGTCAATCAATTTGTGTCAATTTGTGGTTTATTTTTACTAGTCCTGTTGTTGTCACTTTTGAACGATTCGAGGATGCGCCCCTTTCAACTTGCAGGCACGTTTCTTCCGTTGCCAACAAGAGGACATCGTGATAGAATACGGCCTCAACAGAAACCGTCTGACGACGATGCGGCATGACGCCGCTCATGCAGAGGACGGGTGACGATACACAGAGGAAAAGCCATGTTCCATCTTTCCAGAAGGATGTTCCTTGCCGGCGCTGCGGCTACGGCCGGGGCACGCGCGTTCGCGGGTTTTGCGGGAGGTGTACCGAACCTCACCTTCGGCGTGTTGAGCGACGTGCATCTTGAACGTCCGGGAGACGAGGACACCCTTTTAAAGGCGTTCACCTATTTCCGCGATAACGGCGCGGACGGCGTATTGATCGCCGGCGATATCGCCAACACGGGGCGGATTGAACAACTCAAACGCGCCGCAGACTGTTTCTTCCGCGTCTTCCCCGACAGCAAAGCGCCCGATGGCCGCCGCGTCGAACAACTCTTCGTCTACGGCAACCACGATGTCGGGAATTGGGGATGGTTAAAGGGCAAGGACGAGGCGTACCTGCGGGAACATTCCATCGCGCACAAGGATAACCGGTCGAAAATCTGGGAAGACCTTTTCCACGAGCCCTACCGACCAATCTGGGCAAAGACGGTCAAAGGATACACCTTCATCGGCGCACACTGGGGCAACGAGAAGGATCTCGACGCCTTCCTCCAGGCGAACGCGAATACGTTAAACCTCCGTAACGGCAAGCCTTTCTTCTACACGCAACACCCCCATCCCGCAAACACGGTGCAAGGTCCCTGGGCGTGGGGCAACGACAAGGGCGTCGCGACGCGCGCACTCGAGAAATTCCCCAACGCCGTCGCCTTCTCCGGACATTCCCACTATTCGCTCACCGACGAACGCAGCATCTGGCAGGGTTCGTTCACCTCCATCGGCACCAGTTCGCTCCGCTACATCTTCTCGCAGTACTGGCGCGATAACGGCGAGAACCATAACGGAATCGTGAAACAGATGAAGATGTTGCCGGAACATTCCGGACGACAAGGGATGTTGGTCCGCGTCTACAACGACCGAATGGTGATTGAACGCCGCGAATTCGTATACGGCGAAAGCCTCGGCCCCGACTGGGTGGTACCGCTTGACGGTTCTCCCGCCTTTGCGTTTGAAAGCCGCAAAGCCGCAAAAATCGCCCCTGCTTTCGCCCCCGGCGCAAAGGTGGAAGTTTCGCGCGCCGTAGGAAAAGACCGCAAGGGCAAAGAAACCGACCAGATTACGGTATGTTTCCCCGCCGCCCTTCCCAGCGCGACCTCCCGTGTACACGACTACGAGGTGACCGCGTTCGCCTACCACGAAGACGTCGATTACCCCGTAACGTCCAAGCGCGTCCTCTCCGAAAGCTATTTTCTACCGCCGACACGCGAGGCGAAGTCCGGCCATATCGTCTTCGCCGTCTCCGAGTTGAAAGGCTCGAAAGAGGTCTACTTCGCCGTCCGCCCCCTTGAATGTTTCGGGCGCAAGGGAATGGAAATCTGTTCCGACATGATCCGCCTCTAACGCCAAGAGCCTCATATTTCTTGCGACTTCACCAAAGAAATTGTTGCCAATGTGGAAGTGTTGCCAGTTCCAAGAGGTAATTGCAAAACCCCAGAAAAAATCGCACGCCAAGTCCGCAAAGTGCGCGAAGTCTTGTTTTATCGTCGCTTTGCGAACTTCGCGGACTTCGCGTGAGGCGCAAAAGTGGTTTTTGCAACTGGTTCCCAATGTTACCAGTTTCCAATTGGGCATTGGCATTGGGTTTTGGCAACATTTTCACATTGGCAACATTGCACATTGACCTCACATACTCCATCGCCTGTTGATAGGCGGCGTCGAGGTCTTTGCCGCAGATTTGCGATTCCTGCGTCACGCTCACCAGCCTTCACGGAGGGGTTGGTCGACAAAGGCGTTGGCGAAGTTGGCGAAGTTTTTCTCGAAACGGTTTTCCCCCGTGTTCCAGAAAAGCGGGATATCCGTGTCCATCTGTTGCGCCACGCAACCGCAGAGGATCGTTTCCAGCATCGCAACCGGGCAACCGTCCGCCAAGATGTCATCCATCTTCATCCGCAAGGCGTTCAGGAAAACCCGTTGCAACGGGATATTCCGCGTCCCCCCTGTGATTTCACGACAAGCGGGATGCATTTCCACTTGGCGGAGCTGTGTTTCGTTTCCCAGCGCCAACCATTGTTCGCGTCCGTCAAGTCCGGCGGAGAGCCAGATGCCGTTCTCCCCTTGCAAGAGGCAGCCGCTTGCCGGGAACTTCCCGTTGAACGCGGCGGCGACTTTCGCGAAGCTTTCACCTTCCGGTTTCAATCCGCCGTCGTACCAGTCGATCGTCACGCCCAGCGTCTGCTTTCTGCGGAACCAGCCGCGTTTCTTTCCCGCGCAGTTGAAGCGGACATGGGTCGCCCTCGGATAGCTCTCCCCCGCCACGCTTCCTTGTAGACAGGCAACGGACGAGGGCGGCGGTATTTTCGCCGCCGTGAACGGCAACAGGAACAGGTGGCAGCCGCTGTCACCCAACGCGCCCGTCCCGAAATCACGCCAACCGCGCCAGTTGAACGCATGGTAAAAACCTTCCCGGTAGGGACGGACCGGCGCGGAACCGAGCCAGAGGTTCCAGTCGAGCGAGGCGGGAATGGGATCCGTCCCTTCGGGGCGCTGGATTCCCTGCGGCCAGACGGGACGGTTTGTCCACGCGGTGACCGTATGGAGGTTCCCCAGCATACCCGTCGCAAGGCATTTTTCTGCGCGATGGAATTCTTTCGCCGTCCGTCCCTGGATGCCGAGCCAAAGCGGAACGCGCGCGGCGCGGGCCAGCGTATGGAGTCTCCGCGTTTCCGCGAGCGTCCGGGCCAGCGGCGGTTCGACGTAGACGGGAATCTTCCGTTCCAGCGCCCACTGCACCTGCAGGGCGTGTCCGTGATCCGGCGTTGCAATGAACACGGCGTCGAGATCGCGTTCACGTTCAAAGAGGACGCGGAAATCCCTGTACGTCCGAATTCCCCGGCGGGACGCCAAAAAGTCGAGTGCGGACGCAAGCGCCGTCTCGTCCACATCGCAGAGGGCGACAATCTCGTCGCCGGTCGCACAGATCCGCTGGACATTTATAAAACCTTGTCCACCGGCCCCGATCACCGCGACACGCAACGGTTCGCGCCGGGACACGTCCGGCGTCTCCTGTTCCGCCGGGGCGTGTGTACCGCGTCTACGGCTCAGGCAGCCGCCCGCCAACGCGGCGAGCGCGGCCGATTCCAAAAACTCACGTCGTTTCATGATTTCGCCTCCGAAAGTTCTCGTTTACGCAGGACAAGGCATCCCGCGCCCGCAAACAGCAACGGGAATATCGCGAGATCGCACGCGACACTCGAAGCCAGCAGTTTCCGGTCGATCCGTTCACCGCGTGTCAACAGGTCGAGCGGATTTCCGCGCACCGCGATGTTGACGGATTCCGTCACCCGTTCGGAAATCCAGATTCCCGTTCGGTTCAGCCAAGTGTCCCTGTCTTCCTCTGTCACGACCAGCGTCACCGAATGGGTCACCGGGAAAAGGACAAGCAGCAGCGTCCCCGCGAAGGCGGCGACGGGCAAGGTAAAACACGCGCTCAAGAAGAGACCGAGCGCGGCAAGCGCGGCGAGCGTGCAGAACTGGAGGAAGGCGGCGCGCGCGTAATTGGCGAGGAAACTCCCGCCCGGCGTCAAAAGCTCCACATCCTTCCGGTAACGCAGCATCGTGGCGGAATCGCGTTTGGACGAACCGTTCAGGTGAAACGTACACGTGAAATGGCGTAGCGCAGGCTTTTCACCGGAATCGCCGGGAAGGAACGTCGCGGTGTCGAGCCGGAAGTTTAACGGTTCCAAGTTCCCGGTGTCGAACGGAAGCGGAACCTCGTCGCGCAGCGCGCCTTCATCGGTACAACGGATGCCGCAGACACCCGCAATCGCCCGGCCGGTACGGAAGGCGGTGTCGAACGCGATCCGCAAGACGAGGGAATCGCCCTTGCCGACCGGGCGCGGAAGCGTGAATGACCAGGCGACCTTCTCGCCGGGGTTGAGGATGGTGTAACGGTCCGGCGCCTTCTCGGCAAGGATTTGAAGAAGGCGGCGTTTCGACACCCCTTTCGGCAATTCCCCTTTCGCTTTGAACATGGCATACATTTCGCGGGCTTCTTCCGCCGGGGAAGGCAATTCAGGGCGGGACACGAAATGGCATCCCGGACGGGCGGAATCCGGCCATTTTTCCCGATGCATCCGCAAGGCGGTCTGCGCATACACGCCCGCATACACAAAGGCGAGCATCCATGCGTCGAGGGCGAGAAGCGCGAACCATTTGCCGAACCAGAGTTCGGCGCGCGTCACCGGTTTAACCGCCGTCAGTTCGATACGAAGCGTATCGATTTCCGCCGCGAAAAGCGCACAGGCGGACCAGAGCGTCGCCAGGCAGAGGATGGCGAACGCAAGCCCGAGCGTGTAGGTCAACTGGATGTGGAGCTGTCCGGCGGGTGTGCCGTCGCCTTGCACGACCAACGGGAGCGCGATGACGCAGAGCGCGAGCAACCCCAGCAGTGCGGCGACGGCGCGTGTCCGCACGGCAGCGCGAAACGCGAGCTGGGCAACGCCGAGGGTCTTACGCATCGAAAAAAGAAAAAAACGGATCATTTCCCCTCCCCGCGCAGAAAAGGCGCGAGCGCGAATTTCTCCACGTCGCGTTTCCGCTCTTTCGAGACGACCTGAAGGAAATAGGTTTCCAGGCTCATCGAGGGATAATCCTGACGGACGGTGCCGCCACATTCGGTTTCAAGGCGCGAACGCAACGCTTCGGCCTTCGCCTCGTCCACGCCTTGAAGCGTAAAGCGGACGGCGTCGGGACGGCGGAGTAGATCGGCGACCGGCCCTTCCGCAAGCAGGACGCCGCGATCCATAATGGCGACACGGTCGCAGATGTCCTCCGTGTCGGCCAGGAGGTGCGAGGTCGTGAGGATGGTCACGCCGCCTTGCGCAAGCAGCCGGATCAAGTCCTTGACCTCCCGCGTGCCGATCGGATCGAGGCCGGAGGTCGGTTCGTCGAGAATCAGCAGTTCGGGCTTGTTGATCAACGCCTGGGCGAGTCCGACACGACGCGCCATCCCTTTTGAGAACATCCCGACGGGACGGTCTGCCGCCGATTCCAGATCGACCATTGCGAGCAGTTCGCGCGTCCGTTCCGCCGCTTCCGCACGGGAAAGCCCGAAGAGGCTGGCGTAGTAGTGGAGCGTTTCACGCGGCGTCAAGAAGGTATGGAGGTGGGAAAGTTCCGGAAGGTATCCGATACGGGCTTTCACGGAAACATCGGTCGGCGCCGCGCCGAGCAGTTTCACGTCCCCGGAGGTCGGGCGCAGAAGCCCGAGAAGCATTTTGATGGTGGTGCTTTTCCCCGAACCGTTCGGTCCGAGCAATCCGAAGACCTCGCCCCGGCGGACGGAGAGGTTCAACCCGTCCACGGCGACAACGGTCGGTCTGCGCCAGAAATCGCGGAACACTTTCCGCACGGCATGAAGTTCAATCACGTGTTCTTCCATCTTGCTCACCCCAGATCGCGATTACGGAACAGCAGGCACCCCGCCGTCAAAAAGAGCACACATAAAACAGCCGCGTGCAACAACGCCTCCAGAAGGTATCCGGACGAAATCCGCCCGCCGCGCGCGACCGCGTCACTCAACCAGAAATTCTGCAAATCGGGAAGCACCCCGGACCCGATACCGCGAAGGGAAAACGCGCCCGCCGTCCCGAACAACGTATCTCCCGCAAGTCCGAGCAGAAGGACGCCGGTGCAGACCGCGAGAATCGTCCCCGTGCGGAAACGCGCCGCAAGGGCGGCGGCCAGACTCGCAAACACGGCCAGCACAGCCAAGATCAACACGGCGGCGGGAAGGACGCGGAGGTTCAGGGGAACGAACGGGTTCTTCCATTCCGTGACGGCGACAGCCAGCAACTGGGAAAGGACAAGTCCCGCGAACGCCATGACGCCGAAGCGTTTCCGCAAGGCCCAGTTGAAGAACGCGGCCAGCAGGAGCGAGAGCGCCACGAGGCCGAGTGCGAGCAGAAGTGAAAGGACGTCCAGCATCTGTGCCGGCACATCCCCGACAATCACGGCATGGGAGGAAGACCGTTCCGCGATCAAGGTCGCCGCCGTCTGCGCGACCCCGAAAAACAACGTCACGCCGAAAATCCCAACCCACTTCGCGACGAGGAAGACCGAACGGGAAACCGGCTTGCCGATCGCGGCGGCAGCCGTCCCGCCTTCGATCTCCCGTGCGACGGAACGCCCCGCCGCACCGACGGCGAGAACGAGCCCCCCCAGCAGAAGGCACGACAACCCGCTGTCGCGCGCGAGGCGGCCTTCCTCGCCAAAATGATGGAACTGGAAAATCGGGACCATCAACGTCAAGACGACCGAGGCAAGCGCGGTGAGGAAGGCGACCGGCTGTTGAATCGCCTCCAGCCAGGTGGTCTTCGCGATGGTGAGGAATGGACGGAGTGAACGGAACATACGCTTTCCTTATCCTTCCTGCGGCGGCGGGAAAAAGAGGGCGAACTCGTTGACCGTGGAAGCCTCGCCGTTGTGTTCTTCCTCGGACAACAGGATGCGGGAGACATACGACGGCGGCGAAAGGATCTCCCAGTAGGCAGTGCCGTTGATCGTCACGCGACGTGCGGTCATCGTCTCCGGGAACGCCAGAACGAACTTATCGCGCACCATCGCAACCGCTTCGCGCAGGGCGACCGGCTTTCGCGGCGTGAAGCGGAGCGATTTCACGTTGCCGATTTTTCCGTTCGCGTCTTGGTAGTAATCCGCCAGGATGGAGACCCAGCCGTATTGCGTGAACGCATCCCGGATGACGAACGCAAGCCGCTTGTCGTCGCGGGCATTGTTCTTCAGGCGGGTCAACGTTTCGACGATGATGCGTCGGATCAACCGGTACTGCTCCATGCGGTTGGTCTCGATCAGCTTGGCTCGCGGGAAGGAGAACCGTTCCTCCGCCTTGGCGGAACGGCCGTCGATCCAGGCGAGGTCGTTGGGCGACAGCTTGGAACGCCGCGTCGCGACAACCTTCCCGTCCGGACGTTGCAGAAAGATACGCCCCTCCTCCTCTCGCAGAAACGCGGCGCGGACTTCATTCCCGTTGACGGAAACCCACGTCCGCATCACAAGGTTCGTCTGCGCCTCCGAAACCGAGACGAGGCCGAGGAAGAAACCAAGCATGAGTCGTTTTCGCATCGTCACCTCACGCCTCCGAAGAGAGAATGAAACCGCCGCCCAGCAACGTCTCGCCGTCGTAGAAAACGGCGGACTGCCCGGGCGCGACACCGAAAAGCCCGTCGGGGAAAACCGCGCGCACCGAACCGTCGTCGAGCGCCGTGACGGAACAGGCGGGAGCCACGTTGCCCTGCGAACGGACCTTGACGGCGCACGTGAACGTCGCGCCCGGTTCGGGCGCGGCGCGGGAAACCCAGTTGCACTCCGTCGCGATCAAGGCACGACGGATTCCCGCCTCGCGGCGGCCGACCACGACGCGATTCGCGCAAGCGTTCACATCGATCACGAAAAGCGGATCGCCCGTTCCGCCGATTCCGAGCCCTTTGCGCTGGCCGATCGTGAACTTCCAGAAACCGGTGTGGCGGCCGAGGACGCGCCCCGCCTCGTCCACGATGTCGCCGGGACGGTCGGGGCTTCCGATCAACTCGTTGCGGTCGCCGCTGTAGAAATCCTGGCTGTCCGGCTTCTCCGCCACCGCGTCCAGGCCGTGTTCCCGCGCGATCCGCCGCACCTCGTCCTTCGAAAGGGCGCCGAGCGGAAAGATCTGACGGGCGAGCTGTTCCTGCGAAAGGCGGTACAGGAAATACGACTGGTCGCGCCGCGCCTCCACCGCCTTCAACAGGTGCATGCGCCCATCGCCGCCGCGTTCGACGCGCGCATAATGGCCGGTGGCGAAGGCATCGAAGTCGATTCCCTCCGCACGCGCAAGCTCCGGAAGTGCGCCGAATTTCAGCGCGGGGTTGCAACAGACACACGGGTTCGGTGTCCGTCCGGAAAGAAAAGCATTCCGATACGGCTGGATGACAAGGTGCTCGTACGTTTCGGAACAATCGAACGTACGGTACGGAATACCGAGCCGCGCGCACAAATCTGCCGCCGCCTCGACATCCCGTTCCTCGCCCGGTCCGAAACAGGCATCGCGCGCGCCGCCGCGATACCGTCCGTCACGCCAAAGCCGCATGGTCGCCCCCGTCACCTCATACCCTTTTTCCTTCAGCAAAAGGGCGGTCACGGACGAGTCCACGCCTCCGCTCAATCCCACAAGAACTTTCATGCCCACAAGCATACCAGAAAAGAACGGAGAAGAAAAATCGAAATTTAAGGTAGACATAATTCGTTTTTCGGTTCATACTAAAGCGTCTTTTGGCTGAACTGCGTGGTGCAGTCTGGTTCAAAAAGAGTAATAAAGTCCTATTACGGAAGGAAATTAAATCATGTCGGTGAAAACAATGATCTTCGTTGACGGCAGCTGGCTCTACCACAGTCGCCAGGCCTTGTTTGAGTCGCTCGGCGAAGAATCAGGTTTCGAAATTGACTACAAGCAAATCCCGGATATCATCGCGCGGTCGATTGCCGACTCGCTCGACACCGAGGTCGACGTAGTCCGCACGAACTACTTCGGGACGATCCCCGTGAACAAGCAGGGATACAACCCTGCGAAACAGCGCTCGTTCTACGACTTCCTGTCGCAGCAATGCGCGTATGACACGGAGATTCTCGAACTCGATTTCCGTCGCGAGCCCCACGCCCGCCCGGACGATAAATGGGTGAACGTCGCGCTCGCCTCCTCGATGCTCTACTACGCTTCGATTCCCGGCGCATACGACATCGCGACCCTCGTGGGCGGCGACGCCGACTACATCCCGTTGTTGAAGCGGGTCCGCTCCGTCGGCAAGCGAGTACAGATCGTCGGCATGAACAACATCGACGGGAAGTTCCTTACCAGCGCGATGTTGCTAACCACCGCCGGCATTCAAGATCTTCCCCCGATCTTCCTCGACGAGCACGCGCAACAGATCCGGCTCGTCCGGGAAGAACAGACCCGAGTCTGCAAGAATTGCGGGCGAGAAGAGGTCACCACCTGGGCCGGCCCCGATTTCTTCTGCTCGAACTGCCGCAACGAGCACCGAAAACAGGTGCGCGTCTGCGACACGTGCGGGCGCGAAGAGGAGACCACCTGGGACAAGCCGTACTTCTACTGCAGCGAATGTCGTAGCAAGCACCGCGAGGAATCCGCCGCTGCGGCGCGCAGCTAGCCGCGCACGGGGACGGATTTTGAACGACGCCACGTTTATGCGCCGCGCCATTGAACTGGCGCGGCTGAGCGAGGGTTTGACGAGACCGAACCCGCCCGTCGGCGCGCTGGTCGTCAAACAAGGTCGTATAATCGGCGAGGGCCGGCACCGCCGTGCGGGACTGGCCCACGCCGAAGTGAATGCCTTTGACGCCTGTACGGAGTCCGCCGCCGGCGCGACGCTGTACGTCACGCTTGAACCCTGTTCCACGACGGGGCGCCAGCCGCCTTGCACGGAACGGATTTTGCGCGAGCGCGTGGCGCGTGTCGTTGTCGCCTGTGACGACCCGAACCCGCGTCATGCGGGACGCGCCTACGAACTTCTCCGCGAAAACGGGATCGAGGTCGTCAGCGGTATTTGCCGCGACGAAGCGTTCCCGCTCATCGAACCGTTCGGACGCCATATCACCGCCGGACGGCTGTTCGTCACCTTGAAACTGGCGCTTACGCTCGACGGCCGTATCGCCGACCGGAACCATTCTTCCAAATGGATCACGGGAACAGAAGCCCGTCGCGAAGTCCAGGAAATGCGCCGCCGTGCGGACGCCGTGCTAGTTGGCGGCGGCACGGTTGTCGCAGACAACCCTTCCCTGCTCTATCGGGAAACCTGCGAGGGCGAACCCGACGCGGGATCGAAGCTGTTGCGCGTCATCGTAGACACGCACGGTGACTTGCCGGAACAAGCGCGTGTCCTGACCGACGAAGCCGCGACGCGGACGATCGTCGCACGGCTCGACAGCAAACCTTCCCATACGTGCGGCGCCGCCCGCGTCTGGAATTTTTCGCCGACGGCTGACGACGCTTTCCCGTTTGCCGCTTTGCTGGAACGCCTGGCGCAAGAAGAAAACGTCATGTCGCTCCTCTGCGAGGGCGGCGGACATCTTGCCGCCCGTCTCCACGAGAAAGGACTCGTGGACGAATACGCCCTCTTTTACGCACCCCTGATCCTCGGTGACGAAGCCGGGCTTCCCGGTTTCGCGGGAAGAGGTTTCCTACTCGCCGACACGCCGCGCCTCCAATGCCTTGAAACACACCGTATAGGCTCGGATCTATTCCTCCGGATGCGCCCGACAAAAATTGTTTGACCGCCCCCCTCCGTCTTTTTCTCACGCCGTTACGGGAGGGTCGCGCTTCGTTGCGACCGAATGGCGCCTGTCGCCTGTCGGATGTCGCCTGTCGTGCGGGAGGGCGCGTGTCCCCACGCGCCGCATGGAAATGGACGGGACAAAGCCCGTCCCTCCCAACATACGGATGGCACACCGCCCATGAGAACGTAGTCGGTCAATCAATTTGTGACGATTGTGTCAATTTGTGGTTTATTTTTACTAGTGTTGTGGCACGTTGACATTTTGATTAACCACGGACGGACACGGACAGGCTTCGCTAACGCTCGCCTTGATTCCGAATGGCGCAAGCGTAAGCGCGGCGCGTCCGTGTTGGTCGGTGGTTCGACGGAGAACATTATCCATCAGGATAATCGATTACCAATCCTCTCCTGATCTCTGCTTGTAGGACAATCACAAATCTCATGTTTCGGATATTTGGGATTTATACCAACCGCGCTTTCATACTTTTCAAGATAACTTTCAAGGTGTCCAAGTCGACGAAAGATCAAGGCAATAACAAATTGCATAACAATAGCACCCCCTATGAAGAAAAGAATCGGGCCCCATTTCCCATGTAGGAACAACCACACCAGGCAGATACCGCCGCCCATGCCAAACAAAAATCCCGTAACAAATCTGCTAACATTTGAAGCTGGGTATGCAGCGAGTAATTCCTCCATCGTAAAATCAATTCCTGCAGGAAGCATGAGTAACAAGCACAATGAGAATAATTCCCATTTGCATGGTATACAAAACAAACAACTTGCCGCAAACACGAGGCATGCCGCTGTTGCCATACCAAGACACCGGACACAGACGTGTATTCCACCAATCGCCCATGTCCGATCCAAGTCACAAGGCGCATGATGAGAAAGGAGCATCCACCACATGGATGCTTCTGCTTTATACCGTTGCGAATCCGTATCTCCTGACTTCCCAGGAGATACGGAAACGCAACGGTTCGCGTAGTCCTTACTCTGCCGGACCAAAATCAGCCCCTCCACAAATCGGGCATTTTTTTCTCTGTAACAGATAGACAGGCAGATAGAACACGCCGCACAGAAATATGAACACTAACCAATTGAATTTCTTGGAAGGTGTCACATTCCGCTTGCATGCTTGACAATACTTTACAGCCATAATTGACCTTTCTTTTTTGCTTGTTTCCCTCCGTTAGCACCCGCCAACGGAAAACGTCAAATCACAAACCTGTTTCCGAATAGTCTGCCTCGATGGCCTCCCGCTTCGTTTCAAGTTTCACTTTCGGCGCAGAAAAAAGAGTGATGTGCCTCACATTCTCACGTCCTACTGAAAACATCGTCAAACGCCATTACCAAAACATGAAAAGAAGACACGCCACGTGGGATGCACCCACGTCACGCAACCTTCGTATCCCGCTTTGGCTTTACTTTGGCGAAGTTTACAGTAGAACGAAAATACGCTGTTGCGTACACGCTGGAGTCCTTCTCGGATCCCCCAGCCCCCGGTATGGAGGGGATACGCACGATGCGCCCCTTCCGTATGTTCCGGGGTTCTAGCCGCCTCCCCCGGTTGCGGGCAACTCGGATGCTACCCCTCCCGAAGTTTCGGCCCGGCGGCGGGAATCTCCACCCCTTGCTATTCGCGTCGTGGAGGCATCCCCACCATGTCAAAGAACATTTACGGGGGTTAGTTTACCCATTCGTACCCCGATATGCAAGAAGTTTCGTCTTTAATTAAACAATCAAGGACGCAATCATACAATCGGTAAAAACAGAACCACGGAAAATAAATAAACCACAAATCGACACAGATTAGTTGCCCTCCCCTCCGTCTTTTATCTCACGCGGAGGAAAGGGCGGGAGGGGCGCGCTTCGTCGCGACCGAATGGCGCCTGTCGCCTGTCGGATATCGCCTGTCGTGCGGGGGGCACATCCACATCGGAAATCAGTTCGTGGAAGCGATGAGCGGAATCTGGACGTTGAAGGTTTCCTTCATATCTTTCGGACCGGCGGCGACACACAAGGCGACCGGACGGCCGTTTTCCAGATAAAGTTGCGGACGTTCCAGATAACGCAGTTCGTCCACCTTCCCCGACGCCCAGCGCAACGTGGTGCCGATGATAAAGGGGTGCGCGGAGAGTTTCCAGTCAAGCCCGTCTTGCGACTCGAACAAAACCAGAGACCGCCCCGGACGGTTCACAAAGAAACCGCCCTGATCCTTGATGATAGCAAACATCTTCCCGTCGTGACTCCAGACGTAGGGATCCTCCGCCGGAAAATTTTTCGTACCGTCGCCGAATTGCAGACGCAACTGTTTGACAAACGGCCCCGTGGGGGATTTGGAGGTCGCCGTAAGATGCACGACAGGCCCGCCGAACGGCAACTTTTTTTTCTTGCCGACCGCTTTGTACAGGAGCAGGAAGGAACCATCCGGGCGTTGCGCCGCAGCAGGATTGCTCACCATCAATGAATCGGGCGCGTCCGGGTCTGGGCTGACGTCGAGGACCGGATGGTCAAGGCGCGTCCACGGACCGTCCGGAGAGTCCGCAAAGGCGACGCCGATCCGCTGGTTGTTGCGGTGGCTCCAGTTCAACGAGCGCGAAATCCGCCCATCCCCCGTGTTCCCCATGTAGTAGAGGTAGTAACGGTCTCCGAACTTGTGGATATTCGGATTATGGGCACAAAGACCGTCCCAGTACGACGCACCGCGAGGCGCGATCGCGACGTCACGGTGCGTCCAGGGACCGGCGGGCGAAGGTCCCGTGGCGTGGGCGATTTCCGAGTGTGTCACCCAGCCGCTGAAATGCGCCTCTTTCTTCCAACGGGCGTAATAGAGGTGGTATGTCCCCTTCTCGTCTTTCACCATCGATCCGCCCCAGACGAAGTACCCCGGATCCCGCATCACCGCCGACTCCGGGACGGGGCGGATCATCCTTTCGAGGTTCAGTCCGACATCCGCACGTCCATCCGTCGGGAAGAGCCCGAAACCGTCCGCGCATAGATAGCCGGAGGACTTTGCCGGAACGAGCTTCAGCGTCGCACCGGGTTCGAGGTCGAACTCTCCCAGTTTCTGCCACGCCCCCGTCTCTTGCGCCTGATCGGCGAAGAATTCCGTTTCAACGCCGCCGGAGGTCAACACGAACGCCGTCTTTGAACCGGGACGCGCCGACCAGCTGTACGGCACACGCCCCATGAGCGCGTACCGCCCTTTTCGCGTGACGGGAAGGGGATAGACGGCGGGTTCCGCATCCTTCGACGGGAAATGCGCCCAGTTGCCGACCTGTTCGCCGTTACAATTCCGCGACATGCGCCACCCCTTGCCGAACTTGACGCCGGGTGTCTCGTCATCGATGATCGTCCAGCCTTCCGTTTTGGTCTCCGGCACGCCGGGGAAGCCGCCGCCGAGGCGTTCCTGCAGCATACGGACGCGGCCGTTCTTGTAGAGGCCGCGCGGGGTCTCCCCGAATTCGCGACACATCGCGGCTGCTTCGCCCGCCGCGACGCCCAACTGCGAAAGGGTGTTGATCACGCGAGGACCGCCCAAGCCGACGTGTGTGCAGCTAAAGCAACGGCCCGCCATAAAGAGGTTCCCGACACTGCGCGAATAGATGCTGCGGTACGGAATCCAGTAACGGCCGTACTGCGGGCCTTTGCAGGTCGTAAGGAAATCGACCCCCTTCTTGTAATTGTCGTAGTGAAGGTCGATTCCCCAAGAACCGGAGGCGATCGCGTCCGCGAATTCACGGTTCTGCGTGACGTCTTTCTGCGAATACACCCAATCGCCCATAATGCGCCGCGACTCTCGCTTGCCGAGCAGCCAGGAACAGAGATTCAACATCTTGTTCGCGTTTTCCGGTTTCTTTTTGGCGAGCGAGAAAGAACCGTAAATCGCCAAAAGCAAGCGGTCGCGAATCGCCTCGCCGTCGCGAATCATATCCTGATGAATCCCGTATTCCCAGTTCCACTCGCCTTCGACGGACACGATACCCCGCGCGTGCGGCTCGGCCCAGGGGGCGGAGAACGGCACCGGCACGTTCGCATTCGCGCTCGTCCACATCAAGGAAGCGCCAAGGGTGTCGCCGTCCGATTTTTCCGGCGCGCGGTCTTCGTCGAACTCCCCTTTCGCCTCACGCCCCATCCGCCAATCGGCGCCCGCCCAGAAACCGACCCAGCCGTCGCCGGTCGCGTCACAGAAGAGCGGAGCCTCGAAACGGACGACGCGGTTGGACTTGAGGTCGAGCGCTTTGACGGACGCGATCGTCCCGTCGGGATTTTTCTCCACGCCGAAGGCCCGCGTCAAAACACGCAACGTGATCTTCTTCTCGTCCTGGACGATACGCATCCGGCGGGCATCGTCGAACGCCAGGTTGACGTCGCGGTTCATAAAACGGCCGCGCAACTCCCGCACGAGGTCGTAGCGCGCTTCGCCACCGCTCCACACGCGGATTTCGGAAGACGCATTCCCGCCCAGAACCGGGCGATCCTGTATCAACGCGACGTTGATTCCTCGCCGTGCGGCGGCCACTGCCGCGCAAGTTCCGGGAAGCCCGCCGCCGACGACCACAAAATCCGCCTTGACCGTTTCCGCGACTTCCGCGTCATTCACGCTGAGCGCGCCGTCCGGCTTCGTGCCGTCCGTCGTAAAGACGAGTCCGGCGCATCGTCCGTCAAATCCCGTCAAGTCCTCCAGCGCGACCTTCACCGTGCCGGCGGTGAGTTTCACGGTTCCGCCGTCCTCCCACGACCATTCACGCGCGCCTTCGCCGAATACCTTGGACAACGGTTTCCCGTCTATCAAGACGCGGAATCGTCCGGGGTTGCCGTCCGCCCAGTTCCGTGTACGGACCCAGACGCGGTATTCACCGCCCTCCGAAAAGGCAACGGAAGCCGTCGCATCCGTCACGCGGACACCGAGGCCGTGCGCGAGCAGATACGGAGACCCCATCACATCCATAAACTGCGCGTCGAGGCTCCACCCGCCCGCGTCAAAACTCTGCGGGTAAAGATCGACACGCGCAGCCCCCGCGACGGTCGCAACGGCGACTGCGGTCATGGCAAGTACGAACATCCTTTTCATATCGTCTCCTTAAAATTTCTGACGCTGTTCATGCCGGGGATTATACCAAACTACGCGACACAAAACAAAGTAAAAAATCCCCCCTGAAACAAGTAGGAAATTTCCCTATCCTTTTCCCGTCCGGATGTGTTAGAATGGGGGCAACCACGAACGGAGGGAAAGAAATGAAAAAAGGAAACATGCTGATCGCCCAGAGCGGCGGTCCTTCCATGGTCATCAACCAGAGCCTTGTCGGCGCCGTGCTTGCGGCGAAGGCGAACAAGGCCGTCGGTAAAATCTACGGGGCCTTGCACGGTATCCAAGGCATCCTGGACGAGGACTTCATCGATCTTCGCAAAGAGACGAAGGCCCGTCTGGAGGCGGTCGCGGCGACCCCGTCCTCCGCGCTCGGTTCCGTCCGGCGCAAACCGACGCACGAAGACTGCCTTGCCATCTTCGAGGTGTTGCGCAAGCTCGACATCCGTTACTTCTTCTACATCGGCGGAAACGATTCAGCCGACACCGCCCGCATCATCAACGAAGAGGCGGTGAAGGCGGAATACGAAATCTGCTGCATGCACATTCCCAAGACGATCGACAACGACCTGCGCGAGAACGACCACACCCCCGGCTGGGGAAGCGCGGCGCGTTTTGTCGCCTGCGCCGTGCGCGGCGACGACTTGGACAACCGTGCGCTCAGCGGCGTCAAGATCGATGTCATCATGGGGCGCAACGCGGGCTTCCTGACAGCCGCGTCGGCGTTGGCGCGCGTCGATCCCGATGACGGCCCGCACTTGATCTACCTCCCGGAACGCCCGTTCGAGGAAGACCGCTTCGTGGCGGATGTCAACGCCTGCGTCAAAAAATACGGCCGCTGCGTGGTCGCCGTCTCCGAAGGGATCGCCGACGCGGAGGGGACGCCGATCGCCGCGAAGTTCACGAAAGAGGTGGACTCGCACGGCAACGTCCAGCTCAGCGGAACGGGTGCGCTGGGCGACCTGCTGGCGAAGATCGTGAAGGAAAAGTGCGGGGTGAAGCGTGTGCGTTCGGACACCTTCGGCTACCTGCAGCGTTCCTTCCCCGGCATCGTCTCCGAAGTGGACGCACGGGAGGCGCGCCAAGTCGGGATCGAGGCGGTGAACGCCGCCGTCAACGAAGAGGTCTCTCGCGGATCCGTCACCATCAAGCGGGCGAAGTCCAAAACCTACCGCGTGACCTACGAGGTCGTGCCGCTCCGCCGTGTCGCAAAAGAGACGCGCCGCATGCCCGACGCCTTCATCAACCGCGCCGGCAACAACGTGACCCAGGCGTTCCTCGACTACGCGCGCCCGATCGTCGGCCCGCTTCCGCTCGGCGAGCGTTTCGCCCAGTTGAAAGGGTAGCGGTACCGGGTGAAGCTTTTCCGCAAATCCAGCGAAACGCCGGAAGGCGCCGCCGCTTTCTCTCCGACCTACACGGCGGTCTGCCTATTCGCGGTGACGTTGCTGACCGTCGCCTTCGCCAGCCTTTCCGTGTTGAGCGTCAAGCCGGTCGCCGAGGTCGCGCCGTGGCAGGAACAGTTCGTCCCCTTCTTCTTCTACGTGCTGGGCTTCCCGCTCCTGCTGGTCGGGATGCGCCTCTGCAACTGGAAGGGCGATCCGGGGCTTTTCGGCGCGATTGCCTTGATCTCCGGCATCGGGCTGGTCGTCCAGTACCGCATGGGGAGTTTTTCGGCGGGAATCGCCAAACCCGCCGCGCTCGTCGCCTTCCCCTGCGGTCTGGCGGCCTTCGCCGTCGGCTTCCTGCTGACGGCGAAGGGGCGCGTCGCGAAACTCGCGTTCCTCGGCTGGCCCGCCTACGCGCTCGCCGTCGGCGGGCTGGCGGCGATGCTGCTGATGGGACGCAAGTTCCGGGGCGGGATGTACCTGCCGGGCAACATGAACCCGACGGAAATCGTCAAGCCCCTGCTGGTCTGGTTTCTCGCCTTCTACCTCGCGAAACGGGGCAAGGCGTTTGCGGAAACGCAGGTCGGGATTCCCGTCCCGCCGCTGCGGACGCTCGCCTCCCTCGCCGCGTTCTGGTCGGTTCCGATCCTGGCCTCCATCCTGTTGCACGACCTGGGGTTGACCGCGCTCCTGAACGCGGTGTTGATCATCATGCTCTTCGCCGTGACGCGCAAGTTCGGCTATCTCGTGCTGGGTGTCGGCGCGGTCGCGGCGGCGGGGTATGCCGTGCAGATCCTCTCCGCCCACGCCCGTGCGCGGTTCGACGTCTGGCTCCACCCGTTCCGCGACCCGACGGGCAAGGGATGGCAGGTGCTGCAGGCGCTCTCGGCGATGTTCTCCGGCGGGCTGTGGGGCGCGGGCCTCGGTTCCGGACGCCCCGAAGCCGTCCCGATCGTCACCTCCGATTTCGTCTACGCGGCGATGGCGGAGGAACTGGGCCTTGTCGGATGCGCGTGCGTGTTGATCGCCTACCTCGTGTTGTTCTCTCGCGGCTTCAAGGCGGCGGGGGCTTTGCCGTCGCCCTTTGAACAGCTTCTCTGCGCCGGCTTGACCGCCTCGCTCGCCGTGCAGACGCTCCTGAACATCGCGGGCGTCACGAAAGCGCTCCCGATGACCGGCATCACCCTGCCCTTCATCAGCCACGGCGGCAGCAGCCTTATCACCTCGCTTTTGATCGCCGGTATGCTCGTCGGCTTTTCCGATAGGAGTTAACGCGCCCCATGCCCTACCCCGTCGATGCCGCCCTGCCCCGCGTCGCCCGCGCCCTCGAAGCGAACCGCCCCGTCATCCTTACCGCGCCGCCCGGTTCGGGCAAGACGACCCGCGCCGCGCCGTACCTGCTCGACCTCGCGCCGGAATGGCTCGGAAACAAAAAACTCATCCTGCTGGAACCGCGCCGCCTCGCGGCGCGGATGGCCGCCGGGTTCATGGCGCGGCAGCGCGGCGGTTCCGTCGGCGACGAAATCGGCTACCGCATCCGGCTGGAAAACAAGACCTCGGCGCGGACACGGATCGAAATCCTCACCGAAGGGCTTTTGACGCAACGCCTCTTGTCCGACCCCGAACTGGCGGACACCGCGTGTATCCTTTTCGACGAGTTCCACGAACGCTCGCTGGCCGCCGACACCGGGCTCGCGCTCGCGCTCGAACTCCGCGCCGCGCTGCGCCCCGACCTCCGCCTCGTCATCATGTCCGCCACGCTGGACACGGAGACGCTGGAACACCACCTTCCCGCCTGCGAAGTCATCGAGGCGGAGGGACGGATGTTTCCCGTGGAAACCCGGTACGCGCCCGCGTTCGCCATGCAGGGGGAGACGTTCTGCAATCCCGCCACCGTCGCCCGCGCCGTCAAACGCGCCGTCGCCGCCGAATCCGGCAGCGTACTGGTATTCCTGCCGGGCGAAGGCGAAATCCGCCGGACGGAAGAACGCCTCCGCGAAGAGGCGCTGCCGCCCGACGTGGACGTGTACGCGCTCTACGGCGCGCTCGGCAAGGCGGATCAGGATGCCGCCGTCGCGCCCTCCCCGCCGGGACGTCGCAAGGTGGTGCT
>JAGAEL010000194.1 GCA_017613085.1 Kiritimatiellia bacterium | reverse complement strand
TCCCGGCCCCGCCGGGACGCTGCACGCTGTGCGTGGCATCGAATACGACCGGCACCCCCTCTTCGCGCATAATCAGCAGGCTGCGCATATCCGCGACGAGGTTGTGGTATCCGAAACTGGCGCCGCGCTCCGTCAACACGATGCGGTCGTTCCCCGAACCCCGGATTTTCTCGAGTACATTCACCATGTCTTCCGGCGCAAGGAACTGCCCCTTCTTCACGTTGACGACGCGCCCCGTTTTCGCGGCGGCAACCAGCAGATCGGTCTGGCGGCAAAGGAAAGCCGGAATCTGCAACACCTCGCAGACTTCCGCGACGGGTTCCGCCTGGGACGGTTCGTGAATGTCCGTCAACACCGGAACGTTGAAGCGGTCGCGGATTTCCTTCAAAACCGCAAGCCCCTCCTTCAGTCCGGGGCCGCGATACGAATCGAGCGAGGTACGGTTCGCCTTGTCGAACGAAGCTTTGAAAATATACGGCACGCCCAGCTGGGAGGCCAGCTTGACCAGCCGCCCCGCGAGGTCGAAGGTGATCTCCGGCGATTCAATCACGCAGGGTCCCGCGATAAACACGAGGGGCTTCGCCCCGAAGACAATCCCGTTCCGAACTTTTACCTTGTTCATACCGCTCCCCTTTCCTGTAAAAGCTTCTCCATCGCCGCCGCGTCGGCGGGCGTGTCCACGCCGACACCCGGCTCCTCCGTGCGGATCACCGCGATCTTCGCGCCGATGTAAAGGGCGCGGAGCTGTTCCAGCTTTTCCGTCTGTTCCAGCGGGCAGGGCGGCGTCTGGACCAGACGGCTCAGGAACGCGCCCCGGTACGCATAGATGCCGAGGTGACGAAAATAAAGTCCCGACGCGAGATCCGCCTCGCCGTCGCGCCGGCAGGGAATCGGGAGTCGCGAGAAATACAACGCCTCGTCATTCTGCGTCAACACGACTTTCACGACCGTCCGCGCCTGAAGATCCGCCATCGAACGGATCGGCGTCACGGCGGTCGCCATCTCGAAAGGCTGTTCGCGCATCCGTTCCGCCAACGCATCGATCAGCGCCGGGCTGATCAACGGTTCATCGCCCTGGATGTTGATCACCACGTCATCCGGCTGCGGCTTCGCGGCGACGGCGACGCGGTCCGTGCCCGACGGGAGGTCGGGGTCGGTCATCGCGGTTTCGCACAAATCCTCGACCGCCTTCGCGATCCGTTCGTCGTCCGTCGCGACAATCACGCGGTCCAACGCGCGCGCCCGCTTCACCGCCTCCACAACCCAGCGGACAAGCGGCTTGCCGCACAACGGGAAAAGGCTCTTGCCGGGAAACCGCGTCGATCCCCAGCGCGAAGGAATCACACCTATCGTCTGCATCGTGTTTTTCCCCTCCCCTACTTCGCGTCCGGAATGAACAACACCTGCCCGACACGGATGTTGGAGGCGTTCTTGATGTTGTTCGCTTTCATAATGGTTGCCATCGGGACACCGTAGCCACGGGCGATTTCAAGCAGCGTCTGCCCCTTCTGAACGGTATGCTCGTAACCGGAGCCGCGCGCCGCCGCCGAGGCGGCTGCCGTTGTCGCGGCCTTCGTCGCCTTGGTGGCGGCTGCCTTGCGGGCCGCCTCATCCTGTTTGGCGATCTGCTCAATCCTCGCGGCGAGATCGTTCGCGACCTGTTTCCGCATCTGCTGCGTTTCCTGGCGGGCGGCCTGGATGTCGCGGCGCAACGCCGCCATGTCGCTTTCATACGCGCTCGCCTTGGACTCCGCGACGCTGGAAAGGCGCGACTCCAGGCGCGAGAGGCGTTTTTCAAGCTGCTGGTTTGAACGTTCCAGTTCGTCAAACTGCCCGGACAACCGCTGGATCGAGGCGGTGAGCTGATCTTGCGTGCTCTGCATCCGCGAAATCTCCAGCGACTGGCGGGAAGGCTGGCGCTGATAGGGCGAACCGTCGAACATCATGCTCTCGCACCCCGAAACCAGCACGCCCGCAAGGACGACCAAAACAAGACAAGACTTCATACACACCTCTCCTAATTGCACGGTAGAAAATAAAAAACAATCCAGACAAGCGACAGAAACAACAGGATAAGCCAGAAGCGTTTCACCCGGTATTCGGCAAGGTCGTCCGCCGTCGTCCGCCGCGTCTGGCTCAGTCCGCCGGCCGTGATGTACCGGAAAAGGCGGTTCTTTTTGAACCAACCGCCGTGGACCTCGGTATCGTCGTGGAATTCAAACTGGAATTCCGTCTGTACGGGGATCTTCCCGCCGGTTCCGATGAACACGTCGTTCACCGGCTTCAGTCTCTTCCGCCCGCTCATGGCACAACAATAATCTGTCCGGGACGGATGCGCCCGTCGGGGTCGATGGTGGCGCGGTTCGCATCGCGTATCTTCTTCCACTGGGTCTTCGTCCCGTAGAACTTCACCGAAAGTTGAACCAAGGTGTCGCCCGGCTTGACGACGTAAGTCCGCCGCCGCTCCGGCTGCGTATTCCCGCCGCCCTCTGTATCCTTGATGCGGGTGGTGCGCTTGATGAACCGGGAGAGGAATTCCTCGTCGCTCTTACTCCCGTCGTCATCTTCCTCCAAGACGGGCGACGTCCCCTTCGGAGGTTCCACGACGGCCTTCGCCCCGGCATCCCCCCGGTTCCTCGCCGTGGCGCTGGAAAGCTGGGCGGCCTCGGCGCGGAGGCGGCGCAGCTCCTCCGACGTCAGGCGGGTGTCGGGATTCGGCACGCTCTCGCGTTTCGGCAGAGGCTTCCTGGTCGACGCGGTCGTTTTCTCCCGCTTCGGGGCGGGCTTCCGGGACTCGGCGGCCGGATGCGCCTCGCGTTTCGGCACGGAGGCGGTTGCGTTCGACGCGGGCACCTCGCGCATCTTGTCGAGAATCTTCCGGAGACGGGCGTTGTCCGATTCGACCTCCTTCATCTTCGCGGCCTGCGCGTCCATCTGTTCCTTCATAGCCGCCTTTTCGCCCGTAAGCGCGGCGATCTCGCCGTTCAGCTTCTCCACCTCTTTAATCAGGCGGACCTGCGAAATCCCCTCCACGGAATCCCCAACCTTTTTCAGGATCTGCGGGGCGAGCATCTGTTCGGCGACACGGAGGCGGTCTTTCGCCAGCTGCGTTTTCTCGGAATCGCCGCGCAATTCAATATACCGCCTGTAATGGTAAATCGCGCCGATGTAGTCCTGCACATGGTCGTGCAACAACGTCGCCAGCTGGAAGTGCGCCGAATAATCCTTCGGCTGTTCAATCAAAACACGGTTCAGAAGCGTGACGGCATCGTCCAGATTGCCGGCCTGTTCGGCGGCATGCGCCTGCCGGAAGCGCAAAGAACTCCGCTCTTTCGCCTCAATATCCGCCAGTCTGTTCACCCGCTTGCATCCCGATGCGAGCAACGCCAGCACAATCGCTACCTGCAGGAAAAACCTCGCCATAGGTCCACCTTACCTCTTATTCTTGGGAAAACACCCCTTTACTATACCCTATTCCCGCCGCCCTGTCTAGCCTTATGTCACGCCCCTTTACTGTCAAAAACAACGGCTCTATGCGTCAAAGAAACGTTCCGCGATCCGCACGGTTTCCATCGCCTCTTTCGAGTAGAAATCGGCGTGGATCTCTTTCGCGTAATCGGCGGTCAGAACCGCCCCCCCGACGATAATTTTACAACCGGGTTCCTCCCGGTGCAACAGCGCGATCGTCTCTTCCATGCTGGCAACGGTGGTCGTCATCAGGGCGGAAAGGCCAACAAGACGGCATCCGTTCCGCCGGACGGCATCCAAGACGGTTTCGGGGGGGACGTCGCGTCCAAGGTCGATCACCTGAAACCCGTAGTTTTCCAGAAGCGCGCGGACAATGTTTTTGCCGATGTCGTGGATATCCCCTTTGACCGTCGCCAAAATGATCGAGCCGCGAAGCGCGCGCGGTGTCCCCGATTCGGCGATTGCGACTTTCACCTGTTCAAACGCGGACGAGGCCGCCTCCGCCGCCATCAGAAGCTGGGGAAGGAAAACCGTGTGCGCCTCAAATCCCCGCCCCACTTCGTCCAGCGCGGGGACGATCCCTTCGTTGATGACCTGAAGCGGCGGGACGCCACCCTTCAACGCCGCGAGGGCGGCAGTCCCCGCTTCCTCCTTCAAACCGTGGCGGACGGCGGCCTGGACGTTCGCGAGGGGGGTGTCCGGACGCCCGGCGGCGGATTCTTCCTTCCCGGCGGGACGGGACGACTGCCCCGCCGCCACGGTGACGGTTTCAAGCGAAGAGGCACAGCGGATGAAGTCGGCGGATTGCGCGTCCAGTCCCAGCAGCGCACGGTAACAGCGATAGGCGCTCATCATTTCAGCCTTGCAGGGATTGATGATCGCGGCGGAAAGCCCCGCACCCAACGCGAGCGTGTAGAACGCCGCGTTCAGTAACGGGCGGGCGGGCAAGCCGAACGAGACGTTCGAAACGCCCAGACAGGTACGGACACCGAGTTCCCGGCGGACAAGCCGGAGCGCGTCGAGCGTCACGCGCCCCGCGTCCGGCATGGCGGAGACCGCCATGCACAGGCAGTCCACCACGATATCGTCCGGCCCCAGCCCGTATTCTTTCGCACGGTCGAGGATACGCCGTGCGATGGCCAGGCGGCCTTCCGCCGTCGGCGGAATCCCGGCCTCGTCGAGCGCGAGCGCGATAACCACGCCGCCGTATTTCGCGGCGAGGGGGAAGACGGCGCGCATCGTCTCCTCCTTCCCGTTGACGGAATTGATGAGCGCTTTCCCGTTGTAATGCCGCAGGGCGCGTTCCAGCACGGCGGGCGAGGAACTGTCCAGCTGAAGGGGAAGGTCGATCACCGCCTGGAGCGCCTGTACGGCGTCATCCATCATCTCCGCCTCGTCGATGCCGGGCAGTCCGACGTTGACATCGAGGATGTGCGCACCGGCTTCCCGCTGATCCACCCCTTCGCGCAACAGATAGGAAAGGTCGTGTTCGCGCAACGCCTGTTTCAGCCGGGACTTTCCCGTCGGGTTGATCCGTTCGCCGATAATCACCGTGTCGTCCAGCTTCAACTCCACCGTATGCGTGTAGGAGGCGATGACACACCGTCCGGGCACAGAGGGGGCGGCGGGGGGCAGCACGGCGCACGCCGCATACTCCGCCGCCACATGGCGGGGCGTCGTCCCGCAGCACCCGCCCACGACGCGCGCGCCGGCTCTGACCATGTCCGCGACAACGGAAGCGAACTCCTCCGGCCCCACGTCGAAGGTGGTTTTGCCGTCCACGACACGCGGAAGCCCCGCGTTCGGCTTGACCATGATGGGGGTGCGGGAACAAGCCGCCATGCGTTTCACCAGCGGCAACATTTCGTGCGGGCCGAGCCCGCAGTTCATGCCCAGCACATCGACCCGCAGCCCTTCCAAAATCGCGACGACCGTCTCGACATCGGCACCCGTCAAGAGTTTCCCGTCCGTTCCGAAAGCCACCGTCGCAAACACCGGCAGATCGCTGTTCTCTTTCGCGGCGAGGACTGCGGCCTTCAACTCGTAGACATCCGACATCGTTTCGACAACCACCAGATCCGCGCCGGACGCGACGCCCGCCCTGACCTGTTTCGCGAAACACGCCACCGCGTCGTCAAACGCCAGGTCGCCGTTCGGTTTGAGCAGATGCCCGGAAGGACCGACATCGAGCGCGACGAAACGGCGGCGGTCGTCCTCCGCCGCGACCGCGTCGGCGGCGGTGCGCGCGTTTTCCACCGCAGCACGGACGACCTCGTCCGGCGCGAGCCCGGTCCCGGCAAGCTTCACCTCATTCGCGCCGAAGGTGTTGGCCAGCACGAAATCGGAACCGGCGCGGAAATAGCCCGCGTGGACGTCGCGGATTTCCTCCGGACGGAGGAGATTCCAGCTTTCCGGAATCTCTCCGGCGCGGAGTCCCTTCGACTGCAAAATCGTCCCCATGCCGCCGTCGGCGAAAAGGACACGCTGTTGAAGGATCGCGAGAATCGGACTTGCTGACATGGTTACTCCTTTAAGGAAGAAAGGGGCTGAACGCCAAGGATCGCGGGGTTCCCGTAAAGGTGCGTACACACCCCGGCGTTCACCGTTCCAGGATGGACGAAAGGTTCGCCATGATCCTCCCTGCGACATCCGGCTGGTTCATGGTGTAGATGTGGACGGCACGGACGCCGTTCGAGAGCAAATCGATAATCTGCTCGGTCGCATACGCGACGCCCGCCTCGCGCATCTTCGCGGGGGTGTCGCCGAAATGGTCGGCGATGGCGCGGAAGCGTTCCGGGAGGCGCGTCCCGGAAAGGGCGCAGATACGCGCGATCTGTTTCCCGTTCGTCACCGGCATAATCCCCGCCAGCACGGGAACCGTGATCCCCGCCTCGCGGAGTTTGTAGACGTAGCGGTAATAGATGTTATTGTCGAAAAACATCTGCGTCGTAAGGAAGGAAAGCCCTGCATCCACCTTCTCTTTCAGGAAGGCGATATCCTGCTCGATATGCGTACATTCCGGATGGCACTCCGGGTAACACGCCCCGCCGAGGCAGAAATCGCCGGTGGCCGCCAACGTGCGGACAAGCTCGACCGCGTGATGATAGTGACCGGGCGGGGGGAACGGAAGTCCCTGCGGAATGTCGCCGCGCAGGGCGAGAATGTTCTCGATCCCCGCCGCCTTGAGTTTCGCGGTCTGCGCTTGAACCTCCTCCCGCGTCGCCGTGACGCAGGTCAGGTGGGCGAGCGCGGTCGTGGCGCAATCGTTCTGGATGAACGAGGCGATGTTCGCCGTATTGGCAGAAGCGCCGCCTCCCGCCCCGTATGTCACGGAAATAAACGAAGGGCGTTCGGAGGCGAGCCGGGCGACCGCTTCCTTGACCGGTTCGAAAGGGGCATCCTTTTTCGGGGGGAAGACCTCGAAAGAGACAGAAATTCCACGTTTGAGTACATCAGCAATTTTCATCGGCGTTAGCCTAAGCCAAAAACCCCCTTCTGTCAACAACGAGGTTTTCTAAGGAGGAGGGCGCGTGTCCCCACGCGCCGCATGGGAACGGACGGGACAAAGCCCGTCCCTCCCAAAACGGTGCAAATGTTCATGTGCAAGTGTGTAAGTGTGTAAACAGCCAGTCGCCAACAGGCAGCACCAGTACAAGTATTCCCCGGCATCGGCGCCGGCGCTGGAAACTGGTACTGCTCGCTTACCCATTTACACACTTTCACACGTACTTTGTGCTGATTTGCGTCAATTTGTGGTTTATTTATTTCTCTATTCCCGTTTTACCGCCTGCACGATTCGCGGATGCGCCCAGCAGAGGACATCTGACGCCCGACGTCAGACACCCGGACGCGCCGTCGCGTTCCCCTCTCGTTATTCGTCACGGCGTGAGCGTGCGTTACCGCACGCTCACGCTCCACGTGACGGCAGGCTTGGCGAGCTTCGCGATGCCCGTACCCTCGCCGTCCACGACCACACCCGTGATTTTCACCGTGAACTTCTTCAGCTTGCCGCCCTGGAGGGCGTAGAGCTTGAAGCTCCCCTTGAAGAGGCCGGTCTTCGGCGTGTAGGTCAACTTCATCGCGGAGAGGTTCGGCTTCTTCGAGTCGTCGAGACCGCTCAACGCGCCCTTCGCGTACTTGACGGACGCCGCCTTGTCGAACACCCACTTTCCACCCTTCACGCGGACAGGTTCGCCGTCCGGCAGCAGATCCTCGATCGTTCCCGGCGGGAGAACCGCGCTTGTCGCGACCGTATACACCCGCGCGTCCACCCGCGTCCAGTTGCCGCCGACTTTCGCCCCGGCGACCGTATACCCGCCGACCGAACCGTTAAACCCGTCCGCCCCGATGACGAGCGCAAGTGTGCCAAGCCCCTTCACGCCCAGATTCGCCGAAATCGGCGCATCCGCTGGAACCGTGAACGCCGCAGCCTTGAGCGCCCGCTTCTTCCCGTCCAGCAGGGTGACCGAGCCGGAAATCTTGGCGTTGTGTTTCTTCGCGTTCGGCTTCGCCACCTTCAGCTGAACCACGCCCGCGACATTCCCCTCCGCGTCGTAGACCGCGCCGTCCAGCACGACCGCCTTCTGCGCCACCCACGGCTGAACGGTGACCGTGTCGCCCGCACCGCCACCTTCCCCGATGGAACTACCGCCGTCCCCGCCGGCATCACCGCCGCCGACATCATCACCGCCGGAACCGCCGCCGCCATCGGCCGTCCAGTGCGCATAGTAGGTGACATCGCCCGCCACTTTGGTGTCTACCGTCACCTGATCGCCGCCGTCTACCTCCGTGAACCAGCCGTCGAACGAGTGCCCCGCCCACATCGGTTCAGGTAGTCCGCCAATCACCGTTCCCTGTTCCACCGTTCGGGTCTGGCTCTCCGCCTCCAGCGAACCGCCATTCGCGTTGAACGTAACGGCGCAGAACGCGACAATCCGGAAGGTGGCGGTCTCCACCTTGCCGGTAATGTCGCCTGTGTAGGTGGTGTGCGTAAACACGTACGTTCCGAATTGCGACTCATTCCACTTCCACTCGCCTTCGCCGGCCTTTTCGAACACATTCGTGCCGTTCTGCGCGATCACCACCTTGGACTCTGCATCGCCATCCCATAAGGAGGAATAGACGAACGTCTCCACGCCCCCGCTTTCACGGACGCCGGTGCGCGTATCCAATCGAAACGGCGCGGAATCCCCCGCATACCCGGACATCGCGGCCGACACCGCCATCGCAACGATCGATTTCGTCAGTTTCATCTTGTACCTCATGATTGGACACATTCCTTTCGTTCGTTATTCGGTGACGGGGCGGATAAGCATACCGCACTCTCCGGAACGCGAATTCCAGGAGTCATACATACTGCATCGCGGCGTTCCATCGTAATACGAACGGAGGAAATACCGCTTGGTGGTGTTGGACTCGGCGGTAGGAAAGGAGGACGACCAATAGTAGGCGGCCATATTGCTATTGGCGAAATCCACCCTGCCACTCCCCAGGGCATACCCGGTTTGGTAGAAGGGAAGAAAGATGCTGACAGATTTGTAAGCGCCTTTACCGCTGATGAGAAATCCGGGAACAGCCTCGTACATATTGACACCGGTAACGGTGTTCGTCATCGTGTACGTCCAGTCGCACTTGGCACAGAGGTTTCCAAGTTCCGACTTGGTCGGCATGCGCCATCCCCTGCCCCACTGCACCTGTGCTGCGTCATGCTCCGGGGCAAGGACGTTGTTCTCCGTGATCCACCCCTCCGTCCGCAACATTGACGGGCTCTTGTTGTAGGTCGGCACGTTATCCGCATCGAACAGGAATTCCTGGACGGAGCCGTCGCTCGGCACCCATCCCGTTCTCCAGATACCGTCCTGCCGCTGTTCCACAGCCTCACGACTGTAGCCGACGGACGCGCCCCACCAGAAGTAGTAACCTCCCTCCCACGGCTTTTCCGCGCCGATGTTCAACTCCGCCCAGTATGGGCCGCCCTCCCAGAGCTGGACCCGTTTGCGGGAGTCGAGGAGGACGCGCACGACCATGTTGCTGTGAACAACCGTCCCAAGGTCTGCCCCGGCATCCCAGAGCAGCCGATAGTCCCCGTTGGCGCACACCTCACGGTTGACCGAATTCGTCCCGTCCTGCACAACCCAGTAATGCGAGACGTAACGGGGCGCGTCCGAATCCGGCATCACGGCCGCGACGGCGAAATAGTATTTGTTATTCCCCGTAATCCCCGAAACCGTGCAGGTTATATCGACCAGCCCGTTCCAAGGGTACCGCTGTCTGGCGGTGACATCCGTCACGTCTACTTTCGCGTATGCGGACGGGAGAAACCCCGTCCCGCCCAGAATCGCCGCCACAAACGCGGCGGTCGTCACGTTCCATTTCATCTCTCTATCCCTTTCGCTTTCAAACCGTCCACGACCGACGCCATTCCGCCGCAGACGGCACCTATGATGTCACATCCCCCCCCTTGCACGTCAAGTACCATATTTGAACTTTCTGTTAAAATTGTGTGTGATGGAAAATCAATTTTCCTGAAAAACAACATTCCATTTCCCTTCCGTTTCCGCTATACTGGTGGGAAATGCGAGGTTACTGTGATTGAGTTGGACGAAGTAAAGGGGCGGCTCGCGAAACTGCGAGAGACGTATGGCGAGATGCGCGGCTATCTCGACATCGAAAACCGCCGCGTCATTTTGAGGGATCTGGAGGCGCGCCAGGAGCAGCCGGAGTTCTGGAACGATGCCGCTGCCGCGCGCGACGTCATCGCCAAGACGACGGCGCAACGCGCTGTCGTGCGCCCGTTCGACGAACTCGGGCGCGAGCTGGACGACGCCGAGGTGATGGTCGAACTGGCGGAGTCCGAAGAGGGCGACGACCGGCAGACAGTCCTTGAGGAGGTGGTGAAGTCCTTCGACAAGCTCGACGGCATGGCGGGGAAGATCCGGCTGCAGTCGCTTTTCTCCGGCAAGCTGGACGCCTGCAACGCCTACCTCACCCTGCACAGCGGCGCGGGCGGCACCGAGGCGTGCGACTGGGCGGATATGCTGTTCCGGATGTACAGCATGTATTGCGAGGACAACGGCTTCGCGCTGAACGTCCTGGATTCGGAACCGGGCGAAGAGGCGGGACTGAAGTCGATCACCTTCTTCGTACAGGGGCCTTACGCCTACGGGATGTTCAAGGCCGAGCGCGGCGTACACCGCCTTGTCCGCATCAGCCCGTTCGACGCGAACAAGCGCCGCCACACCTCGTTCGCCTCGCTCGACGTGGTGGCCGAACTGACGGACGACATCGAGGTCGAGATCAAGGAGAGCGATCTCCGCATCGATACCTATCGTTCAGGCGGGGCGGGCGGACAGCACATCAACAAGACCGATTCGGCAGTCCGGTTGACCCACCTTCCGACGGGCATCGTCGTGGCGTGCCAGTCCGAGCGTTCGCAGCACAAGAACAAAGCCCAGGCGATGAGCGTGCTGAAAGCGAAACTCTACGAGTACTACGAGGACAAGAAGCGCAAGGAGATGGAGCGGTTCTACGGCGAAAAGGGGTCGATCGCCTGGGGAAGCCAGATCCGCTCCTACGTCTTCCAGCCCTACACGATGGTCAAGGATCTTCGCACGAACGTCGAAACGGGCGACGTGCAAGCCGTTATGAACGGACGGTTGCAGCCGTTCATCGAGGCGTACCTCACGCAACTCGCCGCGAAAAACATGGCGGCGCAATAACCGGTCACGGAAAGGAAAGCAGTCATGCGGTTTTTCAACGAAATCTTCAGGGGCGTGTTCAAGGACAATCCGGTCTTCCGGCTCGTCCTCGGACTCTGCCCGACGCTCGCGACCACGACCTCCCTGGAGAATGCGATCGGCATGGGTCTCGCCGCGACCTTCGTGCTGACCTGTTCAAACATGGTGGTCTCCGCCGTCCGGAAGCTAATCCCGGACGCCGTCCGGATACCCTGCTACATCGTGATCATCGCGTCGTTCGTGACGGTGGTGGATCTGCTGATGCAGGCCTACCTCCCCGCGCTGCACAACAGTCTCGGCATCTTTATCCCGTTGATCGTCGTCAACTGCATCATCCTCGGACGCGCTGAGGCGTTCGCGTCGAAGAACGCGATCCTGTACTCGGCGGCCGACGGGATCGGCATCGGCATCGGGTTCACCCTCTCGCTCTCCCTGATCGCCGCCGCGCGCGAAATCCTCGGGAACGGCTCGCTCACCGTCTGGGGCGACCTCGCCTGGAAGAACCTGCACGGCTGCCCGATGATCCTCTTCATCCTCCCGGCGGGCGGGTTCATCATGCTCGGACTGATCCTCGCGCTTCTCAACCACCTGCAGGCGGTCGCGGCGCGGCGCGGCGGGAAGCCGGCGCCGCTTCCGCTGGAACTGGACTGCCGCCACTGCACCCTTTGCAAATTCGGTAACTGATGCCTAAAAAGAAAAGCCGGATTAAAACCTTCTATCGCGCCATCCGCTCCCCCTTTGAACGTCTGGGCGTCCGGCTGGCTGCGTTTGTTGTCCCGCGCCTCTCCCTCGCCGGACTTCTCCGGCTTTCGAGGCTGCTGGCGGACATCGGCTTTTTCTTTGACCGGAAGGGACGCCGCGTCGCCGCCGCGAACCTCCGCGTCATCTGCGGTCGCGAACTCTCCGCCCGCCGCGTCCGTGTCTTGACGCGGGGCTGCTACCGGAACATGATGCGGATCCTGTTGACGATTTTCTGGATGACACGCGACCCGCACGAGCGTAACCGCCGGATCGCCTTCCTCGAAGACCGAGCGGCGCAACTTCTCTCCGAGAACCGCCCGGCGATTACCCTGAGCGCGCATTTCGGGAACTGGGAAGTCCTCTCGCAGACCTGCGAGACCCACGGGTTCCACATGACCTCCGTCGCGAAAAATGTGAAAGGCGCCGGTTTCACGGAACAGCTCACACAGGCGCGCGCGGCCATCGGGCAGGACATCCTCCCGCAAGAGGGCGCCCTGCGCGGGCTCCTCCACGCCCTGAAGCACGGCAGCTGCGTCGGACTCCTCGTCGACCAGCACACCGAAATCCGCGACGGCGGGATCTGGCTCGATTTCTTCGGATTGAAAGCCTGTTTCTCGCAGGGGCCGGCCATGCTTGCGCGGATGGCGAAGGTGCCCATGATCATCGGCTGGTCTTTCCCGCTGAAGGACGGGCGTTACCGCGTCGTCTCCGGGCGCGTCTTCCCCTTCGATGCCGGTGCGCGCGATGTCGCGAAACGCACGGAGGAAATCATCCGCGAGTTTGAACACGTCATCCGGCGGCATCCGCACCTCTGGTCGCTGAACTATATGCGCTGGCGTTATCTGATCCCCGGCGAAGACCCCGCCCGTTACCCGTTTTATGCGAAACCGGCAAGGCCGGCGCAATATTGCCAGCGGACCAATGAGACCGCATCCGCCAATCGCGCAAACACATAACCCCGGAGAACAGAAGAAACAGCGGGAGGGTCGCGCCCCGTCGCGACCGAGTGATGTCGGGTGTCGGCTGTCGCCTGTCGAACGGGAGGGCGCGTGTCCCCACGCGCCACAGAACGGACGCGACGGGGCACGTCCCTCCCTCTGTCTTTTGTCTAACGCAGAGGCGCAGAGACGCAGAGGGAAGAGCGGGAGGGACGGGCTTCGTCCCGTCCGAATGGCGGCTGTCGGGTGTCGGACGTCGCCTGTCGAACGGGAGGGCGCGTGTCCCCACGCGCCGCAGAACGGATGCGACGGGGCACGTCCCTTTTCTCCGTTCTTGCGCTTTTGTACGATTCGCGGATGCGCCCGCCCCCCGCAAATTTCCCCTTGCTCCCCCAATCGTGGTGTACTATACTGCTTTTGTTCACAAGGAAGCACTACCGACATTGACTATGCAACGGGTGTTGCACTGGAAATTTGTCGGCGGGCATCAGAGACGTTCGCGATGGTGTGTGGACTGAAGCGCGAACTGGTAGCTCTCACGTCGGCAACGAAAATAAAGGCGGCTTGAAGTGATCAAAAGCGGAAATCAAGTTGTGGCACAGGCGAATCTTTCGCCCGACAGAATCCAGCGTCGCATTCTCATGATGCGCGGGGTTCAGGTTATGCTTGACCGAGATTTGGCCGAACTTTACGGCGTCCCAGTAAAACGACTCAATGAGCAGGTGCGGCGTAATGGCGACCGTTTCCCGGATAGTTTCATGTTCCAGTTGTCCTCCGCAGAGTTCGCAGACTTGAAGTCGCAAATTGCGGCTTCAAGTTCAGATGGAAACTTGGAGCATTTGAAGTCGCAATTTGCGACTTCAAGTTGGGGCGGCGTTCGGAAGCCGCCAAAGGTTTTCACCGAGCAAGGTGTTGCGATGCTTTCTGCCGTTTTGAATTCGCAGACGGCGGTGCTTGTTTCTGTTGCAATCATGGATGCCTTTGTGAAGATGCGGCATTTCATGATATCCAATGCCGAGGTAGTCTGCCGCATGAACATTCTGGAGAAGCGGCAGATTGCAACTGATACGAAGGTAGATGAGATCCTTCAGCGCATGGATATGGCGGAACCGCCAGCGCAAGGCGTGTTCTATGACGGTCAGCTGTGGGATGCGAGGGCGTTGGTGCTGAAGCTGGTTTCGAGCGCGAAGCGGTCGCTAATCCTCATCGACAACTGGGTGACGGCGGCGACGCTCGACTTGTTCACGAAGAAGCGCAAGGGCGTGAAGGTGACGGTCATCACGTCCGAACACTTCAAGAAAGGCGTACCGCATCATACAATTTCCGATGCCGACGCCAAGACCTTCAACGCGCAGTACCCGAAACTGACTGTCCGCTACAACGAATCCTTCCACGACCGCTTTCTCATCATCGATGACAAGGAACTCTACCTCATCGGCGCGTCACTGAAAGACCTCGGTGTAAAGTGCTTCGGCTTTACGAAGATGGATCCGGGCGCGATTCGTGGCATCAAGAAGTCGGCGTTTGCAACAAGTAACATACGGCGAAGCGGGAAATGATTATGAGCGGTAGGGCGTATCCGCGAATCGTACAAAAGCGGCAAGAACGGAACTAGTAGAAAATAAACCACAAATACCTTGTCTCACGCGGTGGAAAGAGGGGGAGGGTCGCGCCCCGTCGCGACCGAGTGGCGGCTGTCGGGTGTCGCCTGTCGTGCGGCGCGTGGGGACACGCGCCCTCCCGTGCGTCCCTCCTTGTTTCGCCTGTTCTCCGTGATTGCGTGTTTGCATGATTCGCGGATGCGCCCGAACCTTGTTCCATACAAAATCCCGGCTTGCCCCTTTAACCAGAATGCTCTAGACTATCGCTGTTCGTAAGAAAGCATAGTCCGTCTCCCCTGCGCGACGAGGGTTGCACAGGGCAACCGTCCGGCGGAGTCAAAGGAGAACCACATGAGCATTGCGTTTGACAAGGATTTTCTGAAAGGCGTGCTATCCATCCCATCTGTGACGTGTTATGAGGAGCTGATGAGGGATTACGTCCTGGAATTCGCGAAAGCGCGCGGGATTTCCGCGGCTACGGACAAAATAGGGAATGTGTATCTGGTCAAAGGGGAGATCGAAAAGGAGGAGTACGTTCCGTGTTTCGTCAACCACATGGACACGATGCAGGAGCCACAGGTCGAATATGTGCGCCAGAATGAATGTTTGCCCGTGAAGGAGCGGCAGAATGCAGAGGGGAAGACCGAACTGTACGTCGACGGGTACGGGATCGGCGGGGACAACAAGGCCGGAGTCGCATTGGCGTTGGCGATTATGGATGCCCTGCCGAAGTGCAAGGCCGTGTTTTTTGTCCAGGAAGAAAAAGGCATGATCGGTTCCGAAGAAATGGATTACGCTTTCCTCGAAAATGTTTCCCTGCTCATCACGATGGACTGCTGGGGGCGCGTCCGCACAGCAAGCGCATGGCGCCAGAACGGCGCGAAGATGTATTCGGCGAAGTTCTACGAGGAAGTTCTCCAGGCGGTGTTTGAACGGCACGGCGTGACCGTTCTAGACCATCCCGCCAATACGGACATCTGCAAACTTATGATGAACTGCGACCTTTGCTGTTGCGACATCAGCAACGGCGGGTATCACCCGCACGCCGCCAACGAGTACGTCTGCGTGGAGGACGCGATAGCAGATTACAATCTCATACTTGACCTCTGCCAGTCGTTGGACGGAACCCGCGCCTATCGAATCACCCCGGAGGAACGCGGCGGATAAGCAGAGGCGGACTGTGAATATCCATCACAAGGAGTTTTACGATGCATTCTGAAGAAACACTGATTGCTTTCCTGATCATCGGTCTGCTCGGCTTCCTTCCCGTCGCCACGTTCTGCCTCATCAGAAGCATCAAGAAGCGGGTGGACTTGCTTCAGGAGAATTTCTTGAAGTTCCGGCGCGATCAAGAATACCGGTTCACCGCACTCCTTGAAAAACTCGACGGCGTAAAAACTGAAAAACGGGAGACGGTTCCCCCTCCTCCGTCCCCGTCCACGGCAACAGAGGGCGACGTAAATCCGCAAAACCTAGTCCATCAACCGATTCCCCCTACTCTGCCGGTCGCTTTGTCAACGACGGAAGACGAATGTCCAAAGCCGCCGCCGGCAAACCTCGAAACGCGCCCCCCGCTGCCCTACCCCGAACCTTCCCCCGTCCAGCCTTCTCCCGTGGAGTTGCTTCTGGAGCGTCTGGGCGACTGGCTTGCCGTGAAGGGCGACTATGCGACGAAAGGGACGACCCGCGAATTCGCGTTCGTGACGCGCTGGTTGACGCGAATCGGGACGGTACTCCTGATCGGCTGCATCCTCTACTTTATGAAGCTCTCCGTCGATCGCGGCTGGGTCGGTCCCGCGTCGCGCACCATCTCCGTCATCGTAGGGGGCACGGCGTTCGCGATCCTCGGCGCCTGGATGATCCGTAAAACCCGCTATGCCCAAGTCGGCCATGCGTTCACCGGGCTCGGTTTTATCGGAATGTACCTCGGTTTCGGGCTTGGGCACCGGTTCTTCCATCCACCGGTCATCGAATCGGCGGCGTTTGCCTTTTGCGCGCTCACCGTCGTCACCATCCTCGCGGGAGCGTTCTCGGTATACCTTCCCTCCGCCGGCGTGGCCGTGTTGGCGCTCCTCGGCGGATACCTCGTGCCGGCCATCGCGGGCACAGACAGCGGGAATCCTACCCGTCTCTACCTCTACTTGATCCTGCTCAACTGCGCGGCCGCCTACGTGGCGCATCGCCGCAAGTGGAGCGCGCTCAACTTCCTTGCCGCGACCGGGGCATTCATCCTGTCGGGATACTGGCAAATGCGCCACGGGGAGGCCGCGAAGGGAATCTTTCTCCTTTCGTTCGGATTCGGGACGGTCGTACACCTCCTCTATCTTGTGGCGACCGTCGCAGGAACAAAAGCACGCGGGAAAGCCGGGAACGCCCTCGCCTGGACGGGGCTTGCCCTGAATGCCGCATGGTATCTTCACTGGATCTGTTACACGCTCCATCCCGTCCTCGCGGACGAAACCACCGCGCTCATCTTTCTCGCGTGTGTCGCCGTTTACGTCCTTCTCGCGCACGTCGCGCTGAAACGCGGATGGGCCGATCACGTCACCGTGCAGCTGATTCTCCTTTTCGCGTTCGCCTATCTCGCGTTCGCCCTCTACCTGATGGTCGCGCTACCGAACCTCGTCCCCGCGTGGTGCCTGATCGCGGCGGTCGCGGGCGAAGCCGCGAAACGCACGGGGCAACCCATCCTGGGACGTGTCGGCCTCGTCCTGCTTGTCTCGGCCTGCGTCCTCTCGCTCTGGCATTTCGCCTCCCCCGCCTACCATTGGGGGGAAGCGTTCGACCTCCTTCCCAAAACCGAATATTGGAAGTCCTTCGCGCTCCGGCTCTTCCGTTTCGCCTGTGTGCCGTTGACACTCGCCGCCTTCGCCTGGCGCCGCTGGTGTCCCGCGAAGAACAACGAGCTGGCAAAAGTCCTTTGGTGCATTTCCATCGCCATCGCCTTCATCCATCTCACGGCGGAATCCCGGCTCTTCGGCGCAGCCCTGCTCCCCTCCTTGAAGGACGGCAGCGTGACGCTTGCATGGGCGTTCGTTTCTGCGGGCTCCCTCGTCGCCGGAATCATGGGACGCCTCAAGACCGTCCGCCTGATCGCGTTGGCGCTTCTCGGCCTCGCCGTGCTCAAACTCCTGCTTGTGGACACGACGTTCCTTGAAACCCCGTGGCGCGTCCTCACATTCGGACTGACCGGTATCGTCCTGTTCGCCGGGGCGCTCGTCTACCTCAAGTTCAAAGAAAGGTTTGAAAATCATGAAGCGTAGTCTTTTCCTTCTTGGCTTGTGCGCGACCGCCTTTTCCGTCTCCGCCGGAGAGGGGCGGTTCGACCTTGTCGGAGAACTCGACCGCGAAGGCGTCGCCTCCGCCGCGCTCTCGTTCGATGTCTACCGTGCGTGCGGCGCGGGCGCGTCAAGGCTCCAGAAAGAACTGCGCGTCTACGATTCCGAAGGAACGCCGCAACCGTTCCTGATCCGCCGAAAAGGAACCTTCAAGAAAGAGGTCTCCACGCGCTACGCCCCGGGGTCTATCACCGGGCTAACCGAGAATCCGGACGGTTCGCTGACCTTCACCGCCCGCTACACGCCCCCGGAAGGGGTCGTCACCTCGAAGTACACCGAACTCCGCATCAACACCCCGCTTAAAAATTTCGCCCAATTCGTCACCGTGCTGGACGCGGCGACGGGGAAACGGAAGCTTGCGGAGGGAAGGATCTACGACTATTCGCGGTTCGCCAATGTGCAGAACACCGTGATCCGGATTCCCGACGGACTTCCGTCCGCCTTCCGAATCGTTCTCCGCAAACCGGTGACGGAGGTGGAAAAGGCGGAGTTCGAACGCATCGTACAGAAAGGCGGCGCACCGTCCGAAACCATTCGCAGGATGGTTTCGGAACAGGCGTTCAAAATCCATTCGCTCGACATCGGGGAACAGGTCGAATCGTTCCGTTTTGAAGAGGATCCCCCCGTGCCGATCCCGCTGCCCGGCGGACGGGAGGGTTCCGGCCACTACGTCTACAACACATTCTCCGCCCCCGTCGTTTCAGGGGAAGCCCACCTAACCGATTCCTACTGGGCCTTCACCCTCCGCGCGCTTCGTCCGGGGGAGGCGCCTTCCGAACGCAGCCGGGGATACCGGCTCGCGTACCTTCCCGGAGACGGGGACAGCAAGGCGACCTTCCCGATACGCCCCGACGAAAACGACGGCACCATCCGTCTCTACCCGGACTTTGAAGACGCCGCCCCCGCGACTTTCGCGGATCCCGCGTTCACCTTCAAGCAGATCCCCCAGGAGGTCGTCTTCCTCGGCAAGCCGGGTATGCGCTATTATCTGGCGTTCGACCGGACGGGCAAGGAATTCCGCTTTCCGCAGGAGTTGCGGAATTATCTGGAACGAGCGCGGCAGACGATCCCGTTGCGCCTGCGACAGCAAGGCGAATTCGCGCCGGCGGGCGAATCCCCGCTGGCCGCGTGGTTCCGCCGCCACGGCGTCAGCGCGCTCTCCGTCGCCGCCCTCGTCATCCTCACCTTCTTCTGCCTGAAGACCTTTAAGGCCGTGCCAAACCACTAGTGGTTTGGCACATTGACATTTATACTATTAACCCAAGTCCGGGTACAGCGAAACAAGCTTGGGCCTCGCGTCCGCCGTCGTGAATTGCCAGTTGACCTTCGATCCGAACTCGTTGCGTTCCCTCTC
>JAGAEL010000193.1 GCA_017613085.1 Kiritimatiellia bacterium | reverse complement strand
TGTTTCGCGTGGCCGGAAAGGGGAGGAGCCGGTCGACTTCGACGAGCTGTCCGCCGCCGGCGCGGCCGCGTTCACGGACGACGGCAACATGGTGGTCTCCGACGACGTGATGCGGACGGCGATGACCGCCTGTGCGCGTCTGGGTAAACCGGTGATGGATCACGCCGTGATTCCGTCCATCGCGCGCGGGGGCGTGATTCGCGACACGCCGCTGGCCCGCCGCCTGGGGCTTCCTCTCTTTCCGCCCGAGGCGGAGGTCGAAGCCGCCCGCCGCGACATCCGCCTCTGCGAAGAGACGGGATGCCGCCTCGACATCCAGCACGTCTCCTGCGCGGGGACGGTCGCCCTCATCCGCGAGGCGCGGGCGCGCGGGCTTCCGGTGACGGGCGAGGCCACGCCGCACCATCTGGCACTCGCCGCCGAAGAAATCCCGGACAACAACGCCGCGTACAAGATGAACCCGCCGCTCGGCCTCCGCGCTGATGTCGCGGCAATCCGCGAAGGCGTTCTGGATGGAACGCTTTCCCTCTTTGCGACCGACCACGCGCCGCACACGGCGGACGCGAAGGCGAAAGGGTTTGCCGCCGCGCCGTTCGGGGTTATCGGGCTGGAAACCGCCGTCGGCGTGACCTGGAAGGTGATGGTGGAGGAAGCGGGGCTTCCGGTGATGGAGTGGGTTCGTCGCTGGACGTGCAACCCCGCAGAACTTCTTGGGTTACCCCCGCCGACGATTTCCGCCGGTGCGCTTGCCGATTTTGTTCTGGTGGATCCCCATGCGGATGTGGTCGTCGATCCGGAAACGTTCGCGTCGAAATCGGTCAATACCCCGTTTGCCGGATGGTTGCTCCATGCGGCGCCGGTCTTGACGGTCTGGAAAGGAGTTGAGCGATGAATTTTGATCTTTTTGAAAAAGCGGCTTCGGCGCTTCCTTCCGTGTTTTTTGAGAAACCCGTGGACTGCGGCGTGGTTTTGGGGTCTGGCTGGGGCAAGACGTTGCAGTGCGACGAAGTGCTGGCATCGGTTTCCTACGCCGACATCCCCGGACTGGGGGTTCCGTCCATTGCGGGACATTCCGGCGAACTCCGCCTCTTCCTCCGCCACGGGATCCGTGTCGCCGCATTTATGGGGCGCCGCCACTGGTATGAAGGGGAGGGGATGGAGCCGGTCGTGATGCCGGTTGAACTTCTTCGCCGGATGTCCGCCGGACGTCTCTTGGTGACGAACGCATCGGGCGGTGTGAACGCCGCTTACCGTCCGGGCGATTTAATGATGATTACCGACCATATCAATACCGTCGGGCTGAATCCGTTGATCGGTCCCGTCCATCCGGGATGGGGTGTGCGTTTCCCCGACATGAGCGAAGTCTACAACCTCGAACTCCGCCAGATTTTACGCGCGGCTGCGGACGATGCGGGTGTTAGGCTGCACGAAGGCATTTACGCCTTCACGTCCGGTCCCGTCTTTGAAACACCGGCGGAAGTCCGTGCGTACCGGGCCTGGGGGGCCGACGCGGTCGGCATGTCCACCGTCCCGGAATGTACTCTCGCCGCCGCCATCGGTATCCCGACGGCGGGACTAAGCTGTATTACGAACATGGCGGCGGGAATCAATCCGAACGGCTTGAACCATCTGGAAGTGATCGAACAGACCGCCGTCTCGACCCCGCTCATGGCCAACGTGGTCGATGCCTTCTTCAGACGCCTAACTTGATTTCAGCACCACCTCGCCATCCTTCATGTCGGCGGCTTCGGCCGCCGTTCCGTCCACCGCATCGGCGGGCGGGTTGGCGACAGGCCAAAGCTCGTCGCCGTTCCAGCGGAACATCACTTTGCCGTTGATGACGCGGAGTGTGCCTTTCGCGCCCCGGAGGGCGACGATGGCCTCGTTAGGCGCACCTTTCTGCATGATGCGGCGGACGGGCTTTCCGATGAAACTGCGGAAGAGCCAGTACCACGCCGCGCCGGAGAGGAGGAACGCCCCGATGAAGATCAGGATGCTCCACGCCAGCGGCGCACCGATTCGCCAGGTCGCCCATCCGGCGACGGCGCCGACACCGATCCACGAAACGATACCCTCCTCGTCTGTGAAGAGGTCGATCACAAAGAGGGTCAGCGCGAGCGCCAACAGCCATTCGGGAATGAGCCAGCTCATTTCAGCGCCTCTCCCGTCAACACGGGCGGCAGGGTTGACAGAGGTAGGAAGACCTTCGCGGCAGGATCGCTCGTCGCCTGCCGGTATGCGTCGAGCGTCTTCTGCGCGATGAGCACCTTCGCGGCCGCCTCGGGACCGACCGTCTCCTTGAGCATCGTCAGGTATGCCTGTTCGCCCTCGGCGACGAGCTTGATCGCCTCGCTCGCCGCCTCGGCGCGGAGGAGTGCGGCTTTCTTCTCCGCCTCCGCCTCCTGTACGACGGCGAACGCCTTACCTTCGGCTTCCAGCTTGATTGCCTCGGCGCGGCGCGAAGCTTCGAGCTGCTGGAGCATCGCGACCTGCGTCGCGTCGTCTGCTTTCAGCTCCTGCACTTCGACACCGGTGAGGTTCACACCCCAGCGGCGCACGGTGTCCGAGACGACGGTGACGACGTTCTCGGAAATGCGCGACCGCGAGGCCAGCACCGTGTTCAGCTCGTTCTTGCCGATGAAGGAACGGATTTCGCCGAGAACGGCTTCCTTGAGCGACTTGTGCAGCTCGTCCACCTCATAGACGGCTTTGATCGGATCGGTCACGCGCCAGCGGTAGACGCAGTCCACGACGAGCTTCACGTTGTCCTTCGTAAAGCACTCCCGCGATCCTGTGTCGCAGATCTGCTCCGTAAGCTCGATGAAGATGCCGTCTACGTTCGTCCGGTCGTCCCAGACGTTGCGCACGTCCCGGATTTTGTCCAGTCCGGGCAGAAAGAACCGGAGTCCGCTCTGCGCCACGCGCACGGGTTTGCCAAAGCGTTCGACGATGACGCAATGACCCTGTGGAATCACTTTTGAAAACATGGTCTGTTCTCCTTTTTAGGCTGACCTTTCAGCGTTTGATTATTGCCTTCGGACAATGAGCGGCGACGTATTCGAGAATAAAGTCGAAGTCTTCGTCGCTTGCGAACACCTGGTTGTGGTTGAGACCGTTACGGATCTTGATGGTGTTGTGGCGCCGGTCGGATTTGACCGAACCGACGGAGTCGAACGGGGAATACATCCCGTCGCGTGACGCCACCACCGTCCCTACGCCGATCTGCGAGAGGTTGCCGGTTGCGACGCCCATCGCCGCCACCGCCATGCCGATCGCTTTCGTCTTTTTCGCCTCGTTCGCGACTTGTGTCGCGTTCACGCCCTTATCGTCCATCTCGAAGTCCCACGTGTAGCGGCCGCCCTGGATGAGCGCGTACACGTAGTAACTCAGCGTGACGATGGCCATCATGACGGCGAAACCGACGCACGCCCACTTAACGCCGGCAAGGCTGACGTTGAAGCCGTCGATAAACAGGACGAAGAGCATCAAGCCGATGTAGATTCCCCCGAACACCTTGTAGAACAACCAGAGGAGGCTCGCATTTTTGTAGAGGTTCATCGAGTACCGCCAACGGTACACGCCGTTTTTATCCGGTGTCATGTTTTATCCTTACTTGCCGGACTTCGGCGAAGTCTCGGCCTCTTTGACCGGTGTCTGCTTCTTCGGGGCGACGCCGAAATCGCGGTCGAGCGCCCGCTTCACCCTGTCGTCGGACTCCTTGTCCTTCTTCGCGGTGCCGTCCGCCGTTTCCAGTGTGCGCTTCACCATCGCGCCGCCGATCGTCTTGGAGAACTTCTCCTGGTCGGCACGGCGTTGAGCCTCGGCCTCCGTCCTCATCTTTTCGAGATCGGCCTTCGTCTTGATGTCGCCCCAGAGTCTGCGGTTCCGCTCTGCGGGTGTCTCCTCCTTTTCACATCCGGCGATGCAAAGAAGCGCCACTCCGATAACGGCGAACCTCGCCGCCTTACCGATCACCTTGTTCATCCTCATCTCGTTTCCCCTTTCTTGTTCACGTGGGTGTCCCACAAATTACTCCGCCGGAGAAGGCGCGTCCTGGTCTTGCGTATTCCGGGAATTGCGCCTTCCGCGGTTCCTCGGTTTCGGCTTCGGGATGTGTTCGTCGATATAGGCGAAGAGTTCGGCGTAGTCCTCTGGCGGTACGACGATCTCCTTTTGATTGTCCGTTGTCTGAAACACGAGACTGCCCTTCGCGGCATCCCCGGAAACGTTCTTCACACCCGCGAACGCCACCTTCACCTCTTTGGACGAAGTGTCGTAGAGGAGCTGGCGCATAGCCAATCTCTGCCCCGGCTTCATCGGCGCGAGCATCAGGATCCAGGCGAAACAGCGCACCACTTTCATGCGCTTGGGATTATGGACGATCTTACGGCCCGTGATGCCGAATTCGTCCATTTCGTATTCCCAGTCGTCCAAACCTCCCTGCAACCATGCCCAGAAGTAGTAGGCGATGAAACCTCCCAGCTCAAAGCCGAGGAAAACCACACCCCAGACCTTGCACCACGTCAGGAAATCCTTTCGCGTCAAGCCGCCCGCACAGGCGATGATCCCGACGATCAACACAAAGCAGATTAAGATTGTGAGTGCAAACGCCTTCAACACCGCTTTTAGGTTTCCCCATTCACGGTACAGGTTCTTCGCGAGCCTCCATTTGCACGTTCCATCGGCCTTTTCCAACATCGTCTGATCCCTCTCTCCTTCCCATTCCCTCGACGAGTATGAAAACAGTATGAGGGGAATTCCCGCCCGGTGCAAGGAAAATCAGTTTCAAATTGTCACAAATGACTTCCGGCTAGACGAGATTGGTTGTCTGGAGGGCGGCGATTCCGGTGCGGCAATGACAGTGCGTGAGGGCGAGGGCGAGGGCATCCGCCGCGTCGTTCTGGGGAAGTTCGTTCAATCCGAGCAGGGTACGGATCATCCGCTGGACTTGTACTTTTTCCGCCCCCCCGTAGCCGACGACCGCCTGTTTGACACGGCGCGGCTCGTATTCAAAGACGGGGATGGCCTGGGCGGCGCAGGTGGAGACCACCACGCCGCGCGCATGGGCGAGAAGGAGGCTCGTCTTGACGTTCTTTCCGTAGAAGACGCCCTCGATGGCGACGGCGTGGGGCATGTATTCCGTGATCAGCCGTTCCATCTCCTCGCGGATATGGAGAAGGCATGCCGAGAGCGGCATGCCTTGCGGATTTTTAATAAGCCCGTAGTAGACGGGCGTGAACACGGATCCCGCAACATCAAGGATGCCGATCCCGCTGGAGCGGAGGGAGGTGTCCACGCCCATCACGCGCAAAGGCTGTGCCGGGGGCTCAGCCATTCCGCTTTTCGAAGTCCTTCATAAATTCGACCAGCGTGTCCACGCCCGCCACGGGGAAGGCGTTGTAGACGGAGGCGCGGATGCCGCCGACGGATCGGTGCCCTTTGAGCTGCTTCATGCCGGCTTCCGCCGCCTGTTTGACGAAGAGCGCGTCCAGCTCCTCGGTCGGGGTGCGGAAGGTGATGTTCATGTCGGAGCGGAACGCCTTGTCCGCCGTGCCGCGATAGAATCCGGAGGCGTCCAGGACGTCGTAGATTTTCTTGGCCTTTTCGACATTCTGGCGGTAGAGGTTCTCGATGCCGACCTTCTTCAGCCACCGGGTCGTCAGCGTGATCATGTAGATGCTGAAGCAGGGCGGCGTGTTGTAGAGGGAATTCTTGTCGATGTGCGTCTGGTAACGGAGCATCGTCGGGATCGAAATGTTCCCCTTGGCGGCGAAATCCTTGCGGATGACGACCAGCGCGACGCCGGCGGGACCGAGGTTCTTCTGCGCGCCCGCGTAGAACATCGCGTACTTGCTATAGTCGCGGGGGCAGGAGAGGATGTCGGAGGACATATCCGCGATCAACGGCGAGGGGGAATCAGGGATTGTCTTGAACTGGGCGCCGGAAATCGTTTCATTCGTGGTGATGTGGCTGTAGACCGCGCCGGGTGTCCAGCGGATGTCCGCGATGTTCGGCATACGGGTGGGGATGTCCTTCTGGGTGTCGGCGACGATGTTGACGTTGCCGATGAGCTGCGCCTGTTTGATGGCGGCGGCCGCCCAATGCCCGGAATTGACGTAATCGGCCGTCTGCCCGGCGCCGAGGAAATTCATCGGGATCTGCGCGAACTGGAGGCTCGCCCCGCCCTGAAGGAACAGGACCTGGTACTCGTCGCCCAAACCGAGAAGCTCGTGAAGGTTGGCGATCGCCTCGTTATGCAGGGCGTCGTATTCCTTGCCGCGATGGGACATCTCCATCACGGACATTCCGGATCCCTTGTAATCCACTAAATCGTTCTGCGCTTCCTGCAGGGCCTCCAACGGCAAAACCGCAGGGCCTGCGCTGAAATTGTACACACGTGACATACTCAATCCATCCTCCTTTGAACAGTCCCCGCGAGGGACCTTCCCTCCGTGGCGTTCAAATGAAAGACGCTAGTTTGCCGTGAATTCGCCCGTTTGTCAATTCCTTTGATTTTTATTTCCATCCAAGGCCGGATTTGGTATACTCCCGACCATGAAAAGACGAATGAAAATAGTTGCGGCGCTGATGGCGGTCGCGTTGGTCGTATGGGGCGGTTCCGTCGGGGCGATCTGGATGGCGTCCAAGGGGAGGGTGTTCGACAAAAGCACCGTCGATGCGCTGCCGCATCGGCGCGCGGCGGTTGTCCTCGGGTGTGTACGTATGCTGCCGAGCGGGCCGAATATGTTTTTCTCGCGCCGGATGGAAGCCGCCGCCGAGCTGTACAAGGCGGGGAAGGTGGACTGCCTGATCGTCAGCGGGGACAACCACGTCAAGACGTATGACGAGGCGACGGACATGAAGGAAGCGCTCGTCCAGATCGGTGTACCGCGTGACCGCATCGTCTGCGACTACGCCGGATTCAGGACGCTGGATTCCGTCGTCCGGGCGAAGAAGGTGTTCGGTCTCGATTCCTTCGTCATCGTTTCCCAGCCCGACCACGTGCGCCGGGCCGTTTTCCTCGCGCGCGGTTTCGGATGCGATGCCTACGGCTATGCCGCCCGGGATGTGGATCTCGGTTATTCCCTGAAGACGCCGATCCGTGAACAGTTTGCCAAGGTCGCCGCCGTGCTGGATGTCCTGGTCCGCCGCAGTCCGAAATTCCTCGGACCGCTGGAAAAACTGCCGCAGTAGAGGAAGGTTTGATGCGCCCCGGGTTATTGACAAAACAGCTGCTCGTCTCGTGGGGGGGCGAGGAGGTCTACGAAATGGCGCGCCGCATGGTGCAGCGGGGCCAGGTCGTCAAATGCGACGTTTCGGGGGATCTCATCGAAGGCGTGGAGCTACGTCAGGGAATGAGCGAAATCCGGACGCGCGTCAAAGTCCATCCCGACGGTTCCGTCGAATCGCTCTGCCCCTGCATCACGAACCAGCGCGACGGCCAGATCTGCCCGCACATCGTCGCGCTGGGCATCACGGTGATGATGCGGACGACGGATCCCCTGCGCGCGCAGAAGTACGCGGAAGAACAACGCCGGGCGCGGCGGATCGAACAGATCGCCTCTTCCTCCTATCTGCCGCGCAGCCGCAACGGGCTTCCCGTGCAGCTCTGCCTTTCCCTGCCGGGCGGGTGGCAGGCGACGTTCCATGCAAAGGGGAAGATCCAACTCGCGCTTTTCCTGCTTGCCGAGGGGCGTCCGCCGATGCTGCCGGAAATGGTGCCGGAGGGAACCGCCGTCCGTCTTTCCGCGACGGATGAAAACCTCCTGGAGGTCTTGGAAGACATCTGCGAAGGCCCCGCGAAGGGGCATTTCGAAGTCTCCCCGCCGGATTTCGTCAACCTTCTGCAAAACGCGGGCGGCGCGAAAATCGTCGAAGCCGGTTGCAAGGAATACGTCGCGGAGGCGCGCCGCGTCTCCTCCGCGCTGGAGATGGATGTCGATCCGGATACGGGGGAAATCTACCTCTTCCCCCACGCCGACATCCCCGCGCTCCCGCAAGGCGTCCTGCCCGCCTTTTTTGTTTCGGGACGCCAGGGCGTGGTCTTGGCGGAGGGGCATTTCTGGACGCTGGCGAACGTCCTTCCGCTGCCGTATCACTCGATCTACGTCAAGGATGAAATCATTCCCCGCGAAAACGTGATCACCTTTCTGGAACGCGACCTGCCGAACCTTCTCCGACAATTCCCCGTCAAGATGGATCTTACGCCGGAACTCTTCGAGCGGGTGCCGGGTACGCCCGTCTTTACGCTGGAACTGAGCGGTTCGCGGGCTTCGCTCTCCGCGACCCTCCGGGCTACCTACGGCGGACACGACGTACAGGCGGGGGTACGGGATTCGGTGGATTTCGCCATCCCGGATCCAGACGACATCCTCCGCTATTCCGTGCGGAACCTGCCGGTGGAGAAGTCGGCGTTGGCGGCTCTCTGCAAAGCCGGTTTCAAAGAGACGGACGGGCGGTATGAAATTGTCGGTACGCGGGAGGTGCTGAACTTCCTCGGCACCGGAATGCCCACGCTCGGACGCCTCGGCTGGAAAGTCAAACCGAAGGGGAAACTGGAGGCGATTCTGGACGAGCTTCCCGTCCTGACGCCGGTCGTGAAAATCAGCGAGAGCGACCGCGCCGGCTGGTTTGACGTCGGGTACACCTTTGAGCGCCCCGGCGCCGGGCGTGTGCCGGAAGGGGATGTGCAGCGCGCGATGAACCGGGGCGACGCTTTCCTGGAGACGGAGGACGGTATCTGTCTGCTCGACAGCAACGCGGTGAAATCCATGCGTTCCGTGTTCAACGATTGCCAGAGCCGCGAGAGCCCCTTGCGCGGGCATTTCCTGCTGCCGCGTGTCTATGCGCCGTTCGTCCAGGCGTCGCTGCACGCGATGGACGGGATGGACGTGGAAGAACCGCCCGACTGGCGGGAAAAGGCTGCGCGCCACAACCGCGAGAAGGGGACCCGTTTCGCGCCGGTTCCGCTGGGGGACGGTCTGGAGGAGATTCTGCGTCCCTACCAGAAGGAGGGCGTGTACTGGCTGCGTTTCCTGGAGAACGCCGGGATGAACGGGCTGTTGGCGGATGAGATGGGCTTGGGAAAAACGTTGCAGACGCTGACGTGGCTCAGTCTTACGCGCACCGATGAGGAAGCGCGGGGGAAACCCGCCATCGTGATCTGTCCTACAAGCCTTGTCGCGAACTGGGACCGCGAGGCCGCCAAGTTCTTGCCGCGTTTCCGGCGCCTGGTCATCAACGGGCCGAACCGGGAGGGGTTGTTCGCGAAGATTCCGGAAAGCGACCTCGTCATTACCTCCTACGCGCTCGTGCGCAGGGACTTGGCGAATTACGCGCCGTACCGGTTCTCCGTCGCCGTGCTGGACGAGGCCCAGCACATCAAGAACCGTACCACGCAGAACGCGATCGCGGTGAAGAAAATTTATGCCGGGAACAAACTTGTCCTGACAGGTACGCCCATCGAAAACGGTGTGCAGGACATCTGGTCGATCATGGATTTCTTGATGCCGGACTATCTCGGCTCGTACGACTCCTTCCGTGTCAATTACGAAGATCCGCTTTCCGGGGCGTCCCCCGAAGAGGCCGCGCCGCTACAGGCGAAACTTCGCCACAAGTTGCATCCGTTCATCCTGCGCCGCGTAAAGAAGGACGTCGCGAAAGACCTTCCCGACAAGCTCGTCAAGATCCAGTACTGCACCATGACCGACGACCAGAAGCGCGTCTACGACGAAATCCTTTTCGAGTCGCAACAGAAGGTTCGCGGCATGGTGAAAGAGAAGGGGTTTGAAAAATCCCGTTTTGAAATCCTCGCCATCTTGATGCGTCTGCGCCAAGTCTGCTGCCACCTCGACCTTCTGCAGGACCGGAAGGGAAAACGAGCGGACGAACGTCCCTCCACAAAGCTCGAGGCGTTCTTTGAATTGCTCGACGAGGCGGTTGAAGGCGGCCACCGCATCCTCGTCTTCAGCCAGTTCGTGCGGATGCTCGCCCTGATCCGTGCGGAACTCGACGTGCGCAGCGTTCCGTACTGTTATCTGGACGGTTCGACAAAAGACCGGTTGGAACAGTGCCAGCGTTTCAACCTCACGCCCTCCATCCCTGTTTTCCTGATCAGCCTGAAGGCGGGCGGGACGGGGTTGAACCTGACGGGCGCGGATATGGTGGTCCATTTCGATCCCTGGTGGAATCCCGCCGTGGAAGACCAGGCCACAGACCGTGCGCACCGTATCGGGCAGAAGAAAACGGTGTACAGCATCAAACTCATCGCGGAGGATTCCGTCGAAGAACGTGTCCTCGCCATGCAGCGGCGGAAACAGGCGTTGATCAGCGCGACCATCGAAAGTTCCGACAGCGCGATCATGTCGAAACTCTCCTTCGACGACCTCAAAGACTTGCTCTCGTTATAAGAACGAAACTAGGGAAACGCGCGCGTGTTTACACGATTCGTGGATGCGCCCCAAAGCGCGTCTCTCGTATTTGTGTGGTTACACGTCAACTTCCGGCCGGTTGCGGACGAAACCGCCGTTGGCGCGTCTGAAGGTAGATTTCCGGGCGGGCCGTGAATTTCAAGGCGCGTTTTCCGAAGAGGGCTTCGGAATCGGCGAGGAACGACATCGTCGGCTCGACGGTGTGCGCGTTTGACGATTCGATCAGGATTCGTTTCTTGTCGGGGTAAATCAGGCAGATCAAGAGGGGGAGCTTGCCCGGGTGCTTTCCCACGATACCGTGAAGATCGGCAATGTGCTTACCCAGATTCTTCCCTTTTGCGTTGATACCGATGATCGCACGTTTCCCGAATTGGGTCAACGAGGATTCCAGCGGGTAGATTTCGCGCGCGATGATTTTCGGGCGGTCGTCTTCCAGTCGTTTGGAGAGCGTCCCGCAGACGACGACCGGCGTGTCGGGGACGCAGGCCGCCTGAAATTCCTTGTACGTGCTGGCGAAGGCGAGTGCTTCGATCTTGTGGAGCCCGTCGTCCAGCGTGAGGATCGCCCACGGTTCCTTCGTTTTCTTGCTGATGCGGACGGAGACGGCGTCCGCCATCGCGCAGATGCGGATGTCGCGGTCTTCGATGACTTCCGCGTTTTCAGGCAGCGAACCGAGGTCGTAGGTCGAGATGGCTTTCGCGATGGCGCGGTAACGGTCGAGCGGATGCCCGGTGAGGTAGATGCCGCACAACTCGCGTTCGTAGGCGAGACATTCCTTCTTCGTCCAGTGTTCACAGTCGGGGAAATCCTCGCCCGCCGAACCGACTTCGTTTACTTGCAGGGTCTCGAAGAGGCTCCCCTGTCCGGAGGCTTTATCCTGCAGTTCCCGCCCGGCGCGCGACATTGCGACTTGGATGCCGGCGAAGAGCTGGGCGCGGTGCATCCCGAAGGAATCCATGGCACCGCATTTCACCAGCGCCTCGAGTACGCGCTTGTTCACCAGCGAGGGATCGCAACGCATACAGAAGTCGAGCAACCCTTTGAACGGGCCGTTCTTTTCGCGCTCGTTGAAAATGAGTTCCGCCGCGCCGGTGCCGACACTTTTGATACCCGCGAGCCCGTAGCGGATGTTGCCGTCCTCCGGCACGAAGCGGTCGCGGCTCTTGTTCACGTCGGGCGGCAGGATTTCCAGCCCCATCGCCTCCGATGCGCTCACGAATTCGGGGAGCTTGTCGAAGTTGCCGATTTCGGAGGAAATTTGCGCGCACATGAATTCGACCGGATAGTTCGCCTTCATGTACGCCGTCCAGTAGGTGACGACGCCGTAGGCGGCGGCGTGGGCCTTGTTGAAGCCGTATCCGGCGAATTTCTCGATGTTGTCGAAAATCTGTCCGGCCTTCTCCTCCGGGATGTTGTTGACCTCCTTGCACCCCTGGACGAACGTGACGCGCTCTTTCGCCATCACTTCGGGCTTCTTCTTGCCCATCGCACGGCGGAGCAGGTCGGCCTTTCCGAGCGAATAGCCGGCAAGCGCCTGGGCGGCGCGTTGCACTTGTTCCTGGTAGACGATGACGCCGTAGGTTTCCTTGAGGTAGGGTTCCAGTTTCGGATGGTCGTAGACGATCGGCTCGCGGCCGAGCTTGCGGGCCACGTAATGCGGAATCTGGTCCATCGGCCCGGGACGGTACAGCGCGATAATAGCGATAATCTCGTCGATCAGCGTCGGTTTGAATTCGAGCAGGATTTTGCGCATCCCGCCGGATTCCAGCTGGAAGACGCCCACGGTGTCGGCCGCCTGGAAAAGCTCGAAGGTCTTTTTGTCGTCGAGCGGGAGCGAGGGGTAGTCGATCTCCACGCCGTGCGTGATTTTGGCGAGGTCGGCGGCCTCCTCCAGCACGTCGAGCGTCTTCAGTCCGAGGAAGTCCATCTTCAACAGACCGCACTGTTCGACCGGCTCCTTCGAGTATTGCGCGACGGGCATCCCTTCCGTGCCGCGACAGAGGGGGACGAGGTCGATCAAAGGCTTGTCGCCGATTACGATGCCGGCGGCGTGTACGCCCGTGCTGCGGTAGACACCCTCCAAGACTTCCGCGTGCTGCATGATGCGGCGCAGATCGGGATCCATGTTGCATGCGGCGGCGAAGGCGGGGTTCTCCGTCTTCGCCTTGGCGAGCGTCATCTTCGGATCTTCCGGGATCATCTTGCAGTAGCCCATCGCCTTGTCAAGCGGGACTTCGAGGGCGCGGGCGACATCACGGATCGCGGTTTTCGCCGCCATCTGGCCGAAGGTGACGATCTGGGCGACCCGGTCTTCGCCGTATTTCTGCATGACGTATTCAATCGTCTTTTTACGGCGCGCCTGGCAGAAGTCGATATCGAAATCAGGCGGCGAGATACGTTCCGGGTTGAGGAAGCGTTCGAAGATCAGGTCGAAGCGCATGGGGTCGAGCTGGGTGATGTCGAGCGAGTAGGCGAGCAGCGAACCGGCACCCGAACCGCGTCCCGGCCCGACGGGGACGCCGTGCGACCGCGACCAGATCACGAAGTCGGAGACGACGAGGAAGTAGTTGATGAACCCCGTCTTTTCAATGACGCCGACTTCGTAGTCGAACCGTTTGATCAGTTCCCGGTCTTTCTCCGTCTGCGGGTTGTCGTAGTCCAGCCCGTAGTGTTTTTTGAGTCCCTGTTTCCCAAGGTGGATCAAATATTCCTTGCCGGTTGAGAAGCCTTCGGGGAGCGGGAAGGTCGGGAAGTGGAGGGAGTCCGCCTTGCCGTTCGAGAAGGTCAACTCCACGTTGCAGCGGTCGGCGATCTCCTGAGTGATGTCGAGCGCGGCTTGGTCTTCGGGGAACAGGCGTTCCATCTCCTCGCGTGTCTTGAAGTAGAACTCGTGCGTCGGGTATTTGAAACGCTTTGGATCGCTCATCACCGTCTGGTCGCGGATGGCGAGCATGACTTCGTGTGCGTCCGCGTGGCTGGGGATGATGTAGTGGACATCGTTGGTGATGGCGGCGCGAAGCCCGGTGCGCTTCATCAGTTCGCGGACGCCTTCATTGACTACTCGCTGTTCCTCGATGCCGTGGTCCTGCATCTCCAGGAAAAAGTTGCCTTCTCCGAAGATGTCCATGTATTCCCGCGCCACCTTCTCCGCCTCGTCGATCTGCCGTTCCTTCAGATAGCAGTTGATCTCCCCCTGGAGACAGGCGGCCAACCCGATAATGCCCTTTGAATGGGCGCGCAGCGTCTCCTTGTCGATTCGCGGCTTGTAGTAATAGCCTTCCAGAAAGGCGATCGTGTTCATCTGCGCGAGGTTCATGTACCCCTCGTAGGTCTCGGCGAGACAGACGAGGTGATGGTAATGCACGCGCTTGTCGCGGCAGGAACGATGTTCCTTCGCGAGAATGTAGAACTCGCACCCGATGATCGGTTTGATACCCTGCGCCTTGCACTCTTTGTAGAAGTCGATCGCGCCGTACATCACCCCGTGGTCGGTGATCGCCAAGGCGTTCATCCCGAATTCCTTGGCGCGGGAGACGAGCGCCTTGACTTGGCAGACGCCGTCGAGCAGGCTGTACTTGGTGTGGACGTGAAGGTGGACGAATGGTTTGGGCATGGTATCGCTCCCGGAAGACCCGTTTTCGGAATCCGCGTCAGCGGAGGGGCGCACAGTTCACGCCCGCCGCGATAAGGCGTTTGCGGTGCGTCTCCATGCGCTTCAGGAAGTTCGGGAAGTCGCGCCGCGAAGGCGCGGTCCAGAGGGCTTCCGCGAGGGCGCAGGTACGCGGCCACATCTTCCAGTCAAGGTCGTATTCGTTCCATGTGTACTCCGCCCAGTTGTTGCCCTGTCCGCCGAAGATATGCCCGCGCAGTTCAACCGGGATACCCTCGCAGGGATCGAAGGAGTAGCACTTCTCAAGCGTGACGCGGCCGCCGATGTACTGGAACGGATCGTCCGCGAGCCCCTGCCCGTAGTCGAGGTAGCAGTGGGTGCGGGGCGTCATCACGAGGTCGTGCCCGCGCTTGACGCACTCAAGGGGCGTGAGGAATTTGTGTCCCGCGCCGCCGCCGCCCGCGCGCCAGCTCATGCCGATCGCGTTCTTCGGCACGTCGCCGAGCAGGTACTCGTCCCAACCGACGGCCCGCTTGCCGCGCGCGTCGAGGAACTTCAGGAAATGGCGCGTGAGCCACGGCTGCAGGTCGTGTTCGTCTTTCAGCCCGTTCGCCTTGATGCGGGCCTGGCACTTGGGGCATGTCTTCCAGCGTACTTGCGGGCACTCGTCGCCGCCGATGTGGACGGTGTCGCCGGGGAAGAGGCGGCACACGTAGTCGAGTACGTCTTCCATGAACTTGATCGCCTTGTCGTTCCCGACGCACAGGACGTCCTGCTCGATTCCCCACGCGCACAGCGGCCCCTTGCCTTTCAGCCGTTCGGGGAAACAGGCGAGTTCCGGATAGGCCGACAACGCCGCGTAGACGTGGCCCGGCAGTTCAATTTCCGGGACGATCGTGATGTGTCGCGCCGCCGCGTAGGCGATCATCTCCTTCATGTCGGCTTCGGTGTAGAAGAACGGACCGTACGTCTCGCCGTTGAGGAGGGCGGAATAATCCTTCATGCGCACGTGCGGGCGCGTCCCGTGTTTCCCGCTGGCCGCCCGCACCGAACTATGCCGCGCCAGTTCCGGATACCCGGGAATGTCGAGCCGCCACCCTTGGTCGTCGGTCAGATGCCAATGTAGACGGTTCAGCTTGTGCTGCGCCATAAGATCCATCACCCGCTTCACCTTCTCCTTGCCGAAGAAGTGCCGGCAGTCGTCGATCAGGACGCCGCGCCACTTATACTTCGGGGCGTCGGTGATTTCGACGCAGGGGTAGGTGAACGCCCCCGCCTTCCCGCTGCGGAGCTGGGCAAGCGTCTGCGCCGCGTAGAACGCCCCCGCCTTGTCGTTGGCCGCGCACGTCACGCCGTCCGGGGTGATGCGCAGACGGTATCCTTCCGCAGGAAGCTGCCCGTCGGTTTCGACCTTCCAGACCTCCTCCGCCGGTTTCGCGGTTTTGAACGTGCCCTCCTGCGCCGTCAGACTCTGGGGGTAGGGGACGAGCGCGAAGCGCGTCTCAGCCTGCCCTTGCAACGCCGCCGTCACGGTCGCCAGTCCGACCGCCATTCCGATTCTCCGTATGCTGTTCATCATGTTTCCTTTCATTCAGGTTTTGTGAAAAGTCCCGTTTTCCATTCGCCGAATCGCCGTCCCGTCTTTTCGCGCAAGCCGAGGGTTTCGTACCGGCGCTTGATGTCCGGGTACTGCGTGGCGAGGATGCCGGAGAGGACGAGGATGCCGCCCGGCGCGACGGAGTCCGCGATGTTCGCGGAAAATTCCAGAAGGATCGGCGCGAGGATGTTCGCCAGTACCACGGGGCGAGGCTCGAAGGGGCGCGAGAGGTCGCCGAGACGGATCTCCGCCCGGACGCGGTTCCGTGCGACGTTCTTCTGCGCGGAGGGGATACAGTCCGGATCGTTGTCGATCCCCAGGACATCGCCGTAGTGCATTTTCCGTGCGCAGATCGAGAGGATGCCGGAACCGCAGCCGAGGTCAAGCACGGGCGCTCCCCGGTAACGCTCCGCCATCTGGTCGAGATAGTGGATGCACCCCCGCGTCGAGGCGTGCTTCCCCGTTCCGAAACTGATGCCGGGATCGATCACGATCACGAGTTCGCCCTCCTTGGCCGTATACCGTTCCCACGGGGGACGCACGACGACGCGCTTCGTGATGTGGTCGATGTGGAAGAAACGCCGCCACGAGGTCTTCCAGTCCTCCGCCGGAACACTCGTGAACGACGGGTTTATCTTAAGTCCGAGGAGTTTCGCCGTGCGGGTGAGCGCGAGCGTCGCGGCGGAACGTTCGGAAGGGTCGTTCAAATACAGATCGACATGGCACTCGCCCGTTTCGGCATCCGTGTACGAGGTCACGTTCAAGTCACAGTCGATGAGTTCGAGAAGCGGGGTCAGCTCCTCTTCCGGTAAAACCGCACTCACGACGGGAATGTTTTTTTTCTCTTTCATCTCGGTTCTTTCACAGGACGGGACGCCCGCCCGTTTCCATCCTCCGGCGGGAACAGTCGGATCATCCGCCGCCGGGTTGCGGAATGCAGGGAAAGTTTACCCTTTCGACCGGGGGAAAGCAAGCTTTGTTCACCGGGAAACAGGAACACGGAAACACCTCCGCGAATCGGGCTTTGTCGCGCCGTTCCCATGCGGCGCGTGGCGACACCCGACAGCCGCCACGCGATCGCGACGAGGCGCGCCCCTCCCGGAGAAAATGGGGGAATCGCTGTTACGTGCCGTTTTGAATTGACAGGGATAGGGCTTTATTGTAAAAGTTTCCCCATGCGGAAAGAGTGCCAGACACGTTTTTGGGGAAATTGCCCATTTCTTGCAATGGTCGCCTGTTTTTGCGCGTTTTGGGGTGCAGGAGGCGCACAGGTCGATGCACCGCCTGAGACGTGTTTCGATCTTTCGTTCCCTGCACCTTCTCTCCATGTCGGAGCGGACGGTTTCACCTGCCTTTCCTTGGCGGGCGCGTCCCTCGATTCCGAACCGGGCCGTCCCTCGCTTCCCCACCTTTCGCGGAGTTTTGAATTGCCGCCCGGCATGGCGGTGGCAGAGGTCGTTTGCGAAAGGGTGTCCGCCGATTCACTCGTCCTCCCCGCGCCCCTCCCTTGGGGACAACCCAGTGTCCTCCCCGGCGAGACGGTGTTCTGCGAACGGGACGAGACGGTGTATACGGCGGATGCGTTTTATCCCGTTTCGTCGCTTCGCAACTGGCGGACGGACTTCGCGGGAGAGCGCGGAACCCTTTCGGTCGAAATACTCCCCGTCCGTGTCCATCACGTTGCGAAACGCTTGGAGGCGGCGCGTCGCCTCCGTCTGCGTGTCTCGCTCGTGCCGCGTGGTTCCGGCAGACGGCTTTTCGCCGAACCGCCGTCGCGTTTGCCGCCGGGTGTCACCAACGAGTACGTGGTTGTCGCGCCGCAGACGCTCGCAAGCACTCCCGCCCCTTGGAACCTTGACGCACTTCTCGCCCGTCGCGAAGCCGACGGGTTCCGTACGAACCTCGTGACGGCGGAATGGATTGACGCGAATTACGCGGGTACAAACCGCGCCCTCCGTGTCCGCGCTTTCGCCCGCGACGCCTATCTCCATGCCGGATTGAAGTTCTTGTTGATCGTGGGGACGTATGCCGAGATGCCTTCTCTGCCGCTCCATTCGGAATACAGTACGTTCTTGAAAACCTACCGGGAAGACATTCCCTCCGACGCGATTTCCTTCGGCTGTCTCGACGGAACGCTCGACGGCAACGGGAACGGTGTGTACGGCGAAGTCGGAGAGGGGGAGAACGGCGATATCGATTTGACATCGGAGGTGATGGTCGGGCGGTTTCCCGTCGCGGATGCGGCGGAACTTGCGCACCTCGTCCGTAAGACGCTCCGTTACCAGGAAGCGTCCGCCGAGACCTTGCGCCGCAACGGCTTCATGGCCGAGACGGTCAACTTCGGGTCGCTCGTCTACGCCTCCGGGTTCATGGATGCATTGCGGTTCGGGATTTCGGTCGATGGACTGGACAGCGTCGGATTCGAGACTACCGCCTATTCGAACACCTTTACCTCCTGTACGCTCTACGATTCCGATGAATTCAATTGGAATACGGACGATGCGTTCGCCTTTCTGAATGGCGGGTACGCCGCCGTCAACCATTTGGGACACGGTACGGCCAACCAGTGCATGAAAATTTCCCTCGCGATTGCGGCGAATCGTGCGAAGCTTGCCGCGCTGACGAACGACCTGCCGTACTTCGCCTATTCCTCGGCCTGTCTGGCGGGGGCGTTGGATCGACCGGATTGTTTTGCGGAACAACTGGTCACGGCGGAAAATGCCGCCGTTGCGGCGGTGATGGGAGCGCGTGAAACTTGGTTCTACAGCGGACGGATCGCGGGGGACAATTTCAATCTGCAGCGCGCGTTCTGGGACGCCGCGCTGACGGGGAAGGCGACGCGGTTTGGCGAGATGAACGAAGCCTCGCGCCGGGCGAACCTGGCGTTCATCTCGCCGAAATACTATACGTCCCAGCGCTGGGCGTATCTGGAGATGAATCTCTTCGGCGATCCCGCGCTTCCGTTCGCACGGGCGGTAAACCTCACGCCGCCGTCGTTAGAACACACGCCCTTGTTGAACACTTTTGAGACGGAGGAACCGTATTCCGTCGAATGTCGGGTCGAGCCGGTCGGCATATTCGATCCGGCTACCGTCCGCCTCGTCTGGACGAGCGATGCGGCACCGAACGCGCATACGCAGTGGATGGCCCGCGCATACGGAAATTGCTACACGTCTTCGATTCCTGCACAACCGGTCTATACGCGGGTCGCCTATCGCTTGCTCGCCGATAACGCCGCCGGTGTGACCGGCGCGTTCCCGTCCGATGGAGGCGACTGCACCTTCCGGGTTACGCCGCGCCTTTCCTTCAACGTACTGGGCGCGCCCGCCCCCTATGGCGAGGTGACGCCGGACTACGGGACAACCCATTCCGCCTCCGGCTTGACCATTCAGGTTTCCGCTCCCCGGTATGTCCCGCTCTCCGAAAACGGAAGGATGCGGTTCGATGGATTTGTCGGCGGCGGTTCGGTTCCCGCGACGGGCGGGGAGCCGGCTTGCGCGTTCACGATTCGGGAGGATAGTTTCCTCGTCTGGCGTTGGAAGCGTCAAAACAAGCTTGTGCAGACGGCTACGAACGGCTTGTTCGCACCGGCGGAGTTCTGGTGCGATGAAGATACCGAATGTCTGCCCCCCGCCGCGCCGGAGGTTGTGACGGACGTCGCAGGGGACGAATGGCGTTTTGCCGAATGGCGTCTCGACGACACCCGTTTCCCCGCCGCCCCGTCCCTCTCCGCACCTCAGGCGCAACCCGTTCCGATGAATGTCGCGCATCGTCTCGCCGCCCTCTACCTGCCGGAAACGGAAGATGCCGACGGGAATGGGATTTGCGATTGGTATGAATGGCGGTACTATGGTTGCATGGGGCTTGCCGCTTCGCTCGATACCGATGGCGACGGCTACACGCTCGCCGAGGAATTCGCTGATAGGACGGATCCGCTCGACGCCGCTTCCATTCCCGCGCCGCCCGTCATCGACTTCGAGCCGTTGGAAATGATCCAGCGGCGACCGGGGCCGTATACCGTCCGGGCGCGTATCACCGACACACGCGGCGTCGAACGAGCCGTCCTGCGCTGGCGGAGCGGCGGTGGCGTCTGGCAGGAGACGGAACTCGTTCCGGAGGGTGGGGGAGTCTACGCCGCTTCGTTCGGGGAGACGACGTTCCCCGCCGAGGATTTCGACTATCAACTCGAAGCCGCCGATCCCAACGGGTTTACGACGGTCACGGAAACCTGTTTCCTCTTTACGGTCTATCCCGAAGGCGATTTCTCCCGTTTGACGAACCTCGTCTTTCATGCCTATGTGGACGATCCTCCGCTTGCCTGGACAAACCGCGTCGTGAACCGGGGGAACGAGACGCTTGCCGGTACCGTCGTTCTCGCCCGTCAGGAATGTGTGGAAGCGGACGGTTTGAAAAACGTTTCGCTCGCCTCCATCGGGCAGCCGTGGAACATCGCGACAAACCGCTTCTTCTCTTCGCCCTGTTCGCTCCACGCCGTCCTCGACACGACTTTCGCCTCCAACCAACCGGTTCGCGCAACCATGACGCTCGCGCCCTGCCGGATCGGTAAAAACGCCCGGCTCTCCTTCCGCCATTGGATTTGTTCGGAGACGGACTCGGACGACCCTTCGCGGGCTTTCGACGGCGGGATGGTCGAATACTCGCTGGACGGCGGGGCAACTTTCACCCAGCTCCCAGGCCCCTACACCCATACCATTTACGGATGGCAGCGTTCGCCTTGGACGAACGGGGTTCCCTGTTTCGCGGGACATGAAACCAATGCGTGGCGTGAAGTCGTCTTCGACCTGGCGGAAGTCCTGCCGGAGCATGACGGGCTTTTTGGCGAAGAGGTTGTTTTCCGTTTTCATTACGGCGGCGACGACAACCATGACGAAGAGGGGTGGTACGTCGATGACATTCGTGTCTATCCGCTGTTCCAGGAAAAAGGTTTCGGTTCTTCTGCGGGGACTCCCGCCGCGTTCAGCGTGGAACCGGGGCGTTATCGGGTTTTCGACGGTTACAACCTGCCCGCCCTGACGGAGGCGGATGATACCACCGTCAGCGTCCTCCTGCTCTCGAACGATCCATACCAGCCGTTTTACACATTCGATTGGCGGCTCTTCCTCGATTATCCGGAAACGGCGATCACCACTTTCGCGGGCGATGGGACGCTTGCGTTCCCGACGCATAGCGGCTACCGCTACACGGTGGAGGCGACCCCGACGCTTTGTCCGGCGTCATGGCGTCCGCTTGACGGCGTAACGCCGGTTGACGGAACGGGGCTTCCCGCTCAGATTCTCCTCCCGATGACAAACGCGCCTTCCCAATTCTTCCGCCTCCGGATTACACGCTGAGAGTAGCAGAGGAAAGAACGGGAGGGACGCGCTTCGTCGCGTCCGGGTGGCGGCTGTCGGCTGTCGGGTGTCGTGCGGCGCGTGGGGACACGCGCCCTCCCCGTTTCGACTGTTTTCCGTGGTTACGTGTTTACACGATTCGCGGATGCGCCCCGTTGCGTGTCGCGTATCATCCCGCTATTGCAGTCTGAACTCGATGGTGAGTCGTTCGTACTGCTTGAGGAAGTCGATGGAAAGCCCCCGGATGGGTTCCGTGTTGAGAGCCGCTTTCTTAACCGTCTCGTCGTAATACTTGTTCCCGGAAGAACGGACAAGACGGTAACTGATGATGCGTCCGCCTCGATCCAGACGAATTTCCAGATGCGGGGGCTGGAGGATATGTTCGGTTTCGGGCGGGGCATCCCACGATTCGAAAAGGGCGGTGCGGACAAGTCCGACGCAGCGTGCCATTTCGTTTTCCGGAATCTGATTTCGTGCGCCGGGCCGTGCGCCCGCGTTCAGTGCGTCGCGGATTTCCTTCGCGCTCAACGGCTTTTCCAAAGCCTTGACGGGCTGCGTAACCACGCGCTTGAATTTCGTGAAATCGACCTTCGGCTTTTCCGGGACTTTGGGAGCCTCGACACGTTTCCCCTTTTGGAAGGGCTTCTTTTCCGTCGGTTTGGGTTTGGGCTTCGGTTGTGGTTTTGGTTTGGGTTTCGGTTGAGGCTTTGGTTGTGGTTTGGGCGTTGTAGGCTTCTTCTCGACGGAGACGGCATCTTTTACGGGGGCAGGCGTTTCGACTGTCTCCGGTTCCGGATCTGGTTCGGCGGCGACCGATTCCGGCGGAGGAAGGACGATGGTGAACTCAGATGCCGGCGGAGGCGGTTTCCGGAAGAGCCGTGAAATCAGTTCATACGACGCGAAACCGCCGATGAACAACGCATGTAAAACGGCGGAGAGGATAAGTGAACGGGAATCTATGAAGTCGTTTCGCATCGGTTCGTCAGTCGGCCAGCGTGACCAGGGCCATGCGCGTGATTTTGACCTTGTAAAGGAGTTTCATCACCTTCATGATTTTTCCGTAGTCCAACCGTTCGTCCGCACGGACGAGGACGGCGGTTTCAGGATTTTCGGCGGCGAGATTCCCGAGTGTGCGTTCCAACTCGTCCATCGAAAGGGGATGGTTATTGAGGAAGATCCGCCCTTCGGCATCGAGCGTGACGACGTTCGACTTTTTGTTCGGCAGAATGTCCGCACTCCCTTGGGGAAGCTTGATGGCGATTCCTTGCTCCATGGCGGGCATCGTGATGATGAACGTGATCAACAACAGGAAGGTCATGTCGATCAGCGGCGTCATGTTGATCTCGCCGACAACGCGCTGCTGTCTGCCCCGCCGGATCATTCATCGCCTCCCTGGTAATCCCGTTTGATGCGTCCCAGCAACTCTTCGCAGAACGACTCCATGTCGGTGGTGATTTCCTTCATCCGGGTTGCATAGTAGTTGTAGACGCAGACGGCCGGAATACCGATGATCAGCCCGAAGACGGTCGTGCCGAGGGCGGAGGAGATGGCGGGGGCGATTTCCGAAAGGAGCACGGTACCCTTGCCGCCCATCATGTCAAAGGCGTCCATGACGCCCCACACCGTTCCGAGAAGGCCGAGCATCGGCGCGGTCGTCACGATCGAGGCGAGAAGCCAAAATCCCTTCTCCAGATTCTTGATCTCGTCTTCCAGCTGGTTCATGCAGCTGCTCCGGACAAGCTCCATCTCCTTTTTCGTCAAGGCAAAAGAAGTGCCGCCGGCGCGTTGACCGGCGACGATGTTACGCTGTTCCGGGCTTAGTTCCTTAAGCATCCGTTCGCATGTGTGGTTATAAATCGACTCCATGGAGACTTTTGCGCCCGCCGGATGGCGCTGTAGGCAATAGTCGAGGACGTCGCCCTCGCGGCGGAAAAAGGAAACGAACCGCTTGTTGCTGTTTTCCACATACTTGACGCGCCGGCGCAGGTGGATCCAGTAACCGATCCCGATGACGGAAATGAAGATCTGGACGAGCATGATGCCGATGCCCATTCCGCTCGACGTGAGCAGACCGTGGATGATTCCTGCCAGCGGCAGGGAAAAGGTTGTTTGTAACACGAGGCTTCCTCCCCAAAAACGAAAAGCAAAAAGGAAAGTGCCATTCTGCCCTGAATACGATGAAAAGTCAAGAAAGATGCGCGAGAAACCCGGAGGAAATTCCCCTTCATTTTGTTCATACGCAGGATTGACGGGGGGGAGGATTCTTGCTAGACTAGCGTCCCGATTACGTGAGCTTTCCCTGCGGGTTGTCCCGAAGGCGGGCGCACGTGGAAAGAAAAGGTGATTTTCATGCGTCGTCAGGACATCCACAAGGTTCTTATCATTGGTTCAGGCCCCATCGTCATCGGTCAGGCTTGCGAGTTTGACTATTCCGGGACACAGGCCTGCAAGGCTCTTCGCGAGTGCGGTTATGAAATCGTCCTCGTCAATTCCAACCCCGCCACCATTATGACCGACCCGGTCATGGCGGACGCGACCTACATCGAACCGCTGAATGTCAAGCGCATCGCGCAGATCATCGAGAAGGAGCGTCCGGACGCGCTTCTGCCGAACCTTGGCGGGCAGACTGGCTTGAACCTTTCCACCGAACTGGCGAAGACCGGCGTGCTGGACAAGTACCATGTCCAGGTGATCGGCGTGAACCTCGACGCGATCGAGCGGGGCGAGGATCGCGAGGTTTTCAAGGAGACGATGGCCTCGCTCGGTATCGAGACGCCGCGCAGCGAAACGACCCATTCGCTCGAAGAGGCGGAGCAGATCGCCGCGAAACTCGGTTATCCGGTCGTCGTCCGTCCCGCCTACACGATGGGCGGCGAGGGCGGCGGGCTCGTCTACAACGTGGAAGAGCTGCGCGTCATCGCGGCCCGCGGCCTTGAGGCGTCCCTCACCAACCAGGTGCTGATCGAAGAGTCCGTCGCCGGGTGGGAGGAGCTGGAGGTCGAAGTCGTGCGCGACGAGAAGAACCAGTTGATCTCCGTCTGCTTCATCGAGAACATCGACCCCATGGGCGTGCATACCGGCGACTCGTTCTGCGCCGCGCCGATGCTGACGATCTCCGACGAAGTGAAAAACCGCCTGCAGGATTACGCCTGGCGCATCGTCGAACGGATCGGCGTCATCGGCGGCACGAACGTCCAGTTCGCCCACAACCCGAAGGACGGGCGTATCGTGATCATCGAGATCAACCCGCGCACGTCGCGTTCGTCCGCGCTCGCCTCGAAGGCGACCGGGTTCCCGATCGCGCTGGTCTCCGCGAAGCTCGCAAGCGGCATGACGCTCGACGAAATGTCCTATTGGCGCGACGGCACCCTTGAGAAGTACACGCCGAGCGGCGACTACATCGTGTTGAAGTTCGCGCGCTGGGCTTTCGAGAAGTTCCGCGCTTCCGAAGACAAGCTCGGTACTCAGATGAAGGCGGTCGGCGAGGTCATGTCCATCGGCAAGACCTACAAGGAGACCTTCCAGAAGGCGATCCGCGCGCTGGAGAAAGGTCGCGCCGGACTTGGGTTCGCGAAGGATTTCAACAAGAAGTCCCTCGACGAGTTGTTGGCTCTGCTCCAGACGCCTTCCAGCGAACGCCAGTTCATCCTGTACGAGGCGCTCCGCAAGGGCGCCACCGACGAGCAGCTGTGGAACCTTACCCACATCAAGCGTTACTTCCTTCAGCAGATGCGTGAACTGGTGGAAGAGGAGGAACGCCTCTTGCAGTACTGTGGAACGCTTCCGCCGGACGACCTGCTGGTTCAGGCGAAGAAGGACGGTTTTTCGGACAAGTACCTCGCCAAACTGCTCGGCGTCAAGGAGAAGAGCATCCGTGTCCGCCGCGAGGAACTCGGCTGCGTCGAAACCTGGCACCCCGTTCCGGTCAGCGGCGTGGACAACGCCTGTTACTATTAGTCTTCCTACAACGCGCCGAAGAACGAAGTTGCCGCGAGCGACAACAAGAAGAAGGTGATGATTCTCGGCGGCGGACCGAACCGCATCGGGCAGGGCATCGAGTTCGACTACTGTTGCGTCCACGCCGCGTTCGCCCTCCGCGAGCTCGGCTACGAGACCATCATGGTCAACTGCAACCCGGAGACGGTTTCGACCGACTACGACACCTCCGACAAGCTTTACTTCGAGCCGGTCACGGTCGAAGACGTTCTCCAGATCTACCGACAGGAAAAGCCCCTCGGCGTAATCGTCCAGTTCGGCGGACAGACCCCGTTGAACATCGCGCGCGAACTCGCCGAAGCCGGCGTCAACATCCTCGGTACGAGCATCGATTCGATTGACGCGGCGGAAGACCGCGACATCTTCCGCCACATGATGGATCGCCTCGGCATCCCGATGCCGGAGTCCCGCATGGCGTCCAATCTCGGCGAGGCGTTGAAGGCGGCGGGAGAAATCGGATATCCCTTGATGATCCGCCCCTCCTTCGTGCTGGGCGGACGCGGTATGGAGGTCATCTACGATGAAATCATGCTGCGCGAGTACGTCGATGCGGCGGTCGGCGTCACGCCGGACCGCCCTCTGTTGCTCGACCGCTTCTTGCAGGAGGCGCTGGAGTGCGAGGCGGACGCGCTTGCCGACGGCGAGGATGTCTACATCCCGACGGTGATGGAACACGTCGAACTCGCCGGCGTCCATTCGGGTGACTCCGCCTGTATGATTCCGCCCGTCTCCATCTCCGAGGGACACATGCAGACGATTCTCGACTACACGCGCAAGATCGCCCGCCAGCTGCACGTCGTCGGGTTGATGAACATGCAGTTCGCGATCGAGAAGGACAAGGTGTACGTCATCGAGGCCAACCCGCGCGCGTCCCGCACGGTGCCGCTGGTCTCCAAGGTCTGCGGCACGCAGATGGCCCGCATCGCGACGGAGCTGATGCTTGGGAAGAAGGTCGCCGAACTGGAACTCAAGCCGAAGAACATCCCGTACTACGGCTGCAAGGAAGCCTGCCTCCCGTTCAAGAAGTTCCCGGAGGTCGATCCCGTCCTCGGCCCCGAAATGCGTTCGACGGGCGAGGTGCTGGGTATGGCGTCTTCGTTCGGCCTTGCCTATTACAAGGCGGAAGAGGCGGCCAATGCGGAGCTTCCGACGAAAGAGGGGACGATCCTCATCAGCCTTTCCGAAAAGACGGAGTCTGCGGTTCATGCGGCCCGGGAGTTCGTGAAGCTGGGCTTCTCGCTCATCGCCACGAGCGGGACCGCGCAGTGGCTGAAGGATCACGGCGTTCCTGCGGAGACGGTCGCCAAGATCAACGAAGGACGTCCGAACGTGCTCGACGTGATTGTGAACAAGCAGGTCTGCCTGATCATCAACACGCCTTCGGGACGCCGCGATTCGCGCGCGGACGACTCTTCGATCCGCAAGGCTGCGTTGAAGTACAACGTCCCGTACCTCACGACGGTCGCGGCCGCGCTCGCTTCGGCGCAGGGCATCCGCGCCGCGCGTGACGGGCAGGGATTTGTCAAGTCCCTCCAGGAATACCACTCCGAAATCCGCTAGCGACACGCTTCGTCGCGCCGTTCCCATGCGGCGCGTGGGGACACTCGACATCCGACAGGCGCCGTTCGGTCGCGACGGGGTGCGCCCCTCCCGCTTTTTCCCCTCCGCGTCTCTGCCGGGGCGTATGGGATGTGGCGAAAACGTCACAGCATCGAGAGTAGTAGGCGTTTGGGAAGCCCGGCGAAACAGGAATAGGAACCTTCTATACGTTCCACGAAGATTTCGCCGATCCGGCTGATTCCGAACGCGCCCGCCCTTGTCATCGGTTCTCCTGTCGCGATGTACCAGTCAATCTCCTCCGCCGTCAACGCCCTGATTTTTGCCGAGGCGGATTCACACGCGGTCCGGGAAACGGCGCGGCCATCGCGAAGACGGCTTAGTGAAATCCCGGACCAGGCTTTTACGACACGCCCGCTCAGTAGGGAAAGGTAACGCTGCGCCTCTTCCTTGGAGCGCGGTTTGCCGAGGATCCGGCCGTCGATTTCGACAACCGTGTCGGCACCGAGTGCGACGGCGTCTGCCGGGCATTGCGGGAGGGCGCGTTCCGCCTTCCGGCGCGCGTTCTCGCAGACGGTCGCGTCGGGTGTCGCAAGCGCGACCTCTTCGACATCGACCGGCAGGATGGTGAACGGCAGGTCAAGTTCGCGCAGGATCTGGCTGCGTTGCGGGGACGCGGACGCGAGGTAGATCATTTCGCGCTTCCGTCCTTCTTCTCCCGCGCCTCCATCTGCTGGGCGAGAAGCTGGAAGAAGATTTCCTGCAACATCGGCCTTGCGTCCGTATCAAACTTGCACAGGGAGGCGACTTCGGAGGTCGGTAGCCGCAGTCCGATGGTGAACGTGCCGTCGTCCGCTTTTGTGATGCCGAAGATGCCGAGTTCGCCGGGGGCGGGCAGGGCGAGCAGTTGTTCGCGGCGGATGCCGGGGATGATGGAAAATGATTTCAACAGGAAGGTGGATGGATGCAGTCGCGTTCCCTGCACAAGCATACCGGAGTTGAACCAGGGATTGAACGTAAGTTCCTTGTCGAGTGTCTGGACACTTGGCAACGGATGGCGGATTTTCTCCCAGCCGCCCTCCGCGAGCGGCTGGTCTGGTCCGAGCATCACGATCAGTTCCCCGTCTTTCACGAAAGCCTCCATCAGGGTTTTCTGAAGGAAAAGTTTGAGAACCATCTGGAGCAGGGCATCGGTTTGCGAATCCTGTTTCAGTTTGTTTTTTATAAGTTCCGCCTTGAACCGGTACACGGTGGTGTCGAGCGCCCGTCTGGAAGGGAGGGCGGTCCATTTGATCGCGCCGTCCGCACCGGGCAGCTTCCGGGCGGCTTCGGCGAGGTCTGTTCCGTCCTCAACACGCGCGCAGGAGAGGAAGCAAAGCCCCTTGCCGTCGTCCGTTTCCATCAGGACGGACATGGCGGGACCTTGGAAAACCGAGTCGGGGAGAAGGGGGAGGAGCGGCGAGAAAAGCCCGTCGTAAGGGGCGGGGATGTAGTTCTTCGTGAAGGAAGGCGGCTTGCTGCAGGAGACGCACACAAAGAGGGGATCGCGGGGAATCCGTTCCCACAGTTTGGGCGGCGGGGCGGACCAGAGGCTCGCTTGCGCCGCCAGTTTGGAGGTCTCCGACGGGATTCCGCGAACGGCGAGACCGACACCTTGCGAACGCACGTCGAGAGTGACTAACGCGGTCGGGAAGTTCTTCAAGATTTCCGCGCAGATGTCGTATTTCGCGATGTCGGGCGCGAGCAGGGGCAGGAGTCCGGCAAAGCGTTGCGCGTTGACCAGGAGGCGGAAGGTGCCGGGAAGCATATCGAGCGGTGCCTTGATAAACCGGTCGCGTACTTTCCAGCCCCAGTCCAGTGTATCCTTCGAACGGGACATCAGGGCGAGTGTACCGTCGAACGACAAATGGACTTCGGGGGCGAGGTTGGTCGAAACGGGCGAACGGAGCGAGTAGGCGTCCGTGTCGCGTTCTACGCGGTCTTTGTAGAACGAGGCGGATTCTTCGAGGAGCCGGCTGCCCCGGTCAAGCATCGGCACGATCGCCAGAACGGCGGGGTTTCCGTCGGACAACGGTTTCCCGGTGTCCAATGCCGTGACGAAACGGATCGGCTTGTTGAGCATCAGCCAGTGGTTGACGGGCAGGGGAATGTTTTTCGCGAAAAAGGCGTCCAAGTCCCCGCTGTATGTGGACAAGCCGGTTTTGCGTCCAAAGCTGTTGACGCTCTGCCGTGCGAATTCGTAGCTGTCCACCTCCAGGATGGAGACGAAAAGCGGATCCGCCCGGACGAGAGCGGCAAGCAGGAAGAAGGAAAGGATGCATTTTTTCATGGCGGTGGCTCCGGGTTATCGGTCGATGCGCTGGACGGATGTCCCCAAGGCCGGGAGACGGTCGATGACGCTTCCCTTGCCCATACAGTGCAACGTGCCGATGACGAAGAAATGGCGGGTGTCCGGCTGCGCGAGGATGCGTTTGCGGATTCGTTCCGTCATGCGCAGATTGCGGTCGTCCAGCATGATCTTGTCAAAGCGGCTGCGCAAGGTGGAAGAATACTGCGCTTCGGATCGGTCAACCTCTTCCTGTAGTTTTTTCTCACTCCCGGTGCAATAGGCGGCAAGGAGTCGATCAAGCGCTTTCTCGCCTTTCTTCCGCAACACGTCATCATCGTCGAGCGAGTACCGCAGCATTGCGATGATTTCCTCCTCGGTAAACGAACGTATGGCGGCAAGCTGTTCTTCGACGGTTTCAAGTCCGCCGGTTTGTTTACCGGCGGCGACGGCCCGCTTATAGAAGGCGTAATCCAGCGGATCAATACCGATATTCTGGATTTCTTGCTCGAAGAGGAAGATGGAAAACGTAAACGCCCACAATTGCATCTGGTCGAGCGAAGAAAGGGGGAATCCGGGCGAAAAACTCTGCATGAGTCGTTCACAGCGGGAATAAAGGTCGGGAGGAAGTCGTTTGGACAACGGTTCGGAAGCCCCGACCGATTGATTCGCGATTTTCTTGAGCGTGGCGGAGGTGAAAGGAACTTCGCAAATCACGGCCTCGCTCTCCGCGAACGCATCTGTCACCGAGGCGGGAAGTTTCTGCAAGGCGCGGGAGGGAATGTGGATGCTGCCGAAAACCCAGCTGTCCACGCATCCGGGCGTGGTCAGGCGCCAGAGGAAGGGCGCGTCGATTTTCGCGTCGGCGCACAACGAGACGAAAAAGCAGCACACCCAAAGCGGAAGCTTCCGTAAGAACCTCGCCGCGCCGCTACTCGATGTTTTGAACCTGTTCACGAACAGCCTCCAATCCGGTTTTGAACGCGATGACGAGACGGGCGATCTCCGCGTCGTTCGCCTTCGACCCCGTGGTGTTGATTTCACGGAACATCTCCTGGCAGAGGAAATCCAACGTGCGCCCGCACGCGCCTCCGTCTTTGAAAATCTTGTCGGCTTGCTGGAAATGGCTGTCGAGCCGCGTCAACTCCTCGCTGATGTCGCAGCGGTCCGCGAACACCGCGACTTCCCGCGCCAGAAGTTCCGGCGCGACGGGGTTTTCCGGCGGAAGCAGCGCGGTGAGCCGTTTCTCCAACGTTTCCCGGTAGCGTAGCGGGATGGACGGCGCGCGTGCGGCGATTTCCTCCTTGATGCGACGGAGGGCGTCGAGGCGGGAAAGCAGATCGCATTTGAGGTTTTCGCCTTCCGTGCGGCGCATCGCGGTCAAGCGGTCGAGTGCGGCGGAAAGCGCCTCTTCCAACAGCGGCCAGATGTCCTCCGCGCCTCCCGCCAGAAGGCAGGTTTTCAGGGCGTCGGGGAAGGCGAGCAGGGAGGCGGCGGTCAGGTCGTCCCGGAGATTGAGCGCGTTCGCCGCAGCGCGGATGGCGGAAATCTGCGGGCGGAGCTGCGAGAGGTCGGGTTCGGACGTCCCCCCTTCCACTGCCGAGACCACGACCGCGCCTTTGATGTAGCCGCGTGAGATGCGGCTGTGGATGAGCGATTGGAGTTTGCCGTCCAACACAGCCAGTTCACGGGGAAGGGCGACGTTGCAATCGAATTGTTTCCGGTTTACGGAACCGATTTCGACGGTGATCTTCCGCGCCCCGTCGCTGGCTTCGCCGCGACCGAAACCGGTCATGCTGTTGATCCCTGTATCCACGGGCAATCCCTTTCGTTTTTATTTAGCGCACCACACGGGCGTTTCCGCCGGCGGCGAGTTTTTCGACTTCCGCTTTCGAGGCCATCGACGTGTCTCCGGGCGTGGTCATCGCCAACGCGCCGTGCGCACATCCGAGGTCCACCGCTTTCTGCCCGTCCTGATATTCCAGGAAACCGTAGACCAATCCGGAGGCGAAGGAGTCGCCCCCGCCCACGCGGTCCAAGATCGCAAGCCCATCCATCTGCGGCGCCCGGTAGAACGTGCCGTCGTACCAGCAGATTGCGCTCCAATCGTTGACGGAGGCGGTCTTCACCGTCCGGAGGGTTGTCGCACAGGCTTTGAAATTCGGGTATTCCTTCACGGCACGGCGGATCATCGCCTGGAACCCTTCCACTGGGAGGCGGGAGAGGTTGGCGTCGACGCCTTCGACCTCCAGACCGAGACAGGCGGTAAAATCTTCCTCGTTCCCGATCATCACATCGACATACTTTGCCAGCCGCCGGTTGACTTCGCGGCATTTTTCCAACCCGCCGTAGCGTTTCCAGAGGGAGGGACGGTAGTTGAGGTCGTAGGAAATGATCGTGCCGTTGCGGCGGGCTTCGGCCATCGCCTCTTCAATGACGAGCGGCGCGGTTTCCGACAGTGCGGCATAGATCCCGCCCGTGTGTAGCCAGCGTGCGCCCTGCTTGCCGAAAAGCGTAGCCCAGTCGATGTCGCCCGGCTTCAGCTGTGACGCGGCGGAATGTCCCCGGTCGCTCACGCCGAGCGCCCCCCTGACGCCGTACCCGCGTTCGGTGAAGTTCAATCCAACGCGGCAATCCGCGCCGATTCCGTCGAAGGGCATCCATTTGATCCAGGTGGTATCGACACCGCCCGCGAGGATGAGTTCTTCGACGAGTTTCGCGATGTCGTTTTCCGGCAATGCCGTGGCGACGGCGGTCCGAAGTCCGAAACACTTGCGTAACCCGCGCGCGACGTTGTATTCGCCTCCGCCTTCCCATACCTCGAAAGAACGGGCGTTACGCACGCGCCTCTCTCCCGGATCCAACCGCAGCATGACTTCGCCCAGTGAAACCTCGTCGTAGCGACACGCACTCGCGTCCCTTATCGTCAATTTGCCCATCGTAACCTCGCCGTCCGTGCTTTTCGGGGACGCACCAACCCAAAGGGCGTCCGTTGTTCTACCTCCGCGCCGGAACGCCGAAAACTATATCATTCCCCGCCGTCTAGTGCAAATGTAAACTCGTGTCCCCACGCGCCGCATGGGAACGGCGCGACAAAACTCGTCCCTCCCGATGTGTTGTCCCTTGTTGTCCGTGTTGTCGTTGTCACATCCGGCTGTCGAATGTCGGGTGTCGCCTGTTGTGCGGGAGGGCGCGTGTCCCCACGCGCCGCATGGGACGGACGCG
>JAGAEL010000192.1 GCA_017613085.1 Kiritimatiellia bacterium | reverse complement strand
GTGGGGACAGGCGACACCCCGGTACGGAGGCGGGAGGGCGGTTGTCCCCCACCGCCGCATCAAATACACACCCCAATTGCTCTTTGTTGGTTTTCGTATTCATGACAACTTTCCCAATTTGAACGGGGGTATGCACGTTCACGCGCGCACGACCCCCCCTAAGCAAGAATTTCCGCACCGACCAGCCGGACGACGCCATCACCAGTAAGCAAGGACGGCGTCGACGATGGAACGAGCCAGTTCCTTCGAGATACGCGGGCCGGCATCCTGCATTCCCGTGAGCATATCGCCGCGTGTGAGGAAGGTCGTCTTCGCCTTCACCTTCTGGCCGTCGATCAGCAGTTTCCCGGTGGAAACCTCGACCAGCGTGATTTCCGCCACAAGCGTATACTCGTATTCGGCGGTGCGCGAACCGAAGTTACGGTCGAACACGATCGATTTCAGGTCGGTGCGTATGACGCGGCCGATGAGTTTCAGCGGGGCCTTTCCCAGCCGCCCGATCTTAAACGTGCCCTCGCGCTGGAATTCGCGCAGCGTGTACTGGGTGAGCAAGGCGTCGATTTCCGGCGTGCCGGAATCGTTCTCGAACATCGGGACGGCGATACACCGCTTCTCCTGCGGTACGGTGGATGTCCAGGTATAGGTGGCACATCCGGCCGCGCAAAGCAACAGGGCTGCAAGTACGGTCAAACAAGGTTTCATGTCAAAGCCTCCTTGGGTTTCGGTGACTAACGGCGCAACGGCGCGGCTCCCGCTTCAATCGCGGCCAGCCGTTCTTTTGCGGCGGGGGTGTGGACGGAGTCGGGGAACTCCTTGATAAAACGGCGGTAGGCCTGTTTGGCGGCCTCGACGTTCCGCTGTTTGGTATCGTAGAAGACGGCGAGCGCGAAGTTCTGCTCGATCAGCAGATTCGTTAGTTCGGCCTGCCACGCGATCAACTGCGCCTTTTCCGGATGGTCGGGCGACCGTTCCAGCAGCGCCTTGAAGAAGGCGATGGAATTACGGCACCGGTCTTCGTTGTACTTGTAGTTGACGGCGAGATCGCGGCGGCATTTCGCGTCCATGAACGCGGCGGCGGAAGCCTGCGCCGATTCGGGGAAGCGGTTGAGCAGCCCGTCGTAGACCGAGACCGCCTCTTCCAGTTCCTTTTCCGCCATACGGATACTGCCGATGATCAACAACAGCTCCGGCACGTTCGGCGAACGCGGCGCGTTACGGGCGATTGTTTCGAAACGGACGCGCTGGTCGTCGCTCCCGTTCAGCTTGAACCCGAACATACTCCGTTCCGAATCAAGCAGGGCGTTGGCGATACGGAACTGCCGGTCCAACACGTCGTAGAACGGGCACTGTCCCGCGTAGTAGGTGATGAGGTACTGGTACTCGTCGAACGCCTTGGCGAGTTTCCCCTGCCGTTCCAGCATCTGCGCCAGGGCGTACTGGGCGAGAGGGGCCTCCTTCGAGGCCGGCCATTCCCGGACCAACGCCTCGTATGCGTGACGCGCGCGCCGGTAGGCGCCGTCGGCGTCCTGGACGCGCGCGTAGTCGTACTGCTCCTTCGGGGTGTCGTACTTGAGGTCGAACCAGAAGGACGGCTCTTTCTGCGGGATTCGTTTCTCGTCATCGACGGGGCCGAACCCCTCGAAATAATCGGTCGCATACGGGCGCGTCAAGCGCGAAGACCCGCTGCGCGTCGTGTATTGTCCCCACGCGACCCCCGCCAGCGTCACGCAGACCGAGGCGAACAAAATGGTTTTCGTCATCGTTTTTTTCATGCCCCAAGCATACCAGAACCGCCGCCCCCCGAAAAGCAAAAAACAAGCCGTGCAACAAAACTGTTGCCTTGACAGCGGGGTTCGCGGTATACTGGGCGGTGTTATGAAGATTCAGCTTCTTTTTGCCGTGGCGGCGGCTGCGGCGTTTCTAGCCCAGGGGAAGGGCGTGAAGGTCTGCTGGGAGGCCGAAAACGCCAAAACCATTGAATCGCCCGCAGCCCGTCTTTCGACCGGGTGCGACGGCGCGTCCGGCGATTTTCTGGAAATCCCGGAAGGCGCCGGCAACCCGCCCGTCCGCAACGAAGGCAAGGCGGTCTATGAGATCGAGATCCCGGAGACCGGCAACTACTGGCTCTGGGCGCGCGTCTGGTGGAACGGCGAATGTAGCAATTCGTTCACCGTCACGATCGACGACAAGACGCCGTTCCTCTTCGGGGAGGACGCCACCTACCGCGCCTGGCATTGGGTGAAGTATCCCGTCTCCCGCATGGCGAAACCCATCGCGCTTGAACAGGGTGAACACACCGTCGTCTTCGCCAACCGCGAAGACGGTGTCCGCGTGGACCAGATCCTCCTTTCCAGCGATAGACGCTTTGTTCCTTCGGGTATTGAAAAATGAATCGCGACCGTCTCCGTTGTTTCGCTTCGCGCGGATTTGACTTCTTCCTTCTGGCGACACTGTTCACGGCGCCGACCCAGTGGGCCAGCAAGACGGCATCCGGGTTCCACCTCTCGCTGGCGGATGTGACCCTGGCCCTTGCGGGTGTATTCTGGTTTGCCTCCCTCCTTTTGAAACGCGGCGGCGACGCCCCCGCCGCCGCTTCGGAAGGCGGCCGCGTCCCGTTCCTGCCGCCCTGGCCTTTCCTGTTCTTCGCCGGCTGGTGCGGTGTCGCGGCCCTGACGGCGTCGGCGCACGGGGCGGACACCCGCCTCGCCGTCAAGGAACTCGTGCAGATCGTGGAATACTTCTGCGTGGGCGGACTCCTTTTCAACGCCTTCCTGCGCGGATGGCGGGCGACGGCGGGACTCGCCGCGCTCTTCCTCGGCACGGCGGTGAACGTCGTGATCGCGGTGGTCCAGTACCGCAACGAAGACCTTCTCGATTCGGCGGTGCGCGGCACGTTCACGGATGACGCCGTGTATGGCGGCTTGCTCTGCCTCGTCCTGCCCTTCGCCCTCGCCGGCGTGATCCGCGCGCGTTTCGTGGCGGTGCGGATCGCCTGTGCGCTCTTTGTCGCCCTCGGCCTGTTCACAACGCTCGACGGCGCCGCGCACTGGGCACTCCTGCTCGCCGCAATCGTGATGGCGGTCTCGACGGTCGTCGTCCGCCGCCGGTCCGGCGACGAGTTCGCCCCGGTTCCGGAGAAGCGCGGCAACGGTATCTGGTTCTTCGTCCTTTTCGCCACGGCCCTGACCCTCTGGCAGGGGGCGGCCCTGCCGAACCTTTCCCGTAGCAACGACACGTCGCATTTCGCCTCTCTCGCGCTTTACAACGACGAAGGCAAGATCAACAAACGGTACGCCGAATGGCAGGCGGCCTACAACATGGGGGTGACGCATCCCCTTGCGGGCGTGGGACTCGGTTGCTACCAGACGTTCATCGGGCAGTACTACGATGTAGTTCCGCGCGAACCCGGTCCCTCGGTCCCGGACACGCAAAGCCTCTACCTCGTGTTGTTCGCGACGGCGGGGTTCCCCGCGCTTCTGGCCTTCCTGGCCTGCCTCGCGCTGCCGTTCACGCGCCGCGAACGCGGGGCGGACAAAGAGGACGCCCTGACGTTCTCGCCGGCGGCCCGCCGGACGTTGCGCCTGGCCTGCGCCGGCGCCGCAGGGGCTTTTGCCTTCGCCAGTGTCTGGCACCCGCTTCTCCAGCGGGGCATTGGTTTGCCGCTGGTTTTCGTGTTGACGCTCGCATCCCGGCTCGCGCCGGGGGAGGAAGAAGATGCCTGAGTCGAAACGTTCTTTTTTCCGGCTTCCCGTCGAAAAGATCGGGAATCCCTTCCTGCGCGGCATCGCCCGCGTGATGCGCCTACCGGTCGAAGCCCTGCTCGGGTTCCCCGTGTTGAACCGGATTTACCGGCGCGTGCTGGCCCTTCCGGAAGAGACGCCGTTCGAGTCGCGCGTCCTGCAGGTGATGCGCATCACGCCGGGCGTGGAGCCGGAGGAGCTGGCGCGGATTCCGACGGAAGGCCCCGTCGTGGTCATCGCCAACCATCCGTTCGGCGGGATCGAGGGCGTACTGCTCCTCGAACGACTGAAGACGATCCGGCCGGATGTGAAGGCGATGGCCAACTACATGCTCGCCGCGATCCCGGAAATGCGCGACGACTTCATTTTCGTCGATCCCTTCGCCGGTTCAGGCTCGGTCCGCGCCAACCTCCGTCCCATGAAGGAGTGCATCCGCTGGCTCGGCGACGGGCACCTCTTGATCATCTTCCCCGCCGGCGAGGTCGCCCATTTCACATGGGCCGCGCGCCGCGTGACCGACCCCAAGTGGCAGGTGAACGTCGCCTCGATCATCCAGAAAAGCAAGGCTTCGGTAACCCCCGTCTTCTTCCGGGGACGGAACAACCTCTTCTTCCAGATCGCGGGGTTGATCCACCCGCGCCTGCGGACCGTCCTTCTGCCGCGCAATTTCGCCAACAAGCAGGGCAAGACGCTTCGCTTCACGGTCGGTTCGACCCTTCCGCCGAAGATGCTCGAGGCGTTCGCGAACGACCGCCAGCGGCTGCTCCACTTCCTGCGCTTCCGGGTAGACCTCCTCGCCGAACGCAACGGGGGCAACCCCAGCGGGCCGCGTGAATGGGTGCGCCGCCTCGCCAAGTCGCTGCCGATCGCGCCGATCTCCCTGAACCGCATGGAAGGCGTGAACCGGCAGGAGCCGATCATCCCCCCGGTTCCCGTCGCGGAGCTGGCGGAGGAAATCGCCTCCCTCCCGCCGGAAGCCCTCCTGTTGAAGTCCGGCGAAAGCGCGGTCTACGTTGCGCGGGCGGCGGAAATTCCCCGCTGTCTGCGGGAGATCGGGCGGCTGCGCGAGACCACCTTCCGCGCCGTCGGCGAAGGCACGGGCAAGAGCATCGACCTCGATGCGTTCGACGACGACTACCTGCACCTGTTCATGTGGCAGACGGCGAAACAGGAAATCGTCGGCGCCTACCGGCTCGGGCTCACCGATGTCATTATCCGCGAAAAGGGCGTGAAGGGGCTTTATACGCGGACGTTGTTCCGTTTCGGCGAGAGCCTGCTCCAGAACATGCCGCCGGCGATCGAGATGGGGCGTTCGTTCATCCGGCAGGAATACCAGAAGGCGTACACCTCGCTGTTCCTGCTCTGGAAGGGCATTTCATACTATCTGGCGCACAATCCGCATTACCGCGTCCTCTTCGGCCCGGTGAGCATCACCAACGAATACCTCGAATCCTCGCGTTCGCTCATGCTCTCCTCGCTGCGGCTGAACTACATGAACGCGAAACTCGCGCCGCTGGTCCAGCCGACGACGCCGCCGAAAGACAAGCACCGTTTCCAGTGGTATCTCCAGACCTACCAGGAGTGCCTGGACAACATCGACCAGGTGGCGGGCGTCGTGGCGGAAATCGAACCCGACGGCAAGGACATCCCCGTCCTCGTCCGCCAGTATCTGAAGTTGAACGGCAAGTTCCTCGCGTTCAACGTGGACCCGGATTTCAGTTCGGTCATCGACGGCCTGGTGGTGGTCGATCTAGCCGAATCTGCGGAAAAGACCATCCGCCGGTACATGGGCAACGAAAACGCCGACGCCTTCTTCGCCTACCACCACCTCCACGGGCGGTAGGGAAGCAAGCAGACAGCCCGTCATACGTTTTTCGGAAACCTTGATTCCCTTTCTTCGTCCGACGCTAACGGGCCTCTTTCCGCAGACGTTCGAAATAGGTTTCGATTTCCTTCGCACTCGTCGTTTCACGACGCGCCTTCACACCAAAAGACTTCACGTCGCGGATCCAGTTCTCCACGGCCTCGGCCTTGGTCGCCGGGCGCGTCCACTTGTAGCCGAGTTTCGCGGAGGCGTTCTTGAGGATGTCGTAGTGGAGGAGCATCATGTGGTCGATGGAAAGGCGCTCGCGCCGGACGCGGGAGGCGAACGGCTCGCCGTCCTTTGCCGCCGCCGCGACCGCCTCGTCCATCAGCTGCGCCGCCTTGAGCTTGTCGCCGCCCGTGAGAAACGGCGCCCCCTTGTGTCCGCACTTCACGGCCTGCTTCGTCTTGCGCGGTCCCGCCTCGATCACCGCGATGAACTTCTTGAGAATCGGCGCGGCGGAGTTGCCGTAGTACCCTTCCATGAACTCCTGGAAGAGCCGCTGGTCGTCGTCCGCCGGATTCCAGAGAAGATGCGACGTTATGTAGTGCCGGAGCGTCGCGAACGAACCGGCGGCGCAGATCGCGTCGCCCTGCTCGAACACGCCCACCGCGCCGTTCCCGGCGAAGAGGCGGATGTTGGGAGCGATGGAGCCGATGTTCGGATGCGGCATCATGTAGCTCTTGAAGTTCGCGAGGTAGTCCCAGATGAAGAGGTTGCCGCCGGCGACGCGCTGCCAATCGGCGAGATCCTTTGCGAACTCGGCCTTGCGCGGGGGAAGGGGGCTGGCGAGCGGACGCGCGAAGTCGCACTCGATGTCGCAGAGCCGCACGACCACGTTGTGGCGCGGGCGCGTCTTCGTCGGCGCCTTGCGCGTGAACTGGTACGCGAACGTGTCGATGCGGACGTTCGGGAACTCCTTTTCGACCGCCTCGGCGACGTCGTTCGCGAACTTGAGGTACGGTCCCGACGGCACGCCGCCGTCCTCGTCCATCATCGCCTTGCACGCCTCGCACTCGCAATAGCCATACCTGTCGTTCTGCGACACCTGGATGAAATCGGCGGACGAATCTTCGCGAAGCCGCTTCAGCGTCTCTTTGATGTATTCCGCCTTCATCTCCGCGTTCGCGAGGCAAAGCTGCTTCGCCTCGCGCGTTCCGCCGACGAGCGAATACCATTCGGGATGCTTTTCGAAATACACCTTCGGCGGAAGAATCTCGAAGAAAGAATGGTACGCGCTGTGGCGCCCCGCGAAGAAGTAGAGGCGGTGGTTGCCGCCCAGCTCCGGCGGGATGAACGTGATGTCGTGCAGGAGGTAGCGCGTGATCGACGTGAAATTACCCTTGGAGCGCACCTTGAAGAGCGGGTCGAAGCCGTCGAGGTAATAGGTTTCGCGATACTTGAACTGCGGGGCATATTGATGGTCGATGCCCTTGACCGGCACGGGAGGGCGGCTGTCTCCAGCCGCCGCAAGCTTCGGATGCGTCGCCGCGTCGCTCGTCCACCATCTCACGCCGCAGTATTTCTCGAGATAGAGGTCAACGGCGTAGATCGGCGCACGCGCAGGGTCGCCGTCGAGCACGACGCCGCCCTCAACGGACTTCAGGAACACCTCGTCGGTTTGCCACGGCTGCTCCCGGTTACGTGCCGCCCGGGAGGCTTTCGTCGCGCCGACGAAAAGTTTCACGCCTTCGCGCGCCGCGCTCTCGGAAACGACGTCCGGGGCTTTCCCGATACACTTGCCGAGTTCGCCGGCGAGTTCCGCCGCAGCAGATTTTTCGACGGCGGTCGGCGAATCCGGAAGAACCACGACCGGTTCGCCGATGCCCTCTGAACGACCTACATCCTTGTCCGCATACGCGGTCGATCCCACCGCCACGGCCGTCAACACCCATCCAACTGACTGACGAAACGACATACACCCGCCCCTTCTTTAGACTGAAAAAGCCCGGTTATGCTTTCGGGTTCGGACCGTACTCATTCGAGCCCGGTTCGCTATCGAGGCACATAAACACGAGAAACACGATCACACCGACGATCGGAATCAGATTGATCAAGATCCACCATCCGCTCCGTCCCGTGTCATGCAGACGGCGCACCGCCACGCCCAGAGCGGGAAGAAAGACGGCGAGTTGATACGCACTGCTTACCATATTGACGGCTTGACGCGCACCGATAAGTACCAGTACAAAACAAACGGCAGACATAATCACAAAATTGAACAGTGCAAACATCCAGTACTCTTTCCGCCGCGCACGACCGGAAAAGACCGCATACTTTTTCCAACATTCCAACCAGTAACTCATCGCTCGTTCCTTTCTTGTTCACGGACAAAGGGACGGCGATACCGGACACGCTTTCCCTCTGTCATTCGACAGATTTATAGCACAGTTGCCGCCTATGGCGCAACGGGAATTTGCGAAATGCGACAAAATGTCAATTTGACGCACTGCATACAAAAGATTGCAGCGACAGGTTGTCGCGTTTCCGTTTGAAAAACAGGAGAAAAAGGCGTATTTTTGGATTGGCACGGAAAAAGCTTTGTATCGAAACGTCTTGTTTCACACAAACCACAACAGAAAGGAAACGGCAAATGAACAGAAGAACGATGTTGGCGATGATGATTGGAACGGTTGCGTTCGCGTTCGGCGCGCACGCGGAGGGAAAGTCGTTTGATTTTCGCAGGGGATTCGCGGACGTGGCGGCGCAGGCCACGCCGGCGGTCGTCTTTATCCAAGTGGAAAAGGAGGTGCCCGTCAGCGAGGGGTTCTTCAACAACCCCTTCGACCTATTCGGGGAGGATTTCCCCGAGCGTTTCTTCGGGCGCGGATGGAACAACCGGTTCCGGCGCGAACCGCGGCCCCGGCAGCCCCGCAAGAAAATGTACCGCAAGGCCGGGCAGGGTTCCGGCTTCCTGATCTCCAAGGACGGGTACATCCTCACGAACACCCATGTCGTAGGCGATGTCGACAAAATCACCGTGAAACTCCAGAACGGGAAGGAATTCAAGGCGAAGCGCATCGGGGCGGACTCGAAGACCGAGGTCGCCTTGATCAAAATCGAGGCCGACGGCGACCTCCCCTTCCTCAAAGCGGGCGATCCGGAAAAGCTGATGACCGGCGAATGGGTTATCGCCATCGGAAACCCCTTTGGACTAAAGGAGACACTTACGGTGGGCGTAGTGAGTGCTAAAGGACGCAGTAACATGGGGATCACCGACTACGAGGACTTCATCCAGACCGACGCGGCGATCAATCCGGGCAATTCCGGCGGTCCGCTGCTGAACATCGACGGCGAGGTCATCGGCATCAACACCGCCATCTATTCCCGCAACGGCGGCAACATGGGCATCGGCTTCGCCGTCCCGATCAACATGGCGTTCAAGATCAAGGAACAACTTCTCGCAAATGGCAAAGTGACAAGGGGTTACATCGGTGTCATGCTGAATCCGGGCGACCTTTCCGAGGCGATGGCGGAGAGTTTCGGGCGCAAGGAAGCGGGCGGTGTTTTGATCGCCGACGTGCTTGAAGACGGTCCTGCGTACAAGGCGGGAATCAAGCCCGGCGACATCATCACCGAGCTGAACGGCGAAAAAATCGACAACGGAATGCATTTTCGCAACAAAGTGGCACAGATCATGCCTGATACCAAAGTCAACGTGACCATTTATCGCGACGGGAAGACGTTGAAGCGGACGGTGACCGTGGCGGCCTACCCCGACGAGGAAGACGCGTCGGAGTCGGTGGCCGGCGAGGGCGGCACGGCGAAGCTGGAGAAGCTTGGACTGGGCGTCCAGGACGTGACGGAAAAGCTCGCCAACCAGCTTGGGCTGGACGCGAAAGCCGGCGTGGTGATCACGGAGGTCTTTGATGGGTCTTCCGCCGAAGAGGCGGGGTTGAAGGCCGGGATGCTGATCCTGGAGGTCAACCGCCACGAGGTGAAGACGGTGAAGGATTTGGAAAGGGAATTGAAGAAGGCGAAAAACGGGAACATCCTGTTGCGGGTAAAGACAGAGAAGGGAGCGTTCTTCGCGAGCCTGACCTTGAACGATTAACCACACACAACCAAATAACAACCACCTAAACGAAAACATTACAACCACCTAAACAAATACATAGACCACTCCTGTCATGCAGTGCGGGAGGGCCGGGGCAACCCGGCCCTCCCGTTTTATTTCAGGGCGGAAGACGGTGGCACATATGTACATTCCCGTGCGAAGCGCGGGCGGCGGGCTATTTCCATCCTTCGATGACGCGGCCGTTGTTTTTCGCCTCTTTGTTCATACGGTCCAGCGCCTTCAGATACGCGGCCTTGCAGTCCTCCAGCGCCACGCGCACGCGCCGCGTGTAACCGGGACAGCCGTTGTTCTGGGTTGGACCGGACGCCAGAAACGCCCGGTGCGTCGCAAAGCCGGTATTTGTCCTGAGCTTGCCGGTCTCGCTGGAGGTGTCGTCCACTTTCTTGATCAGTTCCCTGCAATTTTCGATGTATTCTTTCGCGGAGGTCAGCAAGCCGTCGTAGCTGTACATCAGTTTTTCAATCTTATCGCGATCCATCGGAAAGACGCTGAGTCCGTGTTCCGTAAAGTATTTCCAGTCGGCTTTCAATGCGGTAACCGCCTCGTTGAAGTACTTCTCGAATTGGTCCAGGTATTCCTTGTGCGCCTGATAGGCTTCGTTCCGGATCGTGTAGAGGTAACTGTCGATCGTCCGGAGGTCGCGGTCGAAGAACGCCTCCTTGCGGCATTGGTTGTCGGCGAACTTGTCGAGCCCGGATGCGGCGAGCAACGCCGTTCCCGTGGCATCGGCACGTTTGTCCCGCTCCATTTTCTCCACGAGCTGCATAAACTCGCCGAACGCCTTGTCGAATTCCTCGAACGTCTTCGTGTGCTTCCACGTGTTGAACCGTTCGATGATCCGTTCCCAGTTCGTGTAGCGTTGCGGAAGCTTCATGGTCACGCTCCAATCGAGGAGCGAGGAGACCTTCCGGCGCGTGTTCAAGTCGATACGCCGGAGGAGTACCGTCTTTCCGTCGAGCGAGCGTACGCCGACCGACGCGGCGTCGCTCCCGATGACCGGTTCGGGGCCTTTGTAGGGCGCGGACGGCGTTTCGGCCCGCTTCGTGTTCGTGACAAACGGTTTCTGAATCAGCAGGAAAAGCTTCTGCAGCGAATCGTCCGCCCTGGCGCTTTGGAATACCTTGTCCGAAACCGCCTTATCCATTAGTTCGACGCCCTGTTTGAGCAATGCGTTTAGATCGGCGTCCTCTTTGATATCCGCGTCGACATGCGTCATGGTGTTTCCCCAGACGCTTTTGTCATACGCCCGGATTTCCTCGTCCGACATCTTCGTGAAGTCCTTCGCCGTCGCAAACGCAACCGCGAACAGCGAAACCGTCATCGCCAGAATGTTTTTCATCGTATCCCTCCCTTCTCCTAGAACCGGACCGCGTAATCTTCCACGTACCACCTGCCGCCGCCTTTGCGGATGAGGGTATGCCGGTGCGGCGAACCGAGCTGCTTGCCGTTCGCGTCATACGCCTTCGACTCGACGGTCGCCTCTTCGATTTTCACGCCGCTGATTTTTTTCAGCGTCGCCTTCTGTTCATCGGTCAGGAAGAAGTTCTCGTCGTCGTTTTTTTCGTCGAACCCTTGCTGCACCGTGATCTTGGCCTTGCCGAAGGTGGCGTGGATGTACTCGTTGTGGAAGCGTTCCTGGTGCAGGTCCCAGTGGTAGCGGAGCAGGTCTTCGCCCGCCGGCGTCTTCTGCCGTTCGGGATCGATGCACGCGCAGTAGAGCTTGTAGTTCTTCTCCTTGATCGCCGTCATGAAGATTTCCATCAGCCGTTCGGGCGTCACGTTTTCGGGAATCTCTTTCACCGTGTACCAGCCGTTCTTGATCTGCTCGACCTGCTCCTCGCCGATGAACCGTCCCGTGTTCTCCGCGCCTTCCGTGTTGCGGACGGCCAGTACGCATCCGGGCACGTAGAGCGCGACCGGCTGCACGACCCATCCGTAATAGGCGGAGCCCACGCCGTCTTCGCTCGGACGCGGGTTCTCCATCGTCACGTCCACGATTTTGCCGAGCACCGTCCACTTCTCCACGTCTTGCAGTCCACTGTCCACATTCCGGCGGTAACGCTTCACGGCTTCGTAGGGCCCCAGCCAGTCGCGCGAGGCGATCCGGAGAAAATAGAAGCCCGAAGACGGCCTGCCGGTGTGGATATATTCACCGGAAGCCCCGTAAAACTGGTTCATCGGATACCGGATGTCGTCGAGCACCACATACGTCCCGTTCAGGGCGTCCACCGTCACCTTCGCGGAATCCGGCGTCGGAAACGCCTTTCCCAGCACCTTTCCGGCGTGTCCGTCGAGCAGGCGCTGCCACTCCGTCTCGCCCAGTTTCGCAACCGTCTTGCGCAGGGCCTCCTCGTTCCGCTTGTACGCCGTCCACTCCGCGACGACCTCCGTGTAGTCGCCCTTGGACTTTATCAGCGCCGTGCGGACGCGCAGGAACAGTTTCTCCACATCCGGATCGTTGGGATACGCCTCCTTTAGGCGGCGCACGCGGGAAACGGCGTCCTGCTTCGACCGCCAGACGCGCTTCTCCCCTCCCCTTTGCAATTCGACCTCTCTCTCGAATTCACGGACATAATACTCCGCCTGCTGGGTCTGCCGCCGGATCGCTCCGGGATCCAACGTTTGTTGCGCCTGTGCATAAAAGCCGAGCATCGCAACCGCCGCCCATAATCCAAATGACGTGTTCCAATTCATTCCGAGTCCTTTCTGTTAGACCTTCCCGGTTGTCGAACGACAGTTGCTGGACGTTGTCTCGCCGCCTATCGAAAATACGCGATGGTCTTTTTCAGCCCCTCCTGCAACGGGACGACAGGCTTCCAGCCGAGTAATTCGGTCGCGAGCGTGATGTCCGGCTTGCGCCGTTTGGGGTCGTCCTTCGGGAGCGGTTCGCAGACCAGCTTGCTGGTGCTTTCCGGGATCTGGCGCAGCGTCTCCTCGGCGAGCTGTTTGATGGTGTACTCGCCGGGGTTCCCGACGTTGAGGACAGGGACGGGGATGCCCTTGGATTCGAAAAAGGCGGAGACCTTCTCGTAATCCAGGCGCATATAGGCGCGGATCGCGTTGACCAGGTCGTCGACATACTGGAAACTCCGCGTCTGCGAGCCGTCGCCGTACAGGGTGATATCCCGGTTGTCCAACGCCTGCATGATGAAGTTCGTGATCACGCGGCCGTCTTGCGGGTGCATGTGCGGGCCGTAGGTGTTGAAGATGCGCACCATGCGGATGTCGATGCCGTATTCCCGGTAGTAATCCGCGCAGAGGGTTTCGGCGGCGCGCTTGCCCTCGTCGTAGCAGCTGCGGATGCCGATGGTGTTGACGTTGCCCCAGTAGGTTTCCGGCTGGGGATGGACGGCGGGGTCGCCGTAGATTTCGGAGGTGGAGGTGTGCAGCACGCGCGCCTTGGTCTTGAGCGCGAGCTCAAGGACGTTCATAACGCCCATGAAGGAGGTACGGATCGTTTCGACCGGGTTGCGCTGGTAATGGATGGGGGAGGCGGGACAGGCGAGGTTGTAGATTTCGTCGAACTGTCCCCAGAACGGCTGCGTCACGTCATGCAGCATGAACGTGAAGCGGGGGTTCTCCAGCATCCCGTAGATGTTCGACTTCGTTCCCGTGAACAGGTTGTCGAGAACCGTGACCTCGTACCCTTCGTCCAAGAGACGCGCCGCCAGGTGTGAACCGATGAACCCCGCGCCGCCCGTGATCAATGCCTTCTTAACCATTTTTCAATGCCTCCTTCTGGATGCGGATCAACTCGGCCGCGCCCTGTTTCGCCAGGGTTTTGAGCGCGTCCAGTTCGTTCTCCGTGAACGGGTTGTGTTCCGCCGTGCCCTGGATTTCGACGAATCGTCCGTCGTCCGTCATCACAAAGTTCATGTCCACGTCCGCCGTGGAATCGTGCGCGTAGTCGAGGTCGAGCGTGGGGACGCCCGCGCAGATGCCCGCGCTCACCGCGACGACGAACCGGCGGATCGGCGTCTCTGCCAGCGCGCCCTCCGCGAGCAGCTTGTTCACGGCGTCGGCGAGGGCGACCATGCCGCCGGTGATGGAGGCGCAACGCGTGCCCCCGTCGGCCTGCAGCACGTCGCAGTCGAGGGTGATGGTGCGTTCGCCGAGGGCCTTCAGGTCGATCGCGGCGCGGAGCGCGCGCCCGACCAGGCGGCCGATCTCCACGCTGCGGCCGTCCTGCTTGAGTTTCTTGATGTCGCGCTCTTTCCGTTCCGCCGTGCTACCCGGCAGCATGCCGTACTCCGCCGTGACCCAGCCTTGCCCCGATCCGCGCAGGAAGGACGGGACCTTTTCGTCGATGCTCGCTGTGCAGAGCACCCACGTGTCTCCCCACCGGATCAACACGGAACCGGCCGCGTGCTTGGTGAACCGCCTCTGGATCAAGACGGGACGCAATTCGTTCGTAGCTTTCATGCCGTCAAGGATAACACATTCCGCCGCCCCGCGTCTATAACTTGTTTCATCCCGGCGTTTTTCGTTTGACGCTGACGGGCATGATGTGCTTGAATAAGCGGCGTTACCCCAACAAGGAGTTTGAACATGAAGACATACTGGTTCGCCGCGTTCGCGGCGTTGTGCGCCCTCGGTGCAGTGGCGCAGGATATCGCGTTGCCCGCGCCCAAGAAGGAGGGCGGGTTCATGCGCGCGCTTCAGAACCGCCGTTCGTCCCGCGCGTTCAACACGTCGCGCGCCCTGTCGCCCGAACAGCTTTCCTCGCTCTTCTGGGCGGCGTTCGGGATCAACCGCGCCGACGGGCGGCGTACCGCGCCGACGGGGCTGAACGTGCAGGACGTGGAGGTCTACGCCGTCACGAAGGACGGCGCCTACCGGTACGACGCCGCGAAGAACCTCCTCGTCCTCGTGGAGGCGGGCGACCACCGCGACCTCGCCGGGATGCAGGATTTCCCGAAGACCGCGCCGCTCAACGTGTTCGTCGTGCAGGACATGGCGAAGGCGATGCGCGCGGGCGACCTCGACAAGGCGTTGCACGGCGGCCTTCACGCGGGCGCGATCATGCAGAACGTGCTGCTCTACTGCGCCGACGCGGGCTTGGCCTGCGTGCCGCGCCTCAGTATCGACAAGGCAGGTCTTGGCAAGGTTTTGAAACTGACCGATTCCCAGCGCATTGTCATCGGTGTGACGGTCGGTTACCCGGCCGATTAAGCGAAAGGAGTTTCCGAAATGTTGGACATCAAACGAATCCGTGAGCAGTATGACGCCGTCGTGGAAGGCGAGCGCCGCCGCTGCAACGAAACCTACGTGAAACTGGTGGAAGAGGCGCGCGAACTGGATACGCGCCGCCGCGCGCTCGTCCAGGAGTGCGACAAACTCAAGACCGAGCGCAACGCCCGTTCCAAGGAAATCGGGGCCTTGAAGAAGGCGGGGCAGGATACGGCCGAGGTGCAGGCCGACGTCCGGAAGATCGGCGACGCGATCACCGCGAAGGACGCCGAAGTCCGCGAGGTCGATGAAAAGCTGCTCGATACCATGATGCGGATCCCGAACGTCCCGGCGACCGACATCCCCGACGGGCCGGATTCCTCCGGCAATGTCGTCGTGCGGACCTGGGGCGAACCTCCGAAACTCGATTTCAAGCCGCTCGACCACCTCGAACTGGGCATGAAGTTGGGGATCTTCGACCTTGAACGCGCCGCCAAGATCACCGGGACTGGTTTCCCGATGCTCGTGGGTGTCGGCTCCCACCTGCAGCGCGCCCTCATCCAGTATATGCTGGACCTGCATACCGAAAAGCAGGGCTACACCGAGGTCCTGCCGCCGTTCATCGTCAACACCGCCTCCATGAAGGGGACGGGGCAGTTGCCGAAGATGGCGGAGGATATGTACCACTGCGAGGTGGACGACTATTGGCTGGTCCCGACCGCCGAGGTGCCCGTCACCAACATCTACCGCGACGAGATCCTGACGCGCCCGTTGCCGATCTACCTCACCGCCTACACGCCCTGCTTCCGCCGCGAGGCCGGTTCCGCCGGCAAGGACACGCGCGGGATCAAGCGCGTCCACCAGTTCGACAAGGTGGAGATGGTGAAGTTCGTCGAACCGGAGACGAGCTACGACGAGCTGGAGAAACTGGTCGTGAACGCCGAGGACGTCCTGAAGGGGCTGGGGCTGCATTACCGCGTCTTGAAGCTCTGCGCCGGCGACATCAGCTTCTCCTGCGCGAAGTGCTACGACATCGAATTGTACGCGCCCGCGCACGGGGAATGGCTGGAGGTCTCCTCCTGCTCGAACTTCGAGGACTTCCAGGCGCGCCGCCTGAACTGCCGGTATCGCGGCAAGGACGGCAAGCCCCGGTTGGTCCACACGCTGAACGGTTCGGGCGTCGCCCTGCCGCGCCTGATGATCGCCCTGCTCGAACAGTGCCAGCAGGCGGACGGATCCGTCCTCCTCCCGGAGGCCATCCGCCCCTATATGCGCGGTATCGAGCGCCTGGAGCCGATCGCGTAGGGTTTCTCCCTAGTCGAAAAGGCAGGAGGCGTCGGCGCGGCAGGTGTTTTCACTGCGGATCCGGAGCCAGTAGGCGCGGAAGGAGGAGAGGTCGTCGGTGACGGATCCGCCGTCGGCGAGCGTGTAGGTTTTGTAGGCCGCCCAGACGCCGGTCCCCGTGATGTCGGCTTCGACCGTGAAGACCGCTTTCGCCGCGCCGGTCTGGCGCAGGGTCAGCGTTTTCCGGTCAAACCCCGTCAACAGCAACGGATCGGAGACTTCTCCTTCTTTTACTTCCGTCTCCTTCCAAATGCCGCCCGCACCGTGCGGCTTGCCGAACGCCCAGAGGTCGTCCACCACCCCTGCCCAGAGTGCGCATCTGCCGTCCCCGCTGCGGATCAACCGCCCTGCGGCGTTCGCGGCATCGACGGCGATTCCGCTGATCAAAAGCAGTCCGCGCCACGAACAGAAGTCGTGAATCATGCGGCCATGTGTCGAAATCGCGCGCATTTTCGCGAACCCGCCCGCGTTCTCGGCTGGCAGCTCGTAGAAGATGCCGTCGAGGTTCAGCAGATCGCGTTCCGTGCAGACTTCGCGGCAGAGGCGCGTTTCACGCGCGTTCGCGGGATTCCACCCCGGCGCGGAGGGAAGCCTCCAACGGCGCCCGGCGTCATCGACAATCCCCGCGCCGGCGGCATCGCGGAAGACGCCGCGCCCGTTCATCGGGACGGCGTTCCGCAACGCGGACGCGGCGGCGCACCGCTCGTCCCCGACTCGCACGAGGTTCAATTCCTGGTCGAGTTCGTAATACCCGCCGTAGTTCAGGACACCCAGTTTGAACGACTCGCCGTCGCCGAGACTACGCAGGAACCCGCGCCGGACACCTTCCCGCCCGACAGGGGAACCGAGCAACGCGATACCGTCGAAAATCGCGTCGGGCTTCGCGGGGCGGGTGTCGCGGTTGGCGTAGTTGAAAAACGCGGTGACGTTCTTCGCCGCCGTTTTCGCGACCAGACGGATCCAGGCGCCGCGCAAGGAGGCGAGGTCTTTCACGAGGAGGCGTCCCGGTTCGACGCGGACGGTTTCCGCGTCGCGCCATACGCCGTCGCCCGCCGCATCGATCTGCAGCAGGTACACGCCCGCACCCTCCTGCGCGAGTTCCAGCAGACGGGAGTCGAATCCGTCCAGCAGGAAGGGATCGGAGACCGCGTCCGCCGGAACGTCCTCCTGCATCCAGACCGCGCCCCGTCCGATCGCCGGACCGAACGCATCCAGTTCCTCCGGCTTCAGGAACCAGAAGTTGCTGTTGGAAATCACCGGACCTTTGATCGCGCCTTTCGCCTTCCGCTTGTTGAGGAATTCGTTTTTCGCGCTGTCGTCGCACCCCAGCACCAGACGGTCGCCCCAGCGGCAGAAGTCGCCGACCACCTTCAGGTAGTTCGAGCGGGGACGGACTCCCGTCGCGTGTCTGGCGTCGAAGGTGGACGGGAAACGCCAGAACGAGCCGTGCATGGTCATCAGGAACTCGTTCCCTTCGCCGATTTCGCGGATGCGCGGCCATTCCGTGTTCCAGCCGTGCGCGCCGTCGTAGCTGTGGCTCGCCTTGGGCAGCCGGTACGTGTGCCACGTGCCGCCGTCCAGGACATTGAGGATCAAGCTGCGGTAGTCCCAGCCGATCGACCAGAGGGGGTCGGTATCCGGGTTCGGGTTTCCGTAGATTCCGCCCGGCCCGGTCACGTCGGTGAACTGGTCGCGCCGCACGATTTCCCACACCGCGCCGCCGCCCCGCCACTGCGCCAGGACACCGGAAGGGACGGAGGGATCGGTCAGCGCCTCTTTCGCCCGGTCGCCGTTGTTCGCGTAGACGAGACGCCCCTGCCCGGAATAGGCGCCTTTCCCGTGGTATCCGGGCAACAGGTCGCCCCCCTTGTTTTTCTGCAGGTTGCCGTCGCGGAAGAGTTCTTTCAGCGCGAGGGAATGTACGTCGATCTCATACACGCCTTCTTCCATCGTCAGGCAGTAGAGCTTGTTCGCGGGATCGGCGAGGTGGCGGGCGTTCGCCGTCGGACGCCCGTAGAAATAGGGATTCCCGGCGGTGTCGCGGAACGGCAGGACGCGCACGGCGCCCGCCTCGGAAATCACGTAAGGCCCGATGAACAACTGGCGCGACTCGGTGTGGATCATCCGGTTCGCGGGCGTCCCGCCGACCGATTCCGGGCGGATGACGCGGGTGAGGTCCGGCTTGATTTCATAGAGCTTGTCGCTCGATTCACACGGGGCATGGGGCGCGTAACTGACCGCCCAGAGGGAACCGGCCCAAGGGACAACCGCGCCTGTACCGCACTCCCCCTCGCGGTTGAAGGTCGCCAAGTGCGGATAAACGCCGTGAATGTTCTTGAACGGCATTTCCGCCGCACCGCATACGCACACAAAAAAAAGAAAGAGGAAAAACGTGTTTTTCATGCCGGATAGTCTAGCAGACCCCGCCACACCCCGCAACTTCTTTGTGGGGTTCACATTCCACTCGGGCGCATCCGCAAATCGTGTAAACACGGAGAGTTGCACGGTTCGCGGATGCGCCCCCCCGTGGATGTGCCGGGGCGAAAGGGCTTGCCACGCCGTAGGGTTTCGGCTAGACTTACCTGCGTCTACAATGAAAGAGTTTTTCGCACGTTTTCTTTCGCCTCACAGCCTGGTGGTCGAGGGGTTCGTTTTATTCATCCTGACCGGCGCGGCGCTTCTTTCCCTTCCGGCGGCGAGCAGCGGGCCGGAACGCTTGCCGTTTCTCGACGCGCTGTTCACGGCGACGAGCGCCGTCTGCGTGACGGGGCTTTCGGTGATCGACATCGGTTCGCGCCTTTCGTCGTTCGGGCAGTGGGTCTTGCTCGCGCTGTTCCAGTTCGGCGCGTTGGGAATCACGGCGTTCAGCACCTTCCTGCTCGTGCTCGCCGGTCGCCGCCTGAGCGTCCGCAGCGAGTTCGCGTTGATGGACGCCTACGGCACGAAGAAGGTGAAGGGGTTGAAATCCCTCTTGATCTGGACGTTCGGCTTCACGCTCCTCTTCGAGGCGGTCGGCTGCGCGTTGTTTTTTCTCTGGTTCACCCGTCCCGAAGGCGCGCACACACCGCTTCCGCCCGCCGAAGCCTGGTATCCCGCCCTTTTCCATTCGGTCAGCTGTTTCTGCAACGCGGGGTTCGCGCTTTATTCCGACAGTCTGGAGGGATTCCGCGACGCCCCCCTCTTCCTCTCCGCCACGGCGGTGCTGATCCTCTCCGGATCGCTGGGGTTCATCGTGTTGTACAACCTGGCGACGATCAAATGGTGGCGGCGCGACCTGCGGAAACGCGGCAAGCTCACGTTGCACACGAAGGTCGTCCTCATCGCGACGGCGGCATTGCTGTTGTTCGCGTTCGCAACCACGCTCGCGCTGGAATGGAACGGCACGTTGCAGGGTATGCCGGCCGCCCGGAAACTCTGGTGCGCCGCCTTCCACGCGGTCTCGCCGCGAACGGCGGGATTCACCATCCTGCCGACCACCGGGCTGCACGAGGGGACGCGGATGATCACGGAGTTCATGATGTTCGTGGGCGGTTCGCCGGCGTCGGTTTCCGGCGGCGCCAAGACGACGACGATGGTCATCCTCCTGATGACGGTTCTGGCGATGTGCCACAAACGGAACGAAACGGTGATCTTCGCCCGCACGGTCCCGAATTCCGCCGTCCGCGAATCCATCGTGATCGTTCTCCTGCTGAGCAGTCTAATCGCGGCCGCCTATTTCACGATGGTCTGCATCGAGCCGTCGGTCGCCGCCGACAGGGCGCCCCGGTTGTTTTTCGAGACCCTTTCGGCCTGTTCGACCTCCGGCCTGAGCATGGACACGACGGCGACGTTGAGGCCGCAGACGCGGCTGTTGTTGATTTTCTGTATGTTCGTCGGACGCCTCGGCCCGTTGACGATCGCCGTCACCATGAGCGGGCACGAGGAACCGCAGCGGATCCATTATTCGGAAGAGGATATCGTCGTCGGCTAACCCTGTCCTCACCGGAAACCGGCGAGTTTGTGAAGCTGCACGGAGAGCAGCCAGGGCGGTTCACGCGCCGAGGCGTTGAGTTCCCCGAGCAGGGCCGCCGTCTCTTCAAAATTAAACGTCCCGCCCCGTTCGCAGGGGGAAAGGAAATAGCGGGGCGCCTGGATAAGGCCGCGCATGAGGTCGCAGAAGGGGCGCACCGGCCCGTCCACGACAATCCGCACTTCGTCGGCCGCACGCGCCATCGTCTCCGCCCGGTAGCGTTCCGCGAAGGCGACCTTGGGCGAGACGGCGAGGTAGTCGAGGTTGGCGGAGACGTCCGCCGCCGGGCGACGAAGCCCGTTCGACTCCATCGCGATCCAGTAGCCGTCGCGTTTGAAACGGGCGAGCAACGCGCCGAGTCCGGCGTGGATTGTCGGCTCGCCGCCGGTAACGATCAAGGCGCGCACCGGGGAGGCTTCGGCGACGCGACACATGATCGTCTCTGCGTCGAGCGATTCAACCGCCGTGAAATCCGTGTCGCACCAGGGGCAATGGAGGTTGCAGCCGCCGAGCCGCAGAAAGACGGCCTCGCGTCCGGTGTTCGCCCCTTCGCCCTGCCGCGAAGCGAAGATTTCGACGACGGGAAATGCGTCGTTCATTTGCCCCCCGCCAGTAGGATGTAGCCGTACAACAGCCACTCCCCCCAGAAAAGCCAGATGACGGCGGCCGCCGCCAGGTACGGCCCGAACGGGATGCGGCTCTGCATTTTCACGTCGCGACACGCCATCAGTATAAGCCCGCAGACGCTGCCCAACAGCGACGAGGCGAAAATCACAAACAAGGTCGCCCGCCATCCGAGGAAGGCACCGATCGCGCCCAGCAGTTTCACATCGCCAAACCCCATCGCCTCTTTCTTGAACGCCTTTTCGCCGAGCCATCCGACGAGGAACAAGGTGCCGAAACCGACCGCCTCGCCGACGGCCGACCAGAGCAGCCCCTTGTACCAGACCGTCTCGCCCTGCAACTGCGGAACGAAACAGCAGAGGACCGGCCCGACCGCCATGCCGCCGAGCGTCACGGAATCGGGGATGATGAAATGTTCGAAATCAACAAAGGTACCGACGACCAGCCCCGCCAGCAACAGCCAGTAGCAGGGGATTATCGCCGGACTCTCGATCGGGACCAGCTTGAGCGGCGAAGGCAACGCCCATTGCAGATAGACCGCCAGAAAGAGCAATCCCGTCAACAGTTCGACAAGCGTGTAGCGGAACGAGATCGGTTCCCGGCAGTTCGCGCATTTCCCGCGAAGGCAAAGCCAGCTGAGCACGGGGATGTTCTGATACCAGCGGATCGCCGCGCCGCACTTCGGACAGTGCGAACCGGGCCGGACGATCGACTCTCCGCGCGGGATACGCCAGATGCAGACGTTCAGGAAACTGCCGATGCAGAGCCCGAAGAAAAGCGAGAAGAACCCGAAGAGCGTCGCGTAGAAAAGGATGTCCTGTTGCGTCACGTCACGCCTGGAAATAAGGGTTGTCTTGTTTTTCGGCGAGGATCGTCGTCTCCGGCCCGTGGCCGCAGATGACGCGGTAATCGTCGGGAAGGTCGCGCAGGCGTTTGAGCGATTCGCCCATCTGCCGCCAGTCTCCGCCGGGGAAGTCGGTGCGCCCGCAGGAACCGCAGAACAACGTATCGCCCGTGAGCAACAGCCTCTGCTTCTCAAACGCGAAACAGCAACTACCGGGCGTGTGTCCGGGCGTCTGCATCACCTTCGCGGAAAGCCCGCCGCACGTCAGGACGTCGCCCTCGCGTATCGTGGCGTCCAGCGTGGCCGGCCGCTTCGTCGGCGGATAACCGGCGGTCTGGTTCATGGGCGAGAAGGCGAAAAGCGCGTCCTCCTTCGAGAGGCGGACGGAAACGGCCGGGAAGGCGTCAACGACGGCATTGACCGCGCCGATGTGGTCGAAATGGCCGTGCGTGAGCAGGATGATCCCCGGCGTGAGACCGAGTTCCTTCAGGCGTCTGACGATCACCGGGCCGTCGGCGCCGGGATCGACCACCCACGCCTTCGCGGGATCTTCCCAGAGCAGGATGCAATTGGCTTCGTAGGCGCCGACCGGCAGGATTTCAAGCTGCATGGTTCCTTCCTCCTTGTACGATTATTGCCCGGCGCGGCGGACCGTGCGGAAACCGATGGTGTCGTCGCGTTCTCCCGGACCGTTGTGGACGGAGGTCGAAGCGTTGCGGAGACCGCGCGCGTCGGCATCCCAGCTTCCGCCGCATGCCACGCGGCTGGCCCCTTTCGGCGACCAGGCCCACTCCGCGACGTTCCCGACGATGTCGTAGAGACCGTAGGCGTTGGGCGGGAAAGACTTGACGGGGCTGGTGAAGGGGAAGGGTTCGGAGGCGTACGCGGGATGGCAGCCGCGCGTCTTGCTGACGTCGTAGAGGCGCCCTTCGGCATCGCGCATCTCGACGGCGCTGTAGTAGTTGGCGTTGTCGTGCGAAATGGTCTCGCCCCACGGGAACCGCTTGCCGATCAACCCGCCGCGCGCGGCGTACGTCCACTCCTGGACGGTCGGAAGGCGGTATCCGGACGAGGAGGGGTTGCAGTCGGGCGGCGTCTCCGCCTTGCGGCGCAGGATCTCGCCGCCGACCGTGTAGCAGGGGGTAAGCCCTTCTTTCTCGCTGCGCGCGTTGCACCAGCGGAGGCTGTCGAACCAGGTGACGGAGACGACGGGATGGTCGTCCGCCTTGCCGATGCCGGGGCCGTCGAACTCGTAGACGAAGAAGGGGCGCTCGCTCTCCGCCACGTCCAGGCGTTTCATCGCCCACTCGCGGACTTCGTTCCACTGTTTCCACGTGACCTCGGTCAAGTCCATGTGGAACGGCTCGAACATCCGGATCCGGTAGGAACCGATGTCGTGGTCCGCGTTCGTGCCGACGTTCTCGCCGGAGGAAATGCGGGCCATGCCCGGGCGGACGACGAACCCGGTCTGCTTTTCCGTCTTTTCGACGGCGGCAGGATCGGCGGGAAGCGGTTTCGACAACTCGACGGGAGTACCGGCCTTCCGGTTCGCGGGAACGTCGATCGGTTCGTGCGTTTTCACGTCCGTGACCGTCTCCGCCGCCGTTGCGGCCACCGCCAGAAAGAACGCAAAGCCTGACAAGAAAGATTGAACACTCATCGTGTGATTCCTTTGTGTAAGGGCTTCAGTATAGACGTTCGCGGCGGAGATTTCAAGAAACTACCGCGTAAAAATGTGCGGGCGTAAAACGAACTGCATTTTCCATTTGCCCGGCGGTTGCTTTCCTTGGTACACTCAACGCACCATGAATCACATCATCAATTGCCTTGTCGAAAACCAGCCCGGCGTCCTGGCGCGTATCGTGGGCCTCATCTCCGGGAGGGGTTACAACATCGAGACGCTGAACGTGGGGCCGACAGCCGACCCCACGGTCTCCAGCATGACGATGGTCGTGCCGGGGGACGACCACATCATCACGCAGGTGATCCACCAGCTCCAGAAGCAGATCGACGTGCTGGACGTGGTGAATATGACGCACCGGCGCCATATCGACCGCGAGCTGATCCTGGTCCGCGTCGCGACGACGGAGCACACCATACGGGCGGAACTGCTAGACCTCGCCACCCTCTTCCGTTCCCGCGTCGTCGGCGTACAGGAGGATTCCGTCACCATCCAGATGGCCGGCAACCAGGAGACGGTCGCCGATTTCCTCCAGCTGCTGAAGCCCTATAAGGTTCTCTCCATCTCGCGCACCGGCGTGATCGCCGTGGACCGTTCGCCGGAACTTCGGGACGAGGCATGATGAAGTTCGGTCTCTTCGGCCATCCGGTCAGACATTCGCTCTCGCCCGTCATGCATACCGCCTCGTTCCGCGCGCTCGGACTGGACGCGGCGTATCGCTGTTTCGACGTCGCGCCGGAAGACCTCGCCGCCGCGCTGGACGCACGCCGTGCGGAGGGATACCTCGGTTTGAACCTGACGGTGCCGCACAAAGTCGCGGTCCTCCCGCTGATAGACCGGCTCGACGCCTCTGCCCGCCTCTTCGGCGCGGTCAACACCGTGCGATTCGAGGCGGACGGGACGACGACGGGATTCAACACCGATGCGGCTGGATTCCTGCAGGATCTGGAGGTGTGCGCGGGACTCGCCCCGGAAGGCCGGCGCGTGATGGTGGTCGGGTGCGGCGGCGCGGGCCGCGCGATCGCCATCGGTTGCGCGGCGGCGGGCGCCGCCTCGCTCGCGCTGGTCAACCGCACGTTCGCCCGCGCCCGTTCCGTCGCCGACGAAATCCGCTCGAAATGCCCGGCAGTCCGTGTCGATGCGCTGCCGCTCGACGGCCTCTCCCCGGAGGAGACCAAGTCCTGCGACGTGATTGTGCAATGCACGACGGCGGGGTTGCATCCGGATGACGCACCGGCCCTGCCTTCGTCGGCTTTCCGCGAAGGCCAGGTCCTGTACGACATCGTCTACACCTCCCCCGCGACCCCGACCATGGCCGCCGCGCTCGACGCAGGAGCCAAGGCGTTCAACGGCCTCGGTATGCTCGCGCGCCAGGGCGCCGCGTCGTTCAAAATCTGGACCGGGCGGGAGGCGGACATCGGCGCCATGCTGGCCGCCCTCGCAAGGCGTTGAAAGGAGAAGGTCGATGCGTGTGTATGTGGATTTCGACGACGTGCTTTGCGAGACGGCACGGACGCTTTCCCGTCTGGCGAACGAACTGTTCGGGCGGAACGTCCCCTACGAACAGATCACGCGGTTCAACCTGCAACGCGCGTTCCATCTGGACGAGGAACAGATCGAGACGCTTATGCGGCACGCGCACGAGTCCTCGTTCCTGCTTGCCCTCCCGCCCGCGCCGGGCGCGGAAGAAGGCCTCCGCCGTCTCGCCGCCGCCGGGCATACGGTCTGCATCGTCACCGGCCGTCCCGTTTCGACGGAGGCGGCCTCGCGGGAATGGCTGGCACGACGCGGTTTCACCTCGTTTGAAATCCTCACCGTGGACAAGTACGGACGCGCAAGGGGCGAACGGACGCCGGACGGACGCCGCGCCTTGTCGCCGCAGGAGTTCGCCGCCATCCCTTTCGATGCGGCAATCGACGATTCCCCGGACGCGCTCGACCTCCTCGCACCCCGCGCCCGCTGCCGCATCTTCGTATTCGACCGCCCCTGGAACGCCGCCTACACGCTTGCCCCGAACATGACCCGCGCCTCCGGGTGGGAGGGGCTTACAGCGTTACTTCATGCTCGGTAGCACAATGCCCCGCAAAATGACCTTCTGGCAAGCGATAAAAACAATCGCCGTCGGAATCGAAACAAGCACGAACCCCGCCATGACCGCCCACGGCTGCCCGCTGAATTCCTGGCTCATCTGGTACATCCAGACGGCGAGCGTCCATTTGCTCTTCTCCTGACAGACGAGCAGCGCCCATTCCCAGCTGTTGTAGGCGGTGACAAACGCGGTGAGCGCGTTGACGGCGAGGATCGGCGCGCACATCGGCAGCGTGATCCGGAAGAAGATTTGCAGTTCGCCCGCGCCGTCGATTTCCGCCGCTTCGTAGAGTTCACGCGGAAGCCCGTCGAAGAACCCCTTTAAAATGAAGATCGACATCCCGCTCGCCAACGTCGGAAGCACGAGCGCGGCGAAGGTGTTGAGCAGTCCGAGGTCGCGGATCAACAGGAAGCCGGGGATTGCCGTGACCGCCGCCGGGAAGGCCATTGTCGCCAACAGGAAAAGCAGCAGCTTTTCCGTCGCGCGCAACCGGAAACGCGAGAGCGCGTAAGCCGCCAACGGGTTCACCGTGAGCGAGGCGAGGATCGAGAGAACCACCAGCAGGACGGTGTTCCCGAAAGCCCTGCCGCGCAGGAAGAGGTATTCGCCCACCGTACGGTAATTCGCGAAAAGGCCGCGCAGGAAATCTTTCGTCCCTTCCCGTGCAAACGAGACGGCCATCGCCTCGCGCAACGGAATCCGTGCGTCTTCAGGACGGGAAAGCGTCCAGCCGTAGGTCTGGTTGACCGCTTCGAGGCTCCCGTACTTGTCCAGCAGGAATTCCCACCAGGCGCGTTCGGCGCTGAGCACGTCGAGTTGCGCCAGAGGGACTTGCGGAATGAAGTTACGCCAGAGCGTCGAGTTCTCATAGGCGGGCAGTTCGAGTTCGTCGAAGGAACGGAGCGCGCGCCCGGTGAGCCGGCGGTAGGCTTCCGGCGTGCGGCAGGTCTGCGCGACGTGGCGGCGGTACGCCCCGGTCAAGGCGGGCGTCACGCGGACACGGAGAAGGCGGCGCGGATAGGCTTCGTGGAGGAAAGCATCCCAGCGCGGATCGGCGGGGTTGTAGAACCCGGCGTCGGCGCGGGCGGCGTCCGTCTCGCCGTGACGCCGCAAAAAAGCGCGCCAGAGGGGACGCGAAGCGTAGGGAACGGTACGCGACATCGGGACGGTCGCCTCGTCGCGGTAAGCCTTCTTGAACGCCTGGAAGAGTTCCATCTTCGGGTCGTCGGGCGGATAGTCCCACGTCGCATGATGCAGCGGGGCGCGTCCCTGCGAGAGCATACGGATACCGAAGAAGGAGGAGTAACGGACCGGCCACTCGCGGTTCAGGAGGTCGAGCGCGGTGACGCCCGGCAGCGCCTCGCCGGCGGCGCGGCGCTCGCGTAGCCGGCGTTCGAACGTTCTGCGGACGAACGGGGCGACGTCGCGCGGGTCGAACGAACAGACGGAGTTGCGGATGTCGTACGCACGGTTGAACGCGGCGTAGTCGTCGGCCATCGCGTTCCAACGGGCGGCGGTGGCGGGGTCGTCGAGGCGGGCGAGTTCGCGTCGGGCGAAGGCGCCGGCGGCCTTCGTGTCGCGGGAGACCACGATCCAGCTGCTCCAGTAGGACGGGGCGTCGGGGTAGATGTCGGAGGGAAAGCGCGCGTAGTTGGAGGCGACGTACCGCAGGAAGCGGTCGCCGCGATCCCACACCGCACGGACGGCGGGCGAGAACCGATAGTAGTCGTACCCGCTGGAGAACGAGGCGGCGACCATGACCAGGAAGGGCCAGACCATGGTGAGACCGCCGAGGATCAAAAGGAAATAAACCAAGGCGAGGAAAATCCTCGCCTTGGCTGTTTTCCGTTCGACTGGAAGAAGGACGGCCAACGGCTACGCCTTCTTCTCGGTACGGGGCTGGAAGAGCACCGCCATCAGCACCGCCAGGACGGCGCCCATGATGACCGCGTAGAGGTAGGGCTTCGTCCAGGTGTGGGTCTTGGCGACGGCATCCGCGATGTTCGCGTCGAGGATCTTCTGGAAGACCCAGTTCGAGAGCAGCGTGCCCGCGCCGAAGGTGATCAGGCCGATCAACCCCTGCGCCTGGCCGCGAAGTTCCGCCGGCGCCGCCGCATCGACGTACATCTGCGAGCCGATGATCAACAGGCCGAAGATCAGGCCGTGGACGAAGATACCGCCGAAGTCGAGGGCGTTCACGCCGGTCGCGCCGAAGTAGAAGCAGCCGTAGCGCACGACGAGCGCGAGGAGGCCGATCACCATGCCCCACTTGTAGCCGGCTTTCTTGAGGATGAACGGGATCATCAACATGAAGACCAGCTCGAAAACCTGGCCGAGGTTCGTGGTCAGGGTGAGGAACTTGAAGCCCTTTTCGGTGAGGTACTGGCCGTTGTAGACGTTATACCACTGGAACGGGATCATCGCCAGCAGGATCAACACGCCGAAGACCAGGAAGTCGGGGCGCTTGAACAGCACGAACGCCTTGAGCCCGAGCGCGTCGGCGATGGACATCGGCGTTCCCTTCGCCTTCGGCGGGGTGGGCGGCAGGAAGAACGCCAGCACGCCGCCGAGGACGGACGCGATCGCGCCGCTGAGGAAGATGTGGCTGGTCGAGTCGAAGTTCTCGATGCCGAAGAACTTGGTGCCGATAAGCGAGAAAACCGCCGAGGCGACCCAGCCCAGCGAACCGAACACGCGGATCTGCGGGAATGCCTCGGTGGTGCTGTTCGACATCGCGATGTTCGCGGTGATCGCCCAGGTCGGCATATAGAAGAGCATCACGAGCAGCAGGCAGATGAAGAGCATCTTCGGATCCTGGATCTTCCAGGCCCAGAGCAGCAGGCCCGCGCCCGCGAAGTTGCAGAGGGCCAGCACCTTCTCCGAATTCATGAAACGGTCGGAGAACATCCCGAACAGCGGCGCGGTGATGTTGCCGAAGGCCATGATCATCCCGCACCAGAAAGCCCATTGTCCGCCGCCTTCCATCTTGTTCACGTAGGCGAACATGGGGATAAACCAGCAGGGCAGCATCATGAACTGCAAGAACATCATCGCGCTCAGTTTGATGCGCGTGTTGAGGGGCATCGACGTGTCAGACATTTTCAACAATCCTTTCTTTCGTGTACGGGACCTTCCCGCGCAGAACGGGGTGATTATCCCAGTTTCCCCGCGCCTTTGTCAATCCCGCTTTTTAAGAAGGATGATTTTCCTTGCTTTTTGCTTTCAGGTCTGCTAACGTGTCCCCCACGTTCTCACGAAGAGAACAGGAAAGGACTAAAAGATGAAGAATCTGATGATGGTTGCTCTGATGTTCGCCGCCGCGACTGCGTTTGTCGGCTGCGAGAAGAACGAAACGACGGCCCAGCAGGCCAACACCGCGATCGAGAAGACCGAGAAGGCCGCCAAGGACGCTGCCAAGAAGGTCGAAGAAGGCGCCAAGAAAGCCGGCGAAGCCGTTTCTGACGCTGCCGCGGCTGCGAAGAAAAAGGTCGAGGAAGCCACGAAGAAGTAGTTTTCCACCTTTTGTAAAAAGGGGGCGGTGCCTTGCGCACCGCCCCCTTTTTGTTTTGAGACAGGCGTCTCAACCGTAGAGGATCGTGTCCATCACGGCCTCGCCGAGGGCGTCGATATCCGCCTCGGTGATGGCGCGGATGACCGGCTTCCCGGTCTCGCCGAGGAGCGGCTTGAACGTGTAGGTAACAAGCTCCTCGCCGTCCTTCGTCGTGGTGACCTGCTTCTCCGCGATGTCGATCGGGCGGATCGTTCCGATGAGGTTCTTCTTGACCTGGTCGGCGACATCCTTCCACCCTTCGACGTTCGGGTTCGCCTTTACGATGGCGGCGATCTCGCGTCCCATGCACTGGTTGAGCGGCTGATCCTTGTCGTGCGTCGCGACGGGGACGTTCTCCACGTTCGGGAGGTTGTTCAGACGGAACTCGATGAGTCCTGTCGTCTTGCCCTCGATGCAGGGCCAGGTGCCGCTCAGGCAGTCGAAGAACTGTTCGAGCTTGCCGGCCTTCTCGGCGTCGAGGAAGAGATCGACGGAGGTCATCACGAACGACTTGCAGACGCGGTCGAGGTAGGACGTGATCTGCTCCTTGGGGTCTTTGAGATCCGCGAAGTGGGCAATCCCGTTGCCGAGGATGTTCTCCTGGATGTGGAAGAGTTCGCCGACCTTGTCCTGCATATAACCGGACGCCCGGCTGATCGACACGAGCGGACGCTGGCAGAAATTGCCTTTACTAAGGTCGTTGAGCAGGAACTTCGGATTCTCTTCGGATTCTTCCTCCTTCGGATTGAACTCGTCGTTCTCCTCGATAAGCCTGGGCAGTTCGTCCTTGACGAAGGTCATCAGTTTCGCGACTTTCTCAAAGTGCCGGACGGCGGCATTGACGTTGCCGTTGTCCGCAGGGAAGGCGGCGATGGCCTCTTTCACGTGGTCGAGCTTGGCCTTGTAGGTGTCGTGGTCGTATTCGCCCTTGCCGGCAAGGGTCGCCTGTTTGATGATGGCGGAGATGCGGCGTTGCGTAAGGGGCTTGCCGGAAGAGACCGTCCCGTCGGCGGCGATCTCGAAGTCGTCACGCTTGAAGGCGGAACCGAGAAGCTTTTCAAGGCTGTCCATGAACGCCTTGGAGAAAGTGGCCACACCCTTCTCGTTCCGCCCCACGCCTTCGAGTCCGAAGGCGTTCCCGAGGGAGCATAGCAGCTCGGCACGGACGGCGTTGTTGGCGTTCTTGGTGGCGGAGGCGCGGAAAATTTTCCCGAGGGGGCCGTGGTAAGACCCCTTCTGCCGGATGGTACCGTTCTTTCCGACGTTGGCGATTGCGTCGGCACCATCGAAGTTGGCGGTGCGGAAGCCGTTAAGTGCGTGAAGATCGAAACTCATGATGAACTCCTTTCGTGGTGTGGTTGCGTTTCATCTGGTTTACGCGCCGAAATCGAAAAGGTTACATTTCAAAAACCTGGCTGCGGGAAATAAAACGGGCACGAAATCCCGATTTGCAGATTTTCGTGCCCTTGAATGTGCGTACAGGTTACGGCTACACCTGCATGAAGCCGCCCGCGCCGAAGGCCGGGGACTCGATTTCCGCCTCCGCCGCCGTTTCCGCGAAGGGGCGGAAGTCCGCCAAGAACTTGCGCCATGTTTCCGTCTGGTTCACAAAGTTTCCGAGCGCGACGTCGAAGGCCGCACCGTCCAATGCGGCGAGTGCGAGGCGGCGTTCCAAGATGTACTGCCCGTTTTCGTGGTTTTTGGCGAAAACGGCGTCCGCGCCGAGATTCGCCTCCAGAAGCGCGTCGGCGAATTCCATGCGTCCTTCGACGGGCGGTTCACCGATTTCGGCGGTGGCGATGAGGGCGTCGCCGCTTTCGACGAGGGTGACGACGATGCCGTCCACGTCAAGCGCAGTCGCGCCGTGTTCGGCGGAAAGCCCCTCGATACCGTGGCGAGTGGCGAAATCGGAGATCAGTTCGTTGAATTCCATGATCCAGTTCCTTTCTGCGCATTCATGTATACAAAAGAACGCCTGAAATGTCAAAGACTTTGTAACCGGGTGCAGAGATTCCAAAAACAGGGAGGGACGCGCTTCGTCGCGTCCGTTCCCATGCGGCGCGTGGGGACACGCGCCCTCCCGCACGACAGGCGACGCCCGACATCCGACAGCCACTCGGTCGCGACGGGGCGCAACCCTCCCGATTTTTCCTCCGCGCGAGATGAAAACGACAACACGGACAATGATGTCCCGTTTGTCCTGTTTGTCTCGTTTGTCCCTTTCCCCCGCGCCTCTTCGCAAGAACCAGGCGACGAACGTCGCTGTTCCATCTCGTTTACAGGCGCAGGGATGCCAAGGTCATGCCATATCCTGAACCTCGATCATGATTTCGTTGCCGAGGCGGTTGTCGGGTGCGCCGTGCAGGCCGGCGGCGTCCTGCTGGGCGGCCCGCAGCAAGTCTTGCGCGATGGTGTCGAGCAAGCGGCAGTCCGGATCGGCGGCGACGGCCTTGTTGAGGTTGTCCAAGAGCAGCATCGCGCCGCCTTTTTCGACGTTCCGGGAGGCCAGGATGTCCGCCAGGTCTTTGCGCCCCGCCGCCTTGAGGTCGTCAACCGCCTTTTTGTAGGCCTCCTTGACGTTCCGGGTCATGTGCTCCTTGCGCGCCCCGCCCTGGGTGGGATCGACACCGCGCGTCTCTATGAACGAGAACGCATGGCGGAGGGATTCCGCCCAGTCGCCGTCGCGGGCTTCACGCGGCCTCATCCCCGGCGAGAGCGCGGCCTGCATATCCTTGTCCCAAGCCGTGTTGTGGAACGCGCCGTGCGATTCGCACTTGAGGAAGAGGCGGCGCTTCGGGCCGCAGCCGTCGGCGTCTTCAAGGTGGTTGATGTCGGGGATGGTGCCGTAGTGGACGGTCCGCATACCGGCCATGAGCCCGTGCCGTCCTTCCGGGACGTCGATTCCGCGCAGCATATTGGCGTGCCCGTCCACCTTCATCTTCTGGTAGGCTTCGAGGTGCGACGACGAACGCAGGTAGACGTCGGGGGAGGTGTCCAGCCACTTCGCGAGCTTGCCGTCGGGGTCGGCGACCGAGAACGAACCGTTCGGCATCTTTTCGCCGTTGCGGAGTCCGAGCGTATGGAGCGCGAGGGTGAGGTCGGAGACGTTTTCCGCCGTGGCGCGATGGAGGTTGCCGTTGCCGGCGCGCACGTCGCGGAGGATCGTGAGCCCGTTGGCGATACGCGAGGCGAGAAGCGTCTGGAGCTGGGTGGCGAGCTGGGCGCGCCCGGCAAGGCCGCGAGGCCGTTCCGATTCAGGCATCGCGTCAACCATCCGCTCGTAGTGCCACTTCTCGAAGGTGACGGTCTGGCCTTCGACCGTCACGTCGAGCGTGTCGGGAACGGCGGACAAGTGCGCGTCGATCGCCTCCTTCACGGCCATGATGCGGCGGGCGGTGAGCGGCTTCCCGCAACCGAAGTCCTCTAGGTTGAGGGCCTCGCGGACGGAGGCGGGAATCTTCGACGCCCCGCCGAAGAGGTTGACGACGGATCTGAGGAAGAGTGTGCGCGTGGCATCGTTGGCGCGTTGCTCGCCGGCCGTGCGGGTGAAGATAGCGCCCACGCGATCGCCCTTCGAGGCGCTGATGGCGAGGATCTTGCGCCCGTCGAGGGGCGTCTGGACCGTCGCGTTCGCGATGGCCTTCTTTTCTCCCGCGTCGAGGTTGGTCTGTGCGAACTGCACGAATGAACGGAACACCGGGTTATAACCACTGACGTTGGTAGGCATGGCCAATCTCCTTTCTGTTCTGGAATGAGATTGATTAAACGGTTTACACGTTTACGAGGAAAAGGTTACACACTTCACACCCTCAAAACCGCTGTTCGGCTACACCTGCATAAAGCCCGCATCCGAAAGACCGCGCGGCATCTCCGCCTCCGTCTCCGCAAGGGGCGGCAAAACCGAACGAAAATCGCCGACGAGCTTTTTCCACGTCTCCATCGTGGACACGAAACGCTCCGTCGCCGCGTAGAAGGAATCGGCGTCGAGCGCCCGGCACGGCATGGCGAGACAGAGGGCGAAGTGCCCCGTCGCGGGATCGAGCGACAACGTGGCGCCGCCGGTTCCACCGAACAGGTGGTTCGATTCGAGCATGGTTTTGTAAAGGAGTTCGAGCCGTTCCGGCGGCGGCTCGCCGAGGTCACCGACAAGCGCGATGGTGTCGAGCTCGCGAAGGTCGTGTATCGAGACGAGTAGCCCGTCCGCCTCGAACGAACACACGCCGTCGGCATCGGGTTCATAACCGATACCGATCTTCTCGCAAAACGAACGAATGATTTCCGACGATTCCATCGTATAGCCTCCTCCTGGTGACTCATGTGAACGTTGAAGAAAACAGCATAGCAAAAAACACCCGCTTTCACAATACCTATTGTCCGACGGAGAATCATTTGGTACAATGTCGCGATTTTCAGGCTGTTCAATCGTGAAAGGGATCGGTATGGGAACGACCGTCAAAGATGCGGGGCCGAATTCGGGTTTCGGGCTTCGCTGGGCGATTATCCGGAATCCGGAAAAAGGGCTGGCGGCGAGGGGATTCGCGCTGGCGGAACTGGTGCTGCTGCCGTTCAGCTTCGTGACGTGCGGCTACGTGGTGGTGAACGGCGTGCTCGGCCGCTTCGGCGTCGATGTGTCGGGGTGCCTGCCGACGTGGCTGTCGGGGCGGGTACTGACGGTCTTGATCGCCGCCGCGATCGGCTATGTCACGAACTGGCTCGCCATCCTCATGCTCTTCCGGCCCTACGAGGAAAAAAAGTGGCTGTTCGTCTGGCCGCAGGGGCTTCTCCCGCGCAACAAGGCGAACATGGCGCGGCAGATCGGGCATCAGGTCGGGAACGAACTGCTGCCGGCGGAAGCCCTGATCGCCGAATTCGAACAGGAGGCCCGTTCGTTCCTGTCCCGCCCCGAAACGATGGAAAAGGGGCGCAAGATGGCGCAGGAGATGTTGCAACGGCACGAGGAGGACATCGTGCGGCTGCTTGTCCCGGAAATCGAGAACGCGGTCGGCGGAATCCTCGAACGGTTCATCACCCCCGACCAGCTGCAGACGTTCTGGGACGAAACCCTCGCCCCCCGCCTGAAGGATCCGGAGACACGCGATTTCCTCGCGAAGAAAATCATCGAGGTGATCCAAACGAACGCCCCCGAACTGGTGCGGACGATCCGCACACGGTTGCGCGCCCACCTCAGCGCACTACCCCTCCTTCCCGATTTCCTGGTGGATCCCATCATGGATTTCTTCGCCGACGAGGCGGTGATCCGCAGTCTGCTCGCCGAATGGCTTTCAGCGCAGTCCACGCAGGACATGTTCCGCGACAAGCTGTTGCTGGTCGGCGAGAAGGCGGGAGAATGGCTGAAGAGCGAGCAGGGGCGCGTGAAACTGGAGGGTTTCACGGGCGAATTGAAGCGGAAAGGGCGGGCGTTTATCACCCAATACGTGCGCGAGGAAATCCCGAAACTCGTCTCCCGCGCCTTCTCCTCCGAAAAATTGTGGAACTGGGTGGAGAATACCGCGCTCCCCAACGCCAAAGACCGGCTTCTCGCCTACCTGGCGGAGAACAAGGATGCGCTCGTGGAGAAACTGCGCCTGGCGGAGCGCGTCGAGGACGCGATCAACGCGCAGGACATCGCCCACTTCCACAGGATACTCAACGAACTCGCCGCCCAGCACCTGAGCGCGATCCAAGTGCTGGGATACGTCCTCGGCGCACTCGTGGGCGGGATCCAGCTGTTGGCACGATAAGCAGGCTACAGATCCGCGAGGGAGAGGGCACGGCAAGGCGTCTGCCAGCCAGAGTATTCCCCCGTGACGCGGAGGAAGGTATCGCGCTTGGATTCAAGGAGGGGAAGCGAAATATTCCCGATGTTCCGCTTGATCTCGTAGAATGTCGCGACATGGTCAAGCGCGCTTTCGGCGATAAGGTCGATTTCGTTTTCACCTTTTCGGTCCCACCATCCGCCGATCCGTGTATAGAGCCCGGTCTCGGCCAGTTTTGCAGTAAAGTAGCGTTCAAGGGCGAATCCGCTGAAAATATTCCAGTCGCGGCGGACAATCTCGCGCAACTGCCCGAAAGCGCCAAGCTCCACCGCCGCGCTGTGTTTGGCGATAAAGCGAAACCAGAAAAGGTAGAAGTTGTCGCGGATACGATACCGCAGATTCTTTGCGAACGGTTTGGCGAAAAGCGGCTGGTTGCGGGCGATGATTTGATAGTCCTTCTCAAGCCGCTGGAGATATCCGCCCAGGTCGCCCACGCCCACGGTGCGCTCAATCTCCGCACGTTCCGTCCGACCACCCGCGATAGCGGAAAGGATTGAAAAATAAGTACCGTAGTCTTTGCCAAATTCCTCGACAAGTCCGGCGCGTCCTTCCTCCAGAAAGATCGACCCTTCGCCGATCATGTCCTCGATCATCTCGTCGCGGGTACGGACTCCATGATCCATCAGCAGAGAGACATATTTCGCGATGCCGCCCGTTAGCGAAAAGAGCGCAAGAAGGTCGTCGGGCGTGGATTTCGGCGCATGGTCGAAAAGGATCTCCTTCAGTGTTGCCGTTGGAAACGGCGCGATCTTGAGAAAACCAGTCTCGCGACCGTAAAGCGGCTCCTTGCCGTCGCGGAAGATGCGGTTGATGAGCGTGTTAAGGCTACCGCAAACCACAAGGTTGAGCTTGGCGTTGGAATGGTATTCGTCCCATTCTCGCTGCATCTCACTAAAGATCGCCGCGTCAACACGCCGAAAGTCCTGGAATTCATCTATCACAAGGGTTGTGGGGTGTTCGCACGAATAGCGCATCACCCATTTGAAGATGTCCTTGAAACTGGACTGTTCGCCCGGAAGGAACACACCGAGCTTGTTTTGGATCTCGGTGCGGAACGAATCGCATAACTCTTTTTCCGTACCGTACGACGAGCGACGAAGAAATACAGAAAGGGGCGATCTTCGTAGGCATGGCGTATCAATTCCGTCTTACCGATACGACGACGGCCTGTTATGACGGTGAACTGCGCATGATTCAGCGAATTACCGCGTATCTTGCGCAAAAATGCGATTTCCTTCTCTCTTCCATAGAATTTCATAGGTCTTCTCCATAATAGGAACAGCCGTTACCGGAACCTGTGTTCCTTTTGCGCAGACACGATACTACATTTCGGGGTATTACACAACATGAAATTCATACTTGATTTTGCTCTATTTACAGTAGTAGAATAGTGCGCATGAAAAGTTGCTTTAAAAGGAGCAAGACATGAATCCGTTCAAGTATGGATGCGTTGTTGACGGCGAGTTCTTCTGTCCGAGACCGGAACTCGAACGACAACTCAAGGGGTTTGCCGAGTCTGGGCAAAATGTCGTTGTGCAGGGCGAAAGGCGTATGGGTAAGACCTCGCTGATCAAACATGCCATCGGCGGTATGCGGAAAATGCAGATGCTGTACGTCGATTTATACTGCATACGGACGCTTTCCGACTTTTGCCGTAGAGTGATGAATGGAATCGCCGAGGCGGATGAGAACCTGCCTTTTATCAAAAAGGCCATGGCGTTTGTCCATCAGCTCCGTCCGACGCTGTCGTTCGATGTCAACACCGGGACGCCGCAGGTTTCCGTGGACACGCGCACCGCGAACGCCCCCGATTCGCTTGGTGTCGTGATGGGCATGATACGTAAGCTTGCCAAAGACGAACGTATGTGTGTGGTATTTGACGAATTTCAGGACATTCTTGACATCGAGAGGTCGGACGCAGTCCTTGCGGAGATGCGTTCTACGATTCAGTTCCAAGCGGATACTTCGTATTTTTTCTCGGGGAGTGTCCGTAACGATATGATGCGGATTTTCGATGACAGTAAGAGTCCGTTCTTCAAGTCGGCCGTGACGTTTACGGTGGGACCAATCGCGCCGGACAAGTTCGTCCGTTTTATCGTAGATCGATTCCAAAAAGGAGATCGTAGGGTTGATTCCGATACGGCTCGGAAACTGATTGAATATGCCGATTCCGTCACGGGAGACGTACAGGAACTGTGCGAGGCCATCTGGGACACAACCCTTCCAGGAGCCAGAATTTCTGTCGATGGCATACCGTATGCGCTGGACTGTATTTTTGCCCGCGAGGGTGAAGCATTCGGGGAAACCGTGCGGCAATTGACCCCGTTACAAATGTCCGTCTTGCGTACTTTCGCCGAACTTGACACATCCCGTATTTTTTCCGAAACATTCATGCAGCATGTGGGAACGGCAAGTACCGGTGCGTTGCGGACGGCGATTAACCGTCTCGTCAACAAACGAGTCATTTACCAGTTTGGCGGAAGATACAGGTTTGTCAATCCGTTCTTCAAGGCATGGCTCGTCAAAAAGATGTAGTTTACAGCACAGCCCGCCATTTCTCATCCAAGCGTTTTGCCGAGGCGGGGACGGGCGTGCGGAGTTCCTGGGCGAAGAGGGAGACTCTGAATTCCTCCACCAGCCAGCGGTATTCTTCCAACGCCGCAGGGTTGTGGGGCGGGCGGGTTTTGGCGGTGACGAAGGTTTCATAACGCTCCCAGTACGGGGCGATCTGCGCCTGTTTCCGTTCGTCGCCCGCCGGGTTGAGCCGCGCGCGCGTCAGCCGGATGCGGCACGCCTCCAGATAACGCGGATATTCCGCGAGCCGGGCGTCGGAAACGCTCTCCGCGAACCCCGGGAAGACCAGCCAGGCGAGTTGTCCGGCGAGGTCGTCGAGCGTCGCTTGCGGTATCCCCTGCCCTTCCATCAGCTCGCCCGCTTCGGCGGCGGCGTGCAGCACGGCGGCGACGAGCCTGCCCCGTCCGGTCAGTTTCTGCGGAAGCCGCCCGCGCCCTTCGACGGCCCGTTCCTCGAACGCGGCCTTCGTCCGCACCGGCGGAAGCCCGGTTAAAAAGGCTTCACGCAAGGCGCCCCGCGCGATTTGTTCGCCCAGTTGTTCGGCGGTGAGTTCCAGTTCGCCGAGGTAGCGTTTCGCCGGACGGTCGAGCGCGGGCGCC